>NZ_JBXAPG010000043.1:0-24311 GCF_058803765.1 Burkholderia sp. GW821-FHT14F03
CCGCCGATCGTGGGCAGCGTAAGGGGGGGAGAAGAGACAGGCGGCCGCCTGCGGCGCGGGGCGGGCGGCTCGGCGCCGGGTGCGGCGGCGGCGGGCGGCGGGGCGGAAACGTCCTGGGTCATGCGGGTTCGCGGTCTCGAAGATCAGAAGGCAATGCCGAGCGTCAGGTACGGCCTGACGCTCCGGTTGCGCAGCCCGTAGGCCACGTCGAAATTGACCGGGCCGACCGGGCTGCGCCAGCGCGCGCCCAGGCCGACGCCCTGGAAAAACACTTTCTCGCCCCACGCGTCGGTGGCGGTGCCGATGTCGAAGAAGGTCGCCGCGCCCCAGTCGTGGTTGAACCAGTGCTGGTACTCGGCCGTGCCCGTCACCAGGTACTTGGTCGGCAGCACCGAGCCGTCGACGTTGTTGCCGATGCTCTGATAGCCGTAGCCGCGCACCGAGTTCGAACCGCCCGCGCGGAACAGCAGCGACGCCGGCACGCCGGTCGAGCTGCCGCCCGTGAACACGCCGCCCAGTTCCGCGCGGAACACGAACAGGTCGCGCTTGCCGAGCGGCAGGTACTGCTGGCCGCGCGCGTAGCCGCGCACGAAGGTCTGGTCGGTCCCCACGCCCCTCACCGCGAAGCCGGCCTCCGCGTGGATCAGGCTGCCCGCGCGCGGAAACAGCGGATCGTCGACGTTGCGGCGCGTCCAGGCCCACTGCGGCACCAGCGCGCGGCTCGTGGTCGGGCCGACGGCGTTCTGGTCGAGCCGGTCCTGGTAGTACATCAGCGAGTACGAATAATCGATGAACTGGCCGGTGCGGGTGCGCTGCAGGCCGACCCGCGCGCTGTAGATGCGCGTGTCCGACACGTTGGTGTTGGTGTACGACGCGAGCACGCTGTTGGTCCACGCCTTCTCGCCGGGCGGCATCGACAGTTGGATCTGGCCGTACTGCTGGATCTGGTCGAGCCGGCCCGACACCGACAGCGGCCACGCGGCGCCGAAGGTGTCGAGATAGCTGTAGGAGCCCTGCACGTGCGGGCCGGTGTCGGTGGAATAGCCAACCCCGCCGCGCACGCTGTTGTACGGGTACTCGCTGACCTTGACGTGCACCGGCGTGCGCTCCGGCTGCTGCGTGTCGTCGCCGACGTCGATCGCGACGCTCGCGTAGTACGGCGTGTTCTGCAACTGGCGCTGCAGCTCGTTGATGCGCTGCACGTCGTAGATCTCGCCGACCGACAGCGGGCTCACGTTGCGCACGATGCGCTCGGGATAGCGCTGCACGCCCGACACGTCGAGCGGCCCCATCGTGAAGGTCGGGCCGCTGTCGAACGCGACCGTGAGCTTTGCCCGGCGGGTGCGCGGATCGATGCGCGCCTCGGACGCGGTAATCTTCCCGCCCAGGTAGCGGCGCGACTGCAATTGCTTGAGCGCGGCGCGCTTCGCGTCATCCCAGCCGGACTGCGTGAACGGATCGCCGGGCTTCAGCGAGAACGCGAAGCGGGTGGCGGCCGCCTGCTTCGGGTCCTCGCCGTCGATCGGCCCGCTGAAGTTCAGGTCGACCGCCTCGACCGTGGTCTGCGGGCCCGGATCGACCGACACGGTGACGCTGCGCTTGCCGTCGCGGGTGCGCACGTCGGTGCGCACCACAGGCGAAAAATAGCCCGCCGTCGCGGTCAGATCGCGCACCTGCTGCGGCGTCGCGGTGACGAGGAAGTCGAACTGGTCGTCGCTGATGTCGTCGCGCTTCGCGAAGCGGGCGATGTCGAGATGCTGCTTGAGCAGCGCGCGCACCGAGCGCGGCGCGTCGATGTCGACGCCGTACTTGGCGGCCGCGGGCCACGCGCAGGTCAGCGCCACGCACGCGAGCAGCGCCCGCCAGCCTCGCACCGGCAGCCGGCCGCGCCGCCGGCGCGCCAGCTGCCCGTGATCGCCGCGCGCCGTCGCGCGCTGTTGTCTCGCCTGCCCTGCCAAATACGACCTCCGCGTCGGATTCCTGTGAATAAACCGCCATTTGACCACACCGGCGCAACCCCGCCGCCGCGCCGGGCGTGAAAGATGTTCAAGCGACGCGACGCGGCGGGAGCGCATTCGACGCCGGATTGCGCCGGCTGTTCCCCGCATTGCGGTAAAATCCCGTCGATCGTATTCCGGGCGCGGTGCGCCCTCCTCTGAACGGAAGCCCGAACCATGCCGTACCAGTCCGATGTCACGCAATTCCTGAATCAGTTGAAGCAGCAGAAGCCGACGCTCGAGGACGAGCAGCGCAAGGGCCGCTCGCTGCTGTGGGACAAGCAGCCGGTCGACCTCGACGAGCGCGACGCGCAACAGGAATCCCGCGTCAAGCAGACGTCCTACGTCTACTACCAGAACTTCTGACGCCGTGAGCGCCGCGGACGAGGCCGGCGCCTCGCAACCGGAACAGGCGATCGCCGCCCCGTCGGGCGCCGATTCGACGCCCGACACCGTCGACGGCGTCGCCGCGTTCGCGCGCCTGTACGGCGAGCCGCTCTTCAAGCTGCCGCAGGACCTGTACATCCCGCCGGACGCGCTCGAGGTGTTCCTCGAGACCTTCGAGGGTCCGCTCGACCTGCTGCTGTACCTGATCCGCAAGCAGAACTTCAACGTGCTGGACATCCCGATGGCGCAGGTCACCATCCAGTACCTCGGCTATGTCGACCAGATCCGCGAGTCGAACCTGGAACTGGCGGCCGAGTACCTGCTGATGGCGGCGATGCTCATCGAGATCAAGTCGCGCATGCTGCTGCCGGTGAAGAAGGCCGACACCGGCGAGGAAGCCGAGGATCCGCGCGCCGAGCTGGTGCGCCGCCTGCTCGAATACGAGCAGATGAAGCTCGCCGCGCAGCGCATCGACCATCTGCCGCAGCTCGGCCGCGATTTCCTGCGCGCCGACGTCTATATCGAGCAGAGCATCACGCCGCGCTTCCCCGACGTGAACTCCGACGACCTGCGCGCCGCCTGGGCCGACGTGCTCAAGCGCGCGAAGCTGGTCCAGCACCACAAGATCTCGCGCGAGGAGCTGTCGGTGCGCGAGCACATGAGCCTGATCCTGCGCCGCCTGCAGAACGCCCGCTTCATGGAGTTCGCCGACCTGTTCGACACCTCGCGCGGCGTGCCCGTCGTGATCGTCAACTTCATCGCGATGCTCGAACTCGCGCGCGAGTCGCTCGTCGAGATCACCCAGCCCGAACCGTTCGCGCCGATCTACGTCCGGCTCGCCTACCTGCCCGCCTGACGCGCGCCGCCGCGCGTGCATCGTCCCCTATTTCCCGCCCTCCGTCTTGATGCGAACGGTCGTGCCTTTATCGATGCGCTGGAGCGGCAAATCCTCTACAATCCCGACGCTCGCCGCCTGGCTCCGCGCCCGGGCGCCCCGCACCCAGTCATGACGCCGCCGTAGGCGGCGCAACGCGCGATCCGCGCGAGGAATCCGACCCGCCACCATGAAAGTCATCAGCTCGATCCAGGAACTGCGCGACCAGTTGCGCGGCCAGAACCGCGTTGCCTTCGTGCCGACGATGGGCAACCTGCATGAGGGCCATCTGTCGCTGATGCGGCTCGCCCGGCAGCACGGCGACCCGGTCGTCGCGAGCGTGTTCGTGAACCGTCTGCAATTCGGTCCGAACGAGGATTTCGACAAGTACCCGCGCACGCTGCAGGACGACATCGAGAAGCTGCAGAAGGACAACGTCTACGTGCTGTTCGCGCCGAGCGAGCGCGACATGTACCCGGAGCCGCAGGAATACCGCGTGCAGCCGCCGCACGATCTCGGCGACATCCTCGAGGGCGAGTTCCGCCCGGGCTTCTTCACCGGCGTGTGCACGGTGGTCACGAAGCTGATGTCCTGCGTGCAGCCGCGCGTCGCGGTGTTCGGCAAGAAGGATTACCAGCAGCTGATGATCGTGCGGCGCATGTGCCAGCAGCTCGCGCTGCCCGTCGAGATCATCGCGGCCGAGACCGTGCGCGACGCCGACGGCCTCGCGCTGTCGTCGCGCAACCGCTTCCTGAGCGAGCGCGAACGCGCGGAGGCGCCGGAACTCGTGCGCACGCTGCATCGCGTGCGCGACGCGGTGCTGGGCGGCGCCCGCGACCTCGCGGCGCTCGAGCGCGACGCGCTCACGAGCCTCGCCGCGCGCGGCTGGCAGCCCGACTACGTGTCGATCCGCCGGCAAGCGAACCTGGTCGCGCCCGACGCGGCGCAACGGGAAGCCGGCGAGCCGCTCGTCGTGCTCGCGGCCGCGAAGCTCGGCGCGACCCGCCTCATCGACAACCTCGAAATCTGAAGCACCTAGGAGTCACCATGCAGCGCCACATGCTGAAATCGAAGATCCACCGCGTCGCGGTCACGCACTGCGAGCTGCATTACGAAGGCTCGTGCGCGATCGACGAGGATCTGCTCGAAGCCGCGAACATCGTGGAGAACGAGCGCATCGACATCTGGAACATCAACAACGGCGAGCGCTTCTCGACCTATGCGATCAAGGGTGAGCGCGGCAGCGGCATGATCTCGCTGAACGGCTCGGCCGCGCGGCGCGCGCAGCTCGGCGACCTGGTGATCATCGCCGCGTTCGCGATGGTCGACGAGACAGCGCTGCAGGCCGGCTGGAAGCCGGACCTGGTGTTCGTCGACGAGCACAACAAGATGAAGGGCAGCCGCGACCACGTGCCGACCCAAAGCTGGACCTGAGCGGCGCGCGCCGCCCGGCCCCGGCCACCCCACGACCCGCCCGGGCGTGGGGTTTTTTATGCGCGCGTCAGGCCCGCGCCTGCGCCCATTCGACGATCGGCTGCCACTGCTCCAGGTCCTTGTCGACCCGGCTCTTCGCGACGTCCCACAGCGTGAGGCCGTGCGCGGCGAGCTGCACGTAGTTCTGGGTGTCGCGCACGTAGCCGAGCACCGGCAACTTGAGCCCCTCGACGAACCGGTGCAGCTGGTCGGCCGAGCGCGTGCGCGCATCGACCCGCATGCCGACGATCCCCACCTCCACCGCGCCCTTGCGCACCGCCTTCTCGCTCGCGAGCCGCTCCAGGAACTGCTGGGTCGCGAGGATATCGAACAGCGACGGCTGCAGCGGCACGATCACCTTGTCGGCGAAATCCAGCGCGAGATTCAGGCGGCCGCCGTGCAGGCCGGCCGGGGTGTCGATCACCGCGTATTCCAGGCCGCGCGGCGGCTTGGAGGGCGCGTCGGGATCGAGCGACCAGGTCTCGATCGGCGGCAAGGTCGACGGCCGCAGGTCAAGCCATGCATGCGCGGACTGCTGCCGGTCGAGATCGGCCAGCGCGACCCACGCGCCCTGCGCCGCGAAATACCCCGCCAGATTGGTGGACAGCGTGCTCTTGCCTACGCCGCCCTTCGGATTCGCCACCACGATCACCGTCATGAATTCCCCCGAAAAAGCCGTCGGCGACGCCGGCCGGAGCCGACGCCGCACCCGTTGCGGATACAGGGAGCGATGATATCGGCAAATGCGGCCGGGGACGACGGCCGCCCGCGCGGCGACCCGGGTTTCAGGCGGCGCGAAGGCGCTCGACCGCGAACGCGCCCGCGCCGAGCAGCGCCTGCACCGCGAGCGTGACGGCCCAGAACGCCGGATATTCCCAGCCGCCGTTCGGCGCGGCGAAACTCCAGCCGTTCGGCAGGTGCGCGAGCACCGCGCCCAGCATGAACGGCAGCAGCACGAGCGCGGCGAGCCGCACCCGGAAGCCCGCCAGCAGCGCGAGGCCGCCCGCCAGCTCGACCGCGGTGGTCAGGTAGGCCAGCCAGCCCGGCAGCCCGAGCGAGACGAAGAACTGCGCGGCGCCCGGCAGCGTGAAGACGAATACCTTCTGGGCGACGTGGGCGAGATACAACACACCGAGCGCCACGCGCAGCAGCGTGGCGGCCAGATCGGTCAGGCGGGTCGGGTTCATGTCGGGTTCCTTGTTCCGGTTCGTTGAGATCGATGGAACGGACTTTATTCGAACCCGGCGGGTTGAAAAATCGCCTGACCGGCTTTAATTATTTCCTGTTTGGAACGAATAATCGTGCGACCGGCTGCTTTCATGCAAACGCGTCGAACACGCGCGGCAGGTCGAGATGGGCGGCCAGCGTATCGGCGAGCCGCTCCAGCGACGCCTCGCGCAGCGCCGGGTAGTCGACCGCCTCCGCGCCGTCGTCGAGGCCCGCCCACGCGAGCAGCGCCGCGCACGCGCCGGGCGCGTCGAACAGCCCGTGCACGTAGGTGGCCAGGATCTGCCCGTCTTCCGAGCGCGCGCCGTCGTCGCGCCCGCCCGCCGCGCCGTCGAGCCGCAGCGCGGGCGCGGCGAGCGCCGGCCCGTGCGTCTCGCCCATGTGGATCTCGTAGCCCGCCAGCGCCGGCGCGCCGCCGAACGCGAGCCGGCCGGTCACGTTGACGAGCGTCTTGTCGGGCCGCAGGGTCGTCGCGTAATCGAACAGGCCCAGGCCCGGCACGCAGGCGGGCGGGCCCTCCAGGCCATGCGGATCGTCGAGCGTCCGGCCGAGCATCTGCATCCCGCCGCAAATCCCGAGCAGCTTCCCGCCGTAGCGCAGGTGCCGCTTCAGCACCGCCTCCCAGCCCTGCTCGCGCAGCCAGCCCAGGTCGCGCTGCACGTTCTTCGAGCCCGGCAGGATGAGCAGATCCGCGGCCGGCACCGGCCCGCTTTTCCAGTAGGTGAAATCCACGCGCGGATGCACGCGCAACGGATCGAAATCGGTGTGGTTGCTGATCCGCGGCAGCGCGGGCACCACGACCCGCAGCACGCCGGCGTCGCGCTCGGCGGCGACGGTGCGCGCCTGCGCGGGCAGCATGTCCTCGGCATCGAGCACGAGCCCGTGCAGGTACGGCACGACCCCGAGCACCGGCTTGCCGGTGCGCGCCTCGAGCCAGTCGAGCCCCGGCTTGAGCAGCGCCGGGTCGCCGCGAAAGCGGTTGATCACGAACCCGCGCACGCGCGCACGCTCGCTCTCCGACAGGCATGCGAGCGTCCCGATCAGGTGGGCGAACACGCCGCCGCGATCGATGTCCGCGACCAGCACCACCGGGCAGTCGACGCGCTCGGCGAAGCCCATGTTCGCGATGTCGCCGTCGCGCAGGTTGATCTCGGCGGGGCTGCCCGCGCCCTCGACGACCACCGCGTCGTAGCCCGCGCGCAGGCGCGCATACGATTCGAGCACCGCTTCGAACGCGATCGGCTTGTACGCGTGATAGGCGCGCGCATCGAGGTTCGCGCGCGCGCGGCCGTGGATGATCACCTGCGCGCCGCGGTCGCTGGTCGGCTTGAGCAGCACCGGGTTGAAATCGGTATGCGCGGAGATGCCGGCCGCGAGCGCCTGCAGGGCCTGGGCGCGGCCGATCTCGCCGCCGTCCGCCGTGACCGCGCTGTTGAGCGCCATGTTCTGCGGCTTGAACGGCGCGACGCGCGCGCCCGCGCGGCGCGCGAGCCGGCACAGCCCGGCGACGAGCGTGCTCTTGCCCGCGTCGGACGTGGTGCCCTGGATCATCAGCGTGCCGCGCACGCGCGCGGGGGAAACGGAGGCGGTCATCGAAGCGGGCGTTCCGGCAAAAAGCGAAGGTCGCATTATCGCCCGCGCCGTTACAATCATGCGATGACTCCGCACGATCTCACCTTCGTCCTCGGCGGCGCGCGCTCCGGCAAGAGCGCCTACGCCGAGCAGCTCGCCGCCTCGAGCGGGCGGGCCGTCACCTATGTCGCCACCGCACGCGTCGCCGATGACGAATTCGCCGCGCGCATCGCCCATCATCGCGCGCGGCGCCCGGCCGACTGGGCGCTCGTCGAGGCGCCCGTCGAGCTGGCGCAGACCCTGCTGCGGCTCGACGATCCCGCCGCCTGCGTGCTGGTCGACTGCCTCACGCTGTGGCTCGCGAACCTGCTCTGTCCCGCCGACGGCGCGCCCGTCGACCCGGCGCTGTACGAGGCCCGGGTCGCCGAGCTGGAAGCCGCGCTCGGCGCGACGCGCGCGCGGCTCATCGTCGTCAGCAACGAGATCGGCCTCGGCGTGGTGCCGCTCGGCGCGGAAACGCGCCGCTACGTCGACGAACTGGGCCGGCTCAACCAGCGCATCGCCGCGTGCGCGACGCGCGTCACGCTGCTCGTCGCCGGGCTGCCCCTCGACCTGAAGAACGGGCGGGCCGGCTGATGCTGATGCTCTCGATGCCTGCCGTCGCGATCCTCGCGATCGCCGCGTTCCTCGTCGATCTGCGCATCGGCGAACCGCGCGCCGGCCATCCGCTCGTCGGCTTCGGACGGATCGCCGCGCATCTCGAAACCACCCTGAACGACGGGCGGCGCGGCCGCCTCGTCGGGCTCGGCGCCTGGTGCCTCGCGGTGGTGCCGCTCGTCGCGCTCGCCGCGTGGTTCACCGCGGTCCTGCCGTGGGCGCTCGCCGCCGCGCTGCACGTGGCGCTGCTGTGGTTCGCGCTCGGCGCGAAGAGCCTCGCCGATCACATCGCGCCGATCGCGGCCGCGCTCGCGCGCCGCGACCTCGCCGGCGCGCGCGCGCTGACCGCGCGCATCGTGTCGCGCGACACGCGCGACGCGGACGCCAGTGCGCTGTCGCGCGCCGCCGTCGAATCGGCGCTCGAGAACGGCAACGACGCGATCTTCGGCGCGCTGTTCTGGTTCGCGATCGCGGGCGGCCCGGGCGCGCTGCTGTTCCGCCTCGCCAACACGCTCGACGCCATGTGGGGCTACAAGACCCCGCGCCTGCTGCGCTTCGGCTGGGCCGCCGCGCGCATCGACGACGCCCTCAACTGGATCCCCGCCCGCCTCACCGCGGCGAGCTACGCGCTGCTCGGCGACACCGCGAGCGCGTGGCGCTGCTGGCGCACCCAGGCGCGCCTGTGGGACAGCCCGAACGCCGGCCCGGTGATGGCCGCCGGCGCAGGCAGCCTCAACGTCGTGATCGGCGGCCCTGCCGTCTATCACGGCGCGCTCGAAGTCCGTCCGGTGCTCGGCGCGGGCCAGCCGGCCGGCCCGGGGCACGTGCGGGCGGCGCTCGCGCTGGTCGCCCGCACCGCGATCCTGTGGCTCGCGCTGCTGCTGGTCGGCGCGGCCTTCGCGCTCGCGACGCATCATGGGTGACGCGCCGATCGTCCACGGCGGCAACCTGCGCGAGGCCGCGCGCCGCCACGGCATCGCGTACGACAGCTGGCTCGACCTGTCGACCGGCATCAATCCGCGCGGCTATCCGGTGCCGCCCGTGCCCGCCGCCGCGTGGCGCCGCCTGCCCGACGACGACGACGCGCTCGCGACCGCCGCCGCGCGCTACTACGGCGCGCCGGACGCCGCCCACGTGCTGCCGGTCGCCGGCAGCCAGGCCGCGATCCGCGCGTTGCCCGCGCTGCTGCCGCTCGGCACGGCCGGCGTCGCGCCGCTCGCGTACGGCGAATACGGGCCCGCGTTCGCGCGCCACGGTCATGCGGTCGAGGCGTTCTCGTGCGCGCACGACACCTTGCCCGCGGCGCTCACCCACCTGATCGTCGGCAACCCGAACAACCCGACCACCGAGCGCGTCGCGCCCGCGCGCCTGCTGCGCTGGCACGCGCAGCTGCACGCGCGCGGCGGCGCGCTGATCGTCGACGAGGCGTTCGCGGACGCGGACGACGCCGATTCGCTCGCCGCCGAGGTCGGGCGCGCGGGCCTGATCGTGCTGCGCTCGGTCGGCAAGTTCTTCGGGCTCGCCGGGATCCGCGCGGGCTTCGCGCTGGCCGCGCCCGGCCTGCTGCGCGACCTGCGCGACCGGCTCGGCGCGTGGACCGTGAGCGGCCCCGCGGGCCATGCGGTCGCCGCCGCGTTCGCCGACACGGACTGGCAGCGGGCCACCCGCGCGCGGCTCGCGGCAGACGGTGCGCGGCTCGCGGCCGGCCTGCGCGCGCAGGGCTTCGCGACGCAAGCGACGCCGCTGTTCAGCTGGACCGACGACCCGCGCGCCGCCGCGCTGCACGAGGCGCTCGCGCGGCGCGGCGTCTGGACCCGCTACTTCGCGCACGCGCCGAGCCTGCGGATCGGCTTGCCCGACGACGAGGCGGCATGGCGGCGCTTCGAGCAGGCGCTCGCGGAAGCCGTCGCGACGCTCGGCGATCCGACGGCGGCGACCGCCGCCCCGGCGCCCCTGTGATGACGCGCAGCCTGCTCCGTCTCCTCGCCGCGTGCGCCGCGCTCGTCGCCGGCGCCGCGCACGCGGCCATCACCGTCACCGACGACGACGGCCGGACCGTGACGCTCGCCGCGCCGGCGCGGCGCGTGGTCAGCCTCGCGCCGCACGTCACCGAGTTGATCTACGCGGCGGGCGGCGGCGATCGACTTGTCGGCGCGGTGTCGTACAGCGACTACCCGCCCGCCGCCCGCGCGGTGCCGCGCGTCGGCGACAACAAGGCGCTCGATCTCGAACGGATCGCCGCGCTGCGGCCCGACCTGATCGTGGTCTGGCGACACGGCAACGCCGATCGCCAGACCGACCGGCTGCGCGCGCTCGGCATCCCGCTGTTCTACAGCGAACCGAAGCATGTCGACGACGTCGCCGGCGCGCTGACCCGGCTCGGCGACCTGTTCGGCACGCGCGCGGCCGCCGACGCGGCGGCGGCCGACTACCGCCGGCGCATCGCGGCGCTGCGCGCGCGCTATGCGGACCAGCCGCGCGTCGACGTGTTCTTCCAGGTCTGGGACCGGCCGCTGATGACGCTCAACGGCACCCACATCATCAGCGACGTGATCGCGCTGTGCGGCGGCCGCAACGTGTTCGCGCAGCTGAAGCCGCTCGTGCCGTCGGTGACCGACGAGGCGGTGCTGGCCGCCGATCCCGAGGCGATCGTGACCACGCGCACGGGCGCGACCGCGTCGGACACGCCGCCGCCGAGCCTCGACCGATGGCGCGCCTGGCCGGCGTTGAAAGCGGTCGCGCGCGGCAACCTGTTCGCGATCGACGGCGACTGGCTGACGCGGCCCGCGCCGCGCCTCGCGCTGGGCGCGGAGGCCTTGTGCAAGGATCTGGAGGAGGCGCGGGCGCGGCGGCCGGGGCCGTGACGGGCACGCCGTCACGACCCCGGCGTATCGACCTGCAGTCCTGCCGTCACGGCCGCGCCGTGACGGCCCCGCTGCAGCAACCTCGCCGCGTCGAACTTGCCGTGAAAACCGTGCGCGCCGTCGCGACGCCAACGCGCGCCGACCGCGCATGATGACGCCGGCGCAAGCGCGAGACGTGGCGTGCCGTGGCCATCCCAAACGACGAAGCGGCGCACGCGTGCGGCATCGCTCACGATTCCTCTCCGCCTTTGCCGCCTTGCGAGACCCCGTTTCGCGGGCCTATTACGCGCGCAAGATCCACCAGGGCAAGCGCCACGCCCAAGCGCTCGCTGCGCCGGCACGGCGACGCTGTGACGTCCTGTTCGCCATGCTGCGCGACGGCACCATTTACCCACCCAAGTCAGCCCCTGACGCTTGACGAACAACATAGGGCAACCCCGCCGCCGCCCCGTGCCGCGCCCGCAGCCGCTCACGTCGCCCGCAGATCGACGACCGTCCTGCCCTGTCCCTGCCCCTTCGCCAGCGCCGCCGCGGCTTCGACGACCCCTTCGAGCGGCACCTCGCGCAACATGCTGTCGAGCGCCGCGAGCGGCACGCATTGCGCGAGCCGCTGCCACGCCTCGATCCGCCGCGGGGTCGGGCAGCGCACCGAATCGATGCCGACCACGGACACGCCGCGCAGCAGGAACGGAAACACGGTGGTTTCCAATTCGATGCCGCCGACGAGCCCGCATACCGCCACGCAGCCGCCGTAGGCGAGCCGCGCGAGCGCCGACGACAGCACCGGGCCGCCCACGGTATCGACGACGCCCGCGAACAACTCCGGCTCCATGCCGTGACGGCCCGGCTTCAGCGCCCCGGCGTAATCGTCGCGGCCGATCGTGCGCGCCGCGCCGAGCGATTTCAGATACGCCTCGTTCCCGGGCCGGCCCGTCATGGCGACGACGCGATAGCCGAGCTGCGCGAGGATCACGGTCGCCAGGCTGCCGACGCCGCCGCTCGCGCCCGTCACGAGAATCTCGCCGCTCGTGGGTCGCACGTCGTGCCGCTCCAGCGCGAGCACGCACAGCATCGACGTGAGGCCGGCGGTGCCGATGCCCATCGCCTGCCGCAGCGTGAGCCCCGGCGGCAGCGGGACGAGCCAGTCGGCGTCGACGCGCTCGACCTGCGTGAAGCCGCCCCAGCGCCGCTCGCCGAGCCCCCAGCCGGTCAGCACGACGGCGTCGCCCGGCCGGAAGCGCGGCGTCGCCGAGGTCGCGACGACGCCGGCGAAATCGATGCCCGGGATCGCCGGAAACGCGCGGATGATGCCGCGATTGGCCAGCGCCATCGCGTCCTTGTAGTTGATGCTCGAATAATGCACGTCGACGGTCACGTCGCCGTCCGGCAGGTCGTCGACGCCCAGCCATTCGATCGACGGCGCGACCACGCCGTCCGTCTCCTTCAGCATCAGAGCCTTGAATCGTGATGCACTCATCAGCGTCTCCCGCGAGGCGAAGCGCGCGGCGTCACGAGGACGCGGCGCGCTTCGTGATTGAGCTGGCGGCGCGCATGCCGGGCAGCGCGTCGACGAAAAAGTCAGCCTGCAGCGGCGAGCCCGCCTGCACGTCGTACTGCGCGAAATCGCGCACGCCCGCGGCCAGCAGCACCACGTCGTCGATGAAGAAGTTGCCGGTGCAGGTGGTCGCCGGCTGCGTCAGGATCGCATGGGCGGCGTCGGCCATGATCTCGGCCTTGCGCGACGCGGCGATCAGGTCCGCGCCGCCCAGCTCGTTGCGCACCGCCGCGGTCGCGATCGTCGTGCGCGGCCACAGCGAGTTGACCGCGATGCCGACATGCTCGAATTCGGCCGCGAACGCGAGCGTGAACAGGCTCATCGTGTACTTCGCGATCATGTACGGCGGGTAGTCGCGAAACCATCTCGGATCGGTCGACAGCGGCGGCGACAGCGTGAGGATGTGCGGATTCGACGCCTTGAGCAGATACGGCACGCACGCCTGCACGCACACGAAGGTTCCGCGTCCGTTCACGCCGTGCATCAGGTCATAGCGCCTGGGCGGCGTGTCGAGCGTGCCCGTCAGGCGGATGGCGCTTGCGTTGTTCACGACGATGTCGATCCCGCCAAAGGCCGCGACCGTCTCTTCGACCGCGGCCTGGACGCGGGCTTCGTCGCGGATGTCGACGATGAGCGGCAGCGCCCGGCCGCCCGCGTCCTCGATCGCCTTCGCGGCCGTGAACACCGTGCCGTCGAGCTGCGGGTGAGGCGTCGCGGTCTTCGCGGCGAGCGCGACATTCGCGCCGTCGCGGGCCGCGCGCAGCGCGATCGCGAGGCCGATGCCGCGGCTGCCGCCCGACATGAACACGGTCTTTCCGGCAAGGTTCATCTGTCTCTCCGTCAGGCCCGCGCGCCTAGGCGTCGCCGAGATCGTCGACGCAGGCCGCGCGCCGCGCGGGGCGCGGCTCCGCCGCCGCGCGTGCGCCGCGCTTCCCGCCCGGCCGCGCGCCCGATCGTCCGTCCGCGTCCGCGGGCGCGCCGCCGAGATCCGGAAACTGCCGCCGGATCGCCTGCTCCAGTTGCGGCACGCTGCGCTGCACGGCCAGCCAGACGAGTTTCTTCAGCCGCGCGGAGTCATGCGTGTGTTTCAGGTATTCCGCGCGCATGCCGATCAGCCGCCACGGGAAATCCGGCAGGCGCAGGCGGAACTCGGGACTGAGGCAGGTCCACGTGTAACCGATGAGTTCGATGTTGCGCACGACGGCGTCCTGCAGCAGGTCGGACCCGTCGAGCGCCTGGCGGCCGTCGCGCGTGTATTCGCGAATGCGGCCGATCCGGTGCTGCATGTCCCGCAAATGACGCAGATCGTCATCCATGTTTCGTTCTCCCACGCATCGACGCGTCGTCGCGCGCATCGCAGATGGCCGGGCGACAGCGGGTCGACGCCGGGCGCGCGGACGGCAGACGCGGGCCCGGGCGCTCATGCGGCGAGCGCATCCGAAATCGCGTCGAGAATGAAGCTGCGATCATCGACGACCCCGAAATGCGCCCCATCGCGCGTGAACAGGTTGAACTCGCCGCTCGTGAATTCGCGCCAGGCCAGCGCGTCCTCGTGCGTCACGTAGATGTCGTCGCGGCCCCGGAAGCTCGTGATCGGCATCGACCAGCCCGAATTCGGCACGAACACGTAGCGGCTCGCCATCTCGAATTCAGCCCGCACGACGGGCAGGACCAGTTCGCGCAGCTCCGGAATCGCGAGCATCTGTTCCGTCGCATCGATCTGGAAGTGGCGCAGCGCTTCGGCGAGCACGTCGTCCGGCTGCCGGTAGAGCGGCGCGACGACGTCGAAATCGCGCAGGCCGAGCAGCATCGACGTGAGCTTGCGCTCGAACGCGGCGTCGGCCATGAGCCTATGCGGCGGCCGCGCGCCCGATGCGAACAGGTGCACGGGCGCGACGCCCTCGCGGTCGATCAGCGCGCGCGCCGTCTCGTACATCGTGAGGCCGCCGATGCAGTGCCCGAAGAACGCGACCGGCTTGTCCAGCAGCGGACGCAGTTCCGCGAGCAGCCCGTCGACGAACCGATCGATCCGGTTCACGGGCGGCTCGCCGATCCGCGACAGCCGGCCGGGCGGCTCGACCGCGAAAATCTCGGCGTGCGGGTCCGCGCCGTTGGCCCAGGCGCGATAGATCGCCGAGCCGCCGCCCGCGAACGGGAAGCAGATCAGCCGGTAGCGCGCCGCGGGATTCGGCCGGATCTCGGCCAGCCAGCGTTCGTGCCGGAGCGGGGCCGCGCCCTGCGCGAGCACGGCGGGCGCAGCCGGTCGCGCCGCCTCGCCCGCCGTCTCGGCAATCCTGAGCTTCGGCAGCAATTCGTCGACGAGCTGGTCGAGACTCGGCCCCTTGAGCATCGCCGCGGCCGGCAGCCGCACGCCGACCGCCGCGTCGAGCTGGTTGATCAGCGTGATCGCCATCAGCGAGTCGAGCCCCAGCTCGCGCAGCAGCTGCGTCGAATCGAAATCGCCCTTGATCTCGAGCACCGCGCGGACCATCTGGCCGACGATGTCGCGCAACACGTCGCGCCGTTCGCCATCCGGCGCGGCCGCGAGCCGCGCATCGACCTGCGCGCGCGTGAAGAGCGCATTGACCGCGCGCGCCGGCGCGCCGCGCACGAGCCGCTCCAGCAGCGCCGGGCTTCTCGGATACTGCGCGGCCCACTGCGGCCACTCGGTCAGCGTCACGATGCTTTGTTGGATCCCGCGCGCGAGAATCGCATGCAGCAGGGCCATGCCGTCTTCCGCGTCGATGTACTCGGTTCCGCGCGCGCGCCAGATCGCCGCGCCCCGCTCGCCCGACTCGGTCGCGAGGCCCGCGCCGCCCCACGGCCCCCAGTTGATCGCCTGCGCGGGCAGGCCGAGCCGGCGGCGATGTTCGGCGAGGCCGTCGAGGAACGCGTTGCCGGCGACGTAGTTCGCCTGCCCCATCGCGCCCGTCACGCTCAGCACCGACGAGAACAGCACGAAATGATCAAGCGGCAGATGGCGCGTCGCGGTATGCAGCGCCCAGCCGCCGAGCACCTTCGGGCCGGTCGTGCGCGCGAACTTGTCCCAGTCCATCTGCGCCAGCACGCCGTCGTCGAGATTGCCTGCGCAGTGGAACACGCCTTTCAGCGGCGGCAGCTCGGCGCCGATCTGCTCGATCAGTGCCTGCGTGTCGGCCGCGCGCGCGACGTCGGCCTGCTTGACGACCACGTTCGCGCCCAGCCGCCGCCACTGCTCGAGCACCGCGCCGATCGCCTCGCCGGGCGCGCGCCGCGCGGTCAGGACCAGATGCCGCACGCCCTGCGCGGTGACGAGCCAGTCCGCGACCTTCAGGCCGAGCGCGCCGAGCCCGCCCGTGAGCAGATAGGTCCCGGCCGGATCGAACGGCGGAACGATCCGCTCGGGCGCCGACTCGTCGTCGTGGTCGAGACGCGGCGCATAGCGACGCCCCCCACGCACCGCGACCTCGCTTTCGGCGTCGCCCGCGAGCAGGGCCGCGCCCAGCGCCGCGACATCCTCTTCGCCGCCGAGGTCGATCGTCCCGGCCCACAGCTCCGGATATTCGAGCATCGCGACGCGCCCGATGCCGCACAGCGACGACTGCAACGGGTCGCCGCCCGGCGCGCGCGGCGCGGGCGCATGCGCGCCGCGCGTGACGAGCCACACGCGCGGCGGCGGATCGGCAAGCACCGCGAGCGCGCGCACCAGCGCGAGCGTGCGGCCGCTCGCCCGGCGTTCCGCGGCCGCGAGCGCGTCGACCGTGGTCGTCTCGTCGACGCGCTCGCCGAGACCGTGCGCGAGCACGACGCCGACAGGGCCGGCCGCATTGGCGGCGCGCCCGGCCCATGCGGCGCTCAGTGCGGCCTGGAGCTCGGCGTCCGAGCCGTCGTCGGGCAGCGGCAAGACCGCCGCGCGATGCCCGAGCGCGCGCAACTGCGCGTCAAGCGCGTCGGCGATGCCGCGTTCGACGCCCGCGACGATCAGCCAGTCCGACGGCCCGGCCGCCGCGGCCTCCGGCAGCGGCGGCGTCGAGCGCTCGATCCATTCGAGCCGATGCAGCGCGCGATTGCGCGACGCGCTCGCGCGCGGCGCGAGCTGCGCGCGCGTGATCGGCTTCACCGTCAGCCCGCCGAGCAGCGCGACCGGCGCGCCGTCGTCGCCGTGGATTTCGATATCGAACGTGACGACGTCCGGCTGCGCGACCTGGCGGCGCTTCGCCCGCACCCACACGTGCGCCGCGCCGTCGCGCGCCATCTCGAAGCGCTCGATCGAGATCGGCAGCCAGGTGCCCTCCGGCTTCGCTTCGAGATCGGCCAGGCTCCGATATTCGGGGACCAGCGCCGGATAGAGGTGCAAGCATGCATCGAGCAGCGCGGGATGCAGCGCGTACGCGGCCGCGTCGAGCGGCTCGGGCAACTGCACGCGGCTCACCGCTTCATCGTCGCCGCGCCACAGCGCGACGATGCCGCGAAAGCCCGGGCCGTAGCCGAACCCGAGCGGCGCGATCGCATCGTAGTAGCGCGCCGGGTCGATCTGCGCCATCCGCTCGACGCCGATCGAGGCCGGCAACGGCGTCGCGAGCGGCGCGAGGCGCGACGCCGCGAGCGCGCTCACGCGCGCGCGCAGATGGCGCCGCCAGGTTTCGTCGCCGGCGGCGCGGCTGGCCAGCTCGGCATCGATCTCGTCGTCGCCCTGCAGGATGATCTGCACGGCGCGCGCGCCGTCGTCGGGAATGACGAGCGCATCGTCGTAGGTCAGCGATTCGATCGCGACGGCCGCGCCGCCCACCCGCTCGCGCGCGGCCGCGGCGAGCGCGACGAGCCCGGCCACGACCGGCAGCACGGCCATGCCGAAGATGCGGTGATCGGTGAGCCACGGCAGCGCGTCGAGGTCGTAGGTCGCCGCGTACTGCCAGGCGGCGAGCGGCGACGACAGGCGCCGGCCAGTCAGGTCGGCGCCCGCTCGCGAACCCGCGCCCGCGCCGGCCGTCGCACTGCCCTGGCCGGCGTCGAGCCAGTAGCGCTCGCGCTCGAACGCATAGGTCGGCGCGGACACGCGGCGACGTGCATACGGCGCGTCGAACGCACGCCAGTCGACCGGCGCGCCGGTCCGCCACAACGCAGCGAGCGTCGCCGTCAGCTCGCTCCATTCGCGCTCGCGGCCGATCGATGCGAGGAAGCGCCGCCCGTCGGCCGCGTCGTTCCCCAGGATCTGCTGCGCGAGCGATACGAGCGTCGTGCCCGGGCCGACCTCGACGAAGTCGACGATGCCGGCCCGCGCGAGCGTTTGCACGCCCGCGATGAAATGCACGGGCTGCAACGCGTGATCGCGCCAATAGCCGGGCGTCGGCGGGCCGTCGGCCAGCTCGCCCGTCAGGTTCGCAACCAGCGGGAGGCGCGGCGCGGCCGCGCGATGATCGCCCGCGAGCGCTTCGAGTTCGGCCGCCGCGCGCGTCATCAACGGCGAGTGGAACGCATGCGACACGGTCAGCTCGCGCCCGCCGATGCCGGCCTGCCGCGCCCGCTCGACCACCTCGGCCACCGCGTCGGCGCTGCCCGACACGACGGTGTTCTCGGGCCCGTTGTACGCCGCGACGGCGATGCGCTGCGGGTCGCTCGCGTCGAGCAGGCGCTTGACGGCCGCCTCCCCCGCGAACAGCGCCGCCATCGCGCCGCCCTTCGGCAGCGCCTGCATCAGCCGGCCGCGCGCCGCGATCAGCGCGAGGCACGTCTCGAGGTCGTAGCAGCCGGCCACGCAGGCGGCCACGTATTCACCGACGCTGTGGCCCAGCACCGCGCTCGGCACGATACCCCACGCGCGCCAGAGTTCGGTGAGCGCCCACTCGATCGCGAAGAGCGCCGGCTGCGCGTAGGCCGTCTCGTCGATCAGCGCCCTCGCGTCCGCATCGCCGTAGAGAACCGACAGCAGCGGCGTGTCGAGATGCGGGCGCAGCAGCGCGTCGCAGCGATCGAGCGCATCGCGGAACACGGGCTGCGTCCGGTACAACTCGGCCGCCATTCCCGCGTACTGCGAGCCCTGCCCGGTAAACAGGAACGCGAGCGGCCGCGCCTCGCCGCGCGCCGTGACGGACGGCGCCGCGAGCTGGGCCGACAGCTCGCCCGCCGTGCCGCCGATCGCGGTCAGCCTGACGTTGAGCTGCGCGCGCCCGGTGTTCGCGGTATGACAGAGATCGGCGACCGGCTGGTCCGTCGCCGCCAGATGCTGACGCCAGCGGTCCGCGAGCGCGGCGAGCGCGCGCTCCGAGCGGGCCGACAGCGCGAGGACGTGCAGCGGCCGCTCCTGCGCGGCCGCCGCGCGCGGCTGCGCGGGCGCCTCCTCGAGCACGGCGAACGCGTTCGTGCCGCCGAGCCCCAGCGAATTGACGGCCGCGAACCGGGGCGCGGCGCCGCGCGGCCAGTCGCGCAGCGCGGTGTTCACGAAGAACGGCGTCTGCGCGAACGGAATCCGCGGGTTCGGCGTCTCGAAATGGAGGCTCGGCGGGATCCGCCCGCGCTCGAGCGCGAGCGCGACCTTGATCACGCTCGCCACGCCCGACGCCTGTTCGAGGTGGCCGAGATTCGTCTTGACCGAGCCGACCGCGCAAAAGCCCGTGTCCTGCGTGTGACGCCGAAACGCCTTGGTGAGCGCATCGATCTCGAGCGGATCGCCGACCACCGTGCCGGTGCCGTGCGCCTCGACGTAGCCGATCGCGCGCGGCTCGACGCCCGCGCCGGCGAATGCATCCAGCATCGCCTTCGCCTGCCCGGTCACGCTCGACGCGGTGTAGCTCACCTTCGATCCGCCGTCGTTGTTGATCGCCGTGCCGCGAATCACCGCATAGATGTGATCGCCGTCCGCGAGCGCATCCTCGACGTGCTTCAGCACGATCGCGCCCGCGCCGCTGCCGAAGACCGTGCCTTGCGCCCGCGCGTCGAATGCGCGGCAGTGCCCGTCCGGCGACAGGATGTCGCCCTGGCGCGCGGTATAGCCGGCGAGGTGCGGCACGCGGACGGTCGACGCGCCCGCGATCGCCATGTCGCATTCGCCGTTCAGGATGCTGCCGCATGCGAGATGGATCGCGACGAGCGAGGTCGAGCAGGCGGTCTGCACGGTCACGCTCGGCCCGGTCAGGTTCAGCTTGTACGACACGCGCGTCGCGAGAAAATCCTTGTCGTTGCCGATGTGCTCGACGCCGCCCGTCGAGCCGTGCAGCGCGGGATTCGAGGCGAAATAGCTGCTGACCACGCCGCCCGCGCCGGCGAACACGCCGATCGCGCCGTCATAGGCGTCGGGCCAGTAGCCCGCGTCTTCGAGCGCATCGTGGACGACTTCGAGAAAGACCCGATGCTGCGGGTCCATCACGCGCGCCTCGCGCGGCGAATACTCGAAGCGGCCCGCGTCGAAGCGGTCGAAATCGTCGATCACGGGCGACGCCTTCACGTAGTCCGGCGCGGCGAGCTGCCCGGGGTCGACGCCCGCGCGCAGCAAGGCCGCGTCGTCGAAGAAGCGGATCGATTCGACGCCGTCGACGAGGTTCTGCCAGAACGTCCGCCAATCGTTCGCGCCCGGCAGGCGGCAGCCGATCCCGACGATCGCGATGCCGCCGGGCGCGGCATGCGCGGCATCCGGCGGCGGCGCGTCGTCGGCCGGCTCCGACACCTTCGCCGCCGTCATTCCCGCGCCCCGCGACGTTGCCGGCGGCGTTCGCTCGCCGCCTGCGCGTCGGCGAGCTCGTCGCGTGCGCCGGCCGGCGTCGCCGTATCGTCGAAGAGGCGCAGGTAGGCGCCGGCAAGCTGCCCCACCGTCTGCACCGACGTGATCGGCACGAGGGTCCGGAACGGGTCCGCGCCGAACGTCAATTCAAGCTCGAACACGAGCTGGGCGAGATCGAGCGAACTCAGGCCGAGCGTCGCGTTGAGCTTGTCGTCGTCGCGCAGCTCGCGCGGCGGCTGTCCCTGCTGGCTCATGACCTTGAGCACGGCGCCGTGGACGAGACGCGCGGTCTCGTCGCGATCGAAATGCGTGGTCAGCATGTGATGCCTCCGTCAACGGCGATCGTCTGCCCCGTCACGAACGCGGCGCGATCAGATGCGAGGAATTCGACGACCCGGGCGATGTCGTCCGTGTCGGCGAGCCGGCCCAGCGGCGTGCGGCGGGCGATCCGCGCGCGCGCGGCCTCGTCGAGATGCTGGACCATCTCGCTTTCGAAGTAGCCGGGCGCGACCGAGTTCACGCGCACGCCGCGCGCGCCCAGCTCGCGCGCGAGGCTGCGGGTCAGGCCGTCGAGCGCCGCCTTGGTCGCGCTGTACACGGCCACGCCGGCGTGGCCGCGGATCGCGTTGACCGACGCGATGTTGACGATCGCGCCGCGGTTGGCGCGGATCATCCACTTCGCGCAGCACTGCGTGAGCAGGATCGCGCCGGTCAGGTTGACCGCGATCATCTGTTCGATCTGCTCCTCGCGCATCAGCGCCAGCAGCCCGTCGTGGCTCACGCCCGCGTTGTTGACGAGCACGTCGACGCCGCCCCAGCGCTCGGCCACGCCCGCCACGAACGCCGCCGCGGCCGCGCCGTCGGTGCCGTCCACCTGCGCCCAGTGAAACCGCGCGCCGCGCGTGTCGCGCTCGATCAGGTCGTCGATCCCGGCGGTGCGCGAGCGGCTGAACGTCGCCACCCGCCTGCCCGCGTCGAGGAACGTACGCACCAGCGCGAGCCCCAGCCCCCGGCTGCCGCCGCTGACGATGACTACGTCGTTTGCGTCGCTCATCTGGCTTGCTCCGTCGGTCGTGACACCCTGGCTTTCTTGAACCGGTCGTTGTGATGCGCGCTTTCGTCGACATCGATATGGACCGGCACCTTGAACCGTTCGAGGCGGCTCGCGCAGAACGTCCGCAAGCGCGCGGCGAGCGCCGCCGGCGTCTCCGGTTCGATCGGCGACACGCGCGCGATGACGACGTGCCCGGTCACCGGATTGGGCCGGCCCGACACGGTGACGTCGCGCACGTTGCCGGCCGCGAGCAGCGTGTTCTCCACCTCGCTCGGATAGACCTTCTCGCCGCCGACGTTGATGATTTCCGAACGGCGGCCGAGCACCCGCACGTAGTCGCCGTCCGTCTCGACGACGTCCTGCGTGTTGAACCAGCCCGCGTCGTCGAACGGCGACGGCGCGTTCAGATAGCCGAGCATCGCGGTTTCCGAGCGCACGTGCAGCACGCCGTCGACGACGCGGTGCTCGAACCCGTCGGCGCCGAGCTTCATCCACAGCGAGCCCGATTCCTTCGATTGCGTCGGCAGGATGCCGAGTTCGGACAACCCGTAGGTCTGCTTCAGCCGGACCTCGGGCAGCGCGGCGTGCAGCGCGGCAAGCGTCGTCTCGGGCATCGGCTCGGTGCCGTAGGTGACGAGCTTCAGCGACGACAGGTCGTAGCGCGCGCCCGCATCGGCGATCAGCATCATGTTGAGGAACGTCGGGCTGGTCGGCAGCAGTTCGACGCGATGGCGCGCGATCGCGTCGCACACGGCGTCCGGCGTCCGGCTGGCGGGCGTCACGATCGTGCCGCCCTGGCTCAGCACGTTGAGCAGCGTGTTGATGCCGCCGATGTGATCGAGCATCAGGAAGACGAGCGTCACGTAGGCGCGGCCCTTCGTCCGTTCGAGCTTCCCCAGCATGCGATCGAGATCGAGCAGCGAGGCCTTGCTGCGGCCGGTCGAGCCGGAGCTGAAGAGGATCAGGCCGGCCGAGCCGGCCGCGCGCAGCTGTTCGAGCAGCGGATGCGACGCCGCCGGCGTCGTGCGGCGCTCGACCCGCGCGGCGCCGGCCGAGTCGAACGTGACGACGAAGCCGACTTCCGCGATGTCGAGAAACTCGCCGCGCTTCGCGCCGGCCGACGCGATCGGCACGACGATCGCGCCCGCGAATGCCAGGGCGAGCAGCAGCGCACAGACGTTCGGCGCGTAGTCGCCGCAGACCGCGACCGTGTCGCCGCGTCCGATGCACCATACGTCGAGTTCGCCGCGCCAGAAATCGATCCGGTCGGCGAATGCGTCGTAGGCGATGGTCTCGTCCGCCGAGACGAGACAGGGACGCGCGCCGAACGAACGGATGCGCTCGTGGAGGAAGGTTGTCATCGCGCCCTCACCGGGATGCGTGGGAAACGGCCGTCGCGTCGTTGGCGGACCCATCCGCGGACAGTTGCACCGCCACCACGATCGCCTCCCTCAGTTGTTGGCTGAACAGCTTGCCGGCGACGTTTTCGTCGATCGCGGTGCGCAGCAGGGACTGCGCCGACTCGAGCGCAAGCAGGCTCACGCGCAAGGGCGTATCGGCGAGCAGGCGAAACGCCTCGTACGAATCGCTCAGGCCCTGCACCCATTGCTGATAGAGAAACGATTGGCTCGGTATGACTTCGGTGGACATCGCGACGGCCTCCTCATCGAAAACGGGCGCGCCGACCGCGTCGCCGACGCGCGCGCCTCATCGTGAATGGATACGGGCTTGGCGCCCGTCAGGATGTTGCCCGGCCCGCCCGCTCGGGGCGGCCGTGTGCTTCGCGCAGCGCAGACCGCTCGCGTGCGTGCTCGCCGCCGCGGTCATGTGGAACAACATCGGTGTCGCCAATCACGAGGCCCGTGGGACTGTGCCCGGCCTCGCCGCGCTCGGAGATGAACGCGCGACGGTGAACCGGTCCATTTGCCTCATCGAATGCTCCCTCGCGCCGACGATCGATCCCGTCGGATTACGGCAATTCGACACGTGCGTCTTTCCAACCATTTCCCGATTGCGGAGGCAACGATCGACCCTCCGTTCCGAAAACGGAAATAGCGGAGACATGGGGATACACAGCGAAGATATGGCCCTCTACCCTCCGCGAAAACCGCGTTCGCTGGAGCACTGCACCATATTCTTATGTCGTTGATCATAGGAGGAAATCCGCAAGATGCAAGATCGCGATCGTGGGATTTGCTGCTTAGCGAAATGCGTGCGCGCGTGCGATGGCCGGGCGGGCGGATAGCTTGATGCAGGACAGGAAACGCGTATTTTTTCCGCCATCGGGAAGGTGGCTGCGATTGTTCGAAATCGAGGCCGCCGATGATGCGGACGCTGCGGGAGCCGGGAAAGAAAGCGCGTGGGATCGAACGTCCGGTGCAGATGATGATCCGATCGGGTTTTCGAGGAACCCTCTCGCCGGGGCCTGCGAGCGTGCGCGGCTCCCCGGCTCCAGCGGCGCAACCCGCCGCGGTACGAAGGAGATGTAGGGCTCAGGGGAAGAACATCGCGCGGCTGACGCCCGGGGTGCCGCGCCCAGCACGATCTCGACATGGAAGGACGCGCCGGTGGCGTGGCGGCGGTTCGCTGCCGTGAATCAGCGGGGTCCGCGCAGGCCCATCAGCGCAACGACGGAGAGAACCATCAGGATACGAAACGAATCAGCCGGCGGATCCGATCCTCGCGCCCGAGCCGTCAGGCTTCATCCCATGCCATCAGCCGCCAGCCCGAACGCGTCGCCGGATCCGCGCGCAACCACACCACGCCGCCATACGCGACCGGCCGTTGCAACAGACCGTCGAGCGGCAGGTCGAGCGCCCGAGCCGCGAGCGCGCGCACCACGCCTGCATGCGTGACGTAGCCGCGCATTTCGTTGGTCGTGTTGGTCGTGTTGGTCGTGTTGGTCGTGTTGGTCGTGTTGGTCGTGTTGGTCGTGTTGGTCGTGTTGGTCGTGTTGGT
>NZ_JBXAPG010000043.1:24409-38588 GCF_058803765.1 Burkholderia sp. GW821-FHT14F03
CGTTCGTCGCGTTCGTCGCGTTCGTCGCGTTCGTCGCGTTCGTCGCGTTCGTCGCGTTCGTCGCGTTCGTCGCGTTCGTCGCGTTCGACGCATTCGACGCATTCGACGCATTCGACGCATTCGACGCATTCGACGCATTCGACGCCGGCAGCATGGGCGCGATCCGCGCGACGAACTGCGCGACGCTCTCGCCGCCATGCTCGCGCGCGCCCCACAAGTCCGCGCTCCAGCGTTCGATCGCCTCACGGCCGATCTCATCCCAACGCAGCATCTCCCACGCGCCGAAGTCGATCTCGCGCAGCCGCGGCTCGCTCCGCAACGATGCTCGCCAGCCGCGCGCGAGCGCCGCCGCGAACCCGGCGCAGCGCGACAGCGGGCTCGTGACGAGCGCATCGGGAACCGGAATGCCGCGCGCGTCGAACGCACGCATCAACGCACGGGCCGCCTCGTCCGGGTCGACCGCGAGCGGTACGTCGCTGCGCCCGTAGCACACGCCCGGGTCCACCGCGACGGCCGGATGACGGATCAGGACGAGATCCATCCGAGCGCCACCAGATAGATCGCCAGTTCGAACAGCTGCTGCGCGAAGCCGAGGCAATCGCCGGTATAACCGCCGATCCGCGCGACGAAGTAACGCGCGAGCAGCACGCGCAATCCGGCGAGCACGCCAAGCGCGACCAGCCCCATGCGCCAGTCCGGCCACAGCAGCCACGGCAGCCCGCCCAGCGCGGCGAAGCCGAACGCCCGCGCGGACATCCGCTGCGCGACCGGCTTCGCCTTGCCCTCGCCGCGCACGTAGTCGAGCGTGACCAGGAGGCTCACCGCGCCCACGCGGCTCGCCGCATGCGCGGCGAGCATCGTCCACGCGACATGCGTGGGCGGCAGCGCGACCAGCGCCTGCCACTTCAGCGCAAGCGCGATCACGAGCGCCGCCGCGCCGAAGGTGCCGATCCGCGAGTCGTGCATGATGCGCAGCACGTCCTCGCGCCGATACCCGCCGCCGAAGCCGTCGCAGCTGTCCGCGAGGCCGTCCTCATGGAACGCGCCCGTCAACAGCAGCGTGGCCGCGATCGACAGCAGCACCGCCACGCCGGCCGGCCACAGTCGCGCGGCCAGCAGGTACACGCCGGCCGCGACCGCGCCGACGCCCACGCCGACCAGCGGGAAATAGCGCGCCGCGCGATTCAGGTCGTCCGCTTCGTAGCCGACCCAGCGCGGCACCGGCACGCGCGTGAAGTACCCAAGCGCGACGAACGCATAGCGCAGCTCCGCGCGCAGGCCCACGGCGCGCTCAGGCGTCACGGTTCGCGACGCCGGCCGCATCGAAGCTCGCCATCTCGACGAGGAACGCGGCGGCGGCCCGCACGAGCGGCAGCGCGAGCGCGGCGCCCGTGCCCTCGCCGAGCCGCAGGTCGAGCGCGAGCAGCGGCTCCGCGCCGAAATGAGCGAGCATGCGGCGATGCCCGCGCTCGTCCGACGCGTGCGAGAACACGCAATACTCGCGCAGCGCCGGCGCGAGCGCATCGGCGACCAGCAGCGCCGAGGTCGCGATGAAGCCGTCGACGAGCACCGTCATGCGCGCGGCCGCCGCCGCGAGAAATGCGCCCGTCATCATGGCGATCTCGAAACCGCCGAAGGCGGCCAGCACGTCGAGCGGCGCGCGCGCATCCGGGTGGCGCGCGAGCGCGCCCGACAGCACCGCGCGCTTGTGCGCGAGCCCCGCGTCGTCGAGGCCGGTGCCGCGCCCGACGCACGCGTCGAGCGGCAGGTCGAGCAGGCGGCTCATCACGCACGCGGCCGCCGACGTGTTCGCGATGCCCATCTCGCCGAAGCCGATCACGTTGGTGCCGAGCGCCGCGTGGTGGCGCACCCGCGCCGCGCCCGCCGCGAGCGCCGCCTCGCACTCGGCGCGCGACATCGCCGGTTCGTGCGCGAAGTTGCGCGTGCCGGCGGCGATCGGCAGGTCGAGCAACGACGCGTGCGCGGGCAGCGGCGTCGCGACGCCCGCGTTGACGATCTCGAGCGCGCAGCCTGCGACGCCCGAGAACGCATTGATCGCCGCGCCGCCCGCCAGGAAGTTCGCGACCATCTGCGCGGTCACGGCCTGCGGATACGGGCTCACGCCCTCCGCCGCGATGCCGTGATCGGCCGCGAACACGATCATCACCGGCCGCTCGACGCGCGGTGCATCGCACTGCTGGATCCGCGCCAGTTGCAGCGCGAGCGCTTCGAGCCGGCCGAGGCTGCCGGGCGGCTTCGTCTTGTGATCGATCAGGTGCTGCAGCGGTGCACGCGCCGCTGCGTCGAGCGGATCGATCCGGGGCACGGAAAAAGTCGAGGTCATGGGTTCGCCTGAGTCGAAATCGGAAACGGAAACGGAAACGGGATCGAAAACAACGCCGGGGGCGCCGGGCGGCACCCGGACGCGAATACGTACGGGCGGCCCGACATCATCGCGCCGTCTGCGCCGGCCACACCGGCACCAGCGCTTCGCGGCCGTCGCGCTCGATCAACACGAGCGGATAGCCGAACGCCCGGCTCGCGCGCTCGGCGCTCAGCACCTCGCGCGCGGGGCCGGCCTGCGCGCCGCCGCGCCCGTCGAGCAGCAGCGCGTGGGTCGCGAAACGGCGCGCGAGGTTCAGGTCGTGGCACGAGAAGATCACGGTGCGCGCGCCGCCGCGCAGCCAGTCGGCCAGCGCGGCGAGACAATCGATCTGGTGATGGAGGTCGAGATGCGCGAGCGGTTCGTCGAGCAACAGCAGCGGCGCGTCCTGGCACAGCGCGCCGGCCAGCGCGACGCGCTGGCGCTCGCCGCCCGACAGCGACAGCACGTCGCGCGCGGCGAACGCCGCGAGCCCGAGCGCGTCGAGCGCGGCCTGCGCGGCCGCGCGATCCTCGGGACGCTCCCAGCCCCAGCCGGACAGATGCGGAAAGCGGTTGAGCAGCACGGTGTCGAACACGCTCGCGCTGAACGCGTCGTGCACGCTCTGCGCCATCAGCGCGCGCCGCCGCGCGAGCGGCGCGGGCGACCATGCGGCGAGCGGCACGCCGTCGAGTTCGACCTGCCCGCGCGCGGGCGGCGCGAGTCCGGCGAGCGTCGAGATCAGCGTTGTCTTGCCCGCGCCGTTCGGGCCGGCAATGCACCACAGCTCGCCCGGGCCGAAGCCTTGCGTGAAATCGTCGAGCAGCAGGCGGCCACCCGCTTGCAGTGCGAGCCGCCGCGCATCGCAGCGCGCCGCGACGGCATCCGGAAGCAGGCGCGGCGCGCTCATCGCGCCCGCCTCAGCAGCATCCACAGGAACACCGGCACGCCGATCAACGCCGTCATCACGCCGACCGGCAATTGCGCGGGCGCGATCGCCGTGCGCGCGAGCAGGTCGGCCGCCATCACGCCGCCACCGCCCGCGAGCGCGGCGGCGGGCAGCAGCATGCGCTGGTCGTTGCCGAATGCGAGCCGCAGCGCGTGCGGCACCACGAGACCGACGAAGCCGATCGTGCCGGCCGTGGTGACCGCGGCCGCGGCGGCCAGCGAGGCGATCAGGTAGATGCGCAGCCGCAGCCGCGCGACCGGCACGCCGAGCGCCGCCGCCACGGCGTCGCCGCGCAGCAGCGCGTTGAGCTGCGGCGCGACCGGCAGCGCGGCGAGCAAGGCCGCCGCGAGCGCCGCGAGCGCGAACCAGGGCGCGGCCGCGCCGCTCAGGTCGCCCGACAGCCAGAACAGGATGCCGCGCAGCCGGTTGTCCGGCGCGATCGACAGCAGCAGCGTGATCAGCGCGCCCCACCCCGCCGCGATCACCACGCCCGTGAGCAGCAGACGCGGCGATGCGTCGCGAACGTCGCCGCGCCACAGCGCGCGACGCGCGAGACCGAGCAGCACGGCGATCGACGCGAGCGCGCCGAGGAACGACGCGGCGTCGACCATCCACCACGCGCCGCCCGCGATCATCGCGACGAGCGCGAAGCCCGCCGCGCCGCCCGATACGCCGAGCACGTAAGGCTCGGCGAGCGGATTGCGCAGCAGCACCTGCAACAGCGCGCCCGCGAGCGCGAGCAGCGCGCCGCAGCTGAAGCCCGCGAGCGCCCGCGGCAGGCGCAGCGTGCGCACGACCTCGACCGCGAGCGGCGTCGCGTCACCGCCCCCATGCGGCGCGAGCGCGGCCAGCGCCTGTCCGGGCGAGACGGGCAGGCTGCCGCACGTCAGCGACGCGACGAACAAGGCGGCCGCGACGCCCGCGGCCCCGGCCCAGATCAGGGCCGCGCGGCGCGCGTTCATCCGCGCGCCCCGCCGCGTGCGTCACGGCTGCTGCCAGCCGATCGTGACGTAGGCGCCGCGGCGCGGCGTGTTGTACGCATAGGCAAGTTCGTAATCCTTGTCGAGCAGGTTGTCGATGCGCGCGCTCACGTACCACGCCTTCGTGATGTTGTAGCGCGCGGACAGGTTGACGACCCCGTAGCCGCCGAGCGGATTGCCGGTGTCGTTGCGCGCGCCGCTGACGAGCCATTCGCCGCCGACGCGCCAGCCGCCGAACGCGCGGTTCAGCGCGAACGACGCGAAGCGGCGCGCGCGCCGGTTCAGGTCCTGGCCGGCCGTCTCGTCGACCGGGTTCTGCACGGTCGCCGCGACCCGCACCTCGGTCTTGCCGACATGGCCCTGCCACGAGCCCTCGACACCCTGCACCTTGGCCCGGCCGATGTTCACGGCCTGATAGTAATAGCTGTTCGCGACCGGCTGGTAGTCGATCAGGTCCGTGTAGCGCGTCTGGAACACCGTCACGCGCGCCACGCCGAGCGCGTCCGACGCGTACTGCACGGCGGCCTCGACCGAGTGGCTGCGCTCGGGGCGGATCGCCGGATTGCCTGCGTTCGGGTAGTACAGATCGTTGAAGCTCGGTGCGCGGAATGCATCGGAATAGCTGGCCGTGACCTTCCAGTGCTCGGTCACGTCGAGCCCATAGCCGAGATAGTAGCTGTTGGCGCCGCCGAAATCGGAGTACTGGTCGCGCCGCACGTTGGCCTGGAACTGGCTGTTCCCGAAGCGGCCCGTGTAGCCGAGCCAGCCCGAATTCACATGACGCTGCGGCGCGACGAACACGTCGGAGTCGAACGCCTGGTCGAGCCGCTCATAGCCCGCCTGGATGCGCTGATCCTTCAGCGGCGCGAAGTCGTTTTGCCAGGTGTACTGGCGGTTGTCGGTGTTGAAGTGATCGGTATAGGCGCCGTTCAGCCAGGACTGGCTTCGATCGTTGCCGCTCGCGACGCGCAGATGCGTGGTCCACCAGTCGGTCAGCTTGCCGTCCGCGAACGCGGCGATCTGCTGCACCTTGGTATACAGGCTGTTGAGATCGGTCGGCTGCCCGTAGGCATTGTCGAAGCTGGTGTCGCCGTTGCTCTGGAAGTAGCTGACACCCGCGCTCCAGCGCGCGTTGAAGCGATGCTTGAGCGACGCGGCCACGCTTTCGTCGAGATAGCCGTTCGCATTCGGATTCGCCTGCGGCTGCCGGACCGGATCGATGGCCGAGAAACCGTCGGTCTTGTCGCGCGACAGCGACACGCTGAAGGTCGTGTCGCCCGCCGCGTCGAGCCGGCCCGACACGCCCGCGGTCTGGCTCTGCGTGTGATAGCTGCCATAGCCGACCGAGAAGTTGAAGCGCGGCGGATGATCGCCGCCGTCCTTCGTGAACACCTGCACGACGCCGCCGATCGCGCCCGAGCCGTACAGCGACGACACGTTGCCGTTGACGATCTCGACCCGCTCGATCTGGTCGAGCGGCAGCTGCGCGATCTGCGCCTGGCCGAGGCTCGCCGAATCGACCCGCACGCCGTCGATCAACACCAGCGACTGGGTCGACTGCGCGCCGCGCAGGAACAGGCTCGCGGTCGCGCCGGGCCCGCCGTTGCGCACGATCTGCGCGCCGGGCGCGAGCGCGAGCAGGCCGGGCAGATCGGTCGCATTGCTGTTCTCGATGTCCGCGCGGGTAAACAGAGTGGTTTGCGGCAGCGCGTCCGCGAGCGCTTGCGGGGCACGCTGCGCGGTCACGACGATCGGCTCGAGCTGGGTCGGCGCGGCGGCGGACGAAGGCGGCGGGGAAGAAGCAGGCGGCGTGCTCTGCGCGACGGCGGCGCACGGCAGCCCGGAACACGCGACGAGCGCGGCGCGGGCGATCTGGGTTCGCATCGATGAATCCTGTTGAACGGTGCGGCCCCCGCCTCCCCGCAGGTTCCGCCTCACGAGGACGGCGCGCATCGCGCGTCCGCCCTCCCGCCCTGGCCGGTATCCGGGCTGACGGCGTCACCGCCCCGCCTTCCCGCGCGCATCGCGCAGTGGCCGCGCGGCAAACGCCGCGCTTGTGGGGACAGCTGGCATCGCACGCGATGCGCCGCTTACCGTTGCGGGGGCAGCGCAGGTTGGCCGGTCCTGGCGGACCGTGCGCCCTGCTTCCCGTTTAACCGCGTGCGCGTGCACGCGAGCACCAAAGCGGCGCCAGTGTAGGAGCGCGGGTGCCGGCCGTCAAGAAAGCCTCCCGCGCGCCGCGCGCGCCCCCCAGCTCGCGGGATTTGACCCAGATTTGTCGCAAAATTCGCATCAACACGCATGAACGTTACGTCTCGATACGATCCGGATCTCGGGTTGGACGATAATCCGCGCTAAAATGCTGGGTCTTTAGAGGACGCAGCAGATGCTCAACGAACTCGAAACTCTATCTCAAAATATTGGCCGTTTGATCGCGCTGAACAAGCGTCATCACACGGAGCGGCTCGCGCTCGAAGAGCAGCTCGCGCAATTGCGCACGGAAGCGGAAGCGACCCGCACGGAACTCTCGCAACTGCGCGAGGAACGCGACGCCCTTGCGGCGGAGCGCGACGCGCTGTCGGCGAAGATCGACGATGCCCAGGTGAAGCTCAATGCGATTCTCGAGAAGCTGCCGCGCGCGAAGAACGCGCCGGACGCGGAAAACCAGCTCGACCTGCTCGACCCGCGCGATGATGCGCGCGAGGGCGGCCCGGCCAGCCACGGAGAACATGCATGAGCACCAAGCAGATCGAAGTATCGATCCTCGGTCAGGCGTATCGGCTCGCCTGCTCCGCCGACACCGAAGCCGCGTTGCTCGAGGCGGTCGCGCGCGTCGATGCGGAGATGTCGAAGATCCGCTCGAACAGCTCCGTGCGCGGCACGGATCGCATCGCCGTGATGGCCGCGCTGTCGCTCGCGTCGGAGCTTTTGAGGCTGCAACAGAGCGTGCGGCACGGAGAAGCATTTCCCGCGGAGGAAATCCGGCGTACAATGCATCAAATGAATGAACAGCTTGGTGCAGTGCTCGCACAGCACGAAGCGCAGTAAGCGGGTCGCACGGGTTCTCGTGGTGCTTGATGTCCAGCGTGATGAGCATCGCGCAAGCCACTGAATCCAAACACGATCCGCACGATTAGTCAGCTTCCCTGCCTGGTTCGCCAAGGTCATATATTCCTTGAACCAATGCCATGTGCACGGTTGCGGAAATTTGTAGCACGGGCGCGCGCGTCACTCTGTCTGATGTACCCGATGTGCTGCTAACTGCGACCAATTCTGAACCCCAGGTTCAGGATGCCGGCCTAGCGGCCAAGGCGGGGGCCTTTTCAACGGCATCGGGCGATTCCCGATGCCGTTTCCTTTTGCGGCAGCCTTTTTCCTGCGTCGATCACGATCCATGCACCACTGGCTGATGAAGTCCGAACCGGACGAAGCGAGCATCGACGATCTCGCGAACGCGCCGCAGCGCACGCTGCCGTGGACCGGCGTGCGCAACTATCAGGCGCGCAACTTCATGCGCGACACGATGCACATCGGCGACGGCGTGCTGTTCTATCACTCGAGCTGCCCCGAGCCCGGCATCGCCGGCCTCGCCGAGGTCTGTTCGACGCCCTATCCCGATCCCACGCAGTTCGATCCGAAGAGCCCCTATCACGATCCGAAATCCACGCGCGAAACACCGCGCTGGATGCTGGTCGACGTGAAGTTCGTGCGCAAGTCGCCGCTCGTGCCGCTCGCCGCGTTGCGCGAGCACGACGCCCTTGCCGACATGCGCGTGCTCGCGAAAGGCAACCGCCTCTCGATCACGCCCGTCACGCCCGCCGAATGGCGCTTCATCACGCAGAAGCTGATGAAGTGAGGTCGCGCCGCGGCCCGCTTCAAGGAAAGTCAAATCGGCCGGCCCGGCCGGCCGCGCAGCGGAACTCGGCGCGCCTTTCATTGGCCTAACGGTCGCTCAGCCGGCAAGCCGCCGGTTACGATCCTCATCAGGCGCGGCCTCGTACCGCGTTTTTGCGCGTATCGCGTGCGCGCTTCCGTTCAAGGAGTCCAACATGACGAAAAAAACCGCCCTCGTGCTCGCTCTCGCCGTCGCCACCGTGGTGCCCGTCGCGCTGTCGCTCGCCCCGTCCGTCGCACGCGCGCAGAGCGTCGGCCAACAACCGCCGCCGGCCGGCGTGCTGTCGCTGTCGGCACAGGCCAGCGCCGACGTGCCGCAGGACGTCGTCACGATCACGCTGTTCTACGAGCAGCAGGCGCGCGACCCCGGCAGCCTCACGGCGGACCTGAACCGCCGCGCCGACGCGGCGCTCGCGCAGGCGCGCGGCGTCGCCGGCGTGACCGCGCGCACGGGCGCGTTCTCGGTCTATCCGAGCACCGACCGCGACGGCAAGATCTCCGCATGGCGCGGCCGCACCGAGGTCGTGCTCGAATCGCACGACTTCGCGGCCGCCTCGAAGCTCGCCGGCCAGCTCGCCACGACCCTGCAGATCGCCGGCGTCGACTTCTCGCTGTCGCCCGAGGCGCAGCGCGCCGCCGAGCAGAAGCTCACGACGGAAGCGATCAAGTCGTTCCGCACGCGCGCCGAGGAAGCCTCGAAGGCGTTCGGCTACAGCAGCTATTCGATCCGCGACGTCAACGTCGGCGGCGGTCACAACGTGCAGCCGTATCCGCGCATGATGGCGATGGCCGCGGCCGCGCCGATGTCCAAGGACGCCGGCGCGCCGATCTCGGTCGAGGGCGGCAAGGCGACCGTGACCGTCAACGTGAACGGCTCGGTCCAGATGAAGTGACGCGCGACGCGCGACGATAAAAAAGCGCCGGCTCCCGCCGGCGTTCTTCATGGTGCGCGGCTCACGCCGCCCGTCATGCGCGCGCGGCGCCCGCGCCACGACGATAGGCCCACACGAGCATCGCGATGCCCGCGAGGATCATCGGCAACGACAGCCACTGCCCCATCGACAAGCCGAACGTGAGCAGTCCGAGGAAGTCGTCGGGCTCGCGCGCGAACTCCACGGTGAAACGCGCGAGGCCGTAGCCGATCAGGAACACCGCCGACACCGCGTCGAGCGGCCGCGGCTTGCGCGCGAAGAAGAACAGCACGAAGAACAGCGCGACGCCCTCGAGCGCGATCTCGTAGAGCTGCGACGGATGGCGCGGCAGCATCTGATACTGCATGAACACCTCGTTGAGGTTCCACTTCGCGGCAAGCGCCGGATGCGCGCCGAGCCACGCGGCATCGTCGCGCGCGGCGCCGGGGAACAGCATCGCCCAGGGCGCGTCCGGGCTCGTCACGCGGCCCCACAGCTCGCCGTTGATGAAATTGCCGAGACGCCCCGCGGCGAGCCCCGTCGGCACCATCGGCGCGACGAAGTCGGTCACCTCCATCCAGCTGCGCTTGCGCTGCCACGCGAACAGCGACATCGCGAACACCACGCCCAGGAAGCCACCGTGGAACGACATGCCGCCCTCCCACACCTTGAAGATGTCGAGCGGGTGCGAGAAATAGAAGCTCGCCTTGTAGAACAGCACGTAGCCGAGACGGCCGCCGAGCACGGTGCCGAGCACGCCGTAGAACATCATGTCGTCGATGTCCTTCGCGGTCCAGCCTTGCGCCGCGACGTGCGGCAGCCGCAGCCGCAGCCGGCCGACCACGATCGCCGCGATGAACGCGACCAGATACATGAGGCCGTACCAGCGGACGGCGAGCGGCCCGAGGTGGATCGCGACGGGATCGAAATGCGGGTGAATGATCATGGATAAACGGTGTAGGGTTCGGATTCATCGCGCCGCGCACGAGGTGCGCGACGCGTGTTTGACGGCGGGCGCGCGCCGAGGTTCTCAGCCGTCGATGCCGGGCGCCGCGCGCCGCACGATCTCGATGAAGGCCGCGAGCACCGGACTCACGTCGCCCGTGCGCCAGGCCAGCCCGGTCTCGACGACCGGCGCGTCGGCGGCGAGCGGCCGGTAGATCACGCCCGTGCGCCGCAGGTTGCGCAGCGACTGCGGCACCAGCGCGACGCCCATGCCGGCCGACACGAGGCTCACGATCGTCTGCATCTGGATCGCCTCCTGGCCGATGCGCGGCGTGACGCCCGCCGCGCCGTAGCAGCCCGTAATGATGTCATAAAAGCCGGGCGCCAGACGACGCGGAAAGATCACGAGCGGCAAGTCCGCGACCTCGGCGAGGCGCACCGGCGTCTCCTCGCCCGCCTTCGACGCGTCGGCCGGCATCGCCACCACGAGCGGTTCGCGCGCCACGGGCAGATAGGACAGCACGGCCGCATGCCGCGGCGGCACGGGCGGAATGATCAACCCGGCGTCGATCCGCCCGGCCGCGAGTTCGTCGATCTGCACGTCGCTCGTCGCCTCGGTCAGTTGCAGCCGCACGTGCGGATTGCGCGCGCCGAACTCGCGCAGCAGGTTCGGCAGCAGGCCGTAGTCCGCGGTCGACACGAACGCGAGCGACAGCGAGCCGGCCTCGCCGCGCGCGAGACTCTGCGCGAGCGGCGGCAGCGCGTCCGCCGCGGCCAACAGCCGCTCGACCTCGGGCAGGAGCGCCGCGCCCACCGCCGTCAGCTCGACCGAGCGCTTGGTGCGCGCGAACAGCGCGACGCCCAGCGCCTCCTCCAGCGCGCGGATCGCCTGCGACAACGGCGGCTGCGTCATCGACAGCCGGGCGGCCGCGCGGCCGAAATGTCGCTCGTCGGCGACGGTCACGAAATAGCGCCACTGGCGCAGGTCGGGGCTCACCTCGGTCACGCTCCCTGATATGTTGATCGACCTAATCGGCTATGAATAATATATTGGACATTCCCAAAGAGAAACTGCATCCTTGGCCCACTTGAGCCGTTCCGCCCGTGCCGCGGCCGGCCGCCCCGCAATCAAGACAACAAACGGATGGAGTTCCCCATGTCGTACAACCGCCGCTCGAAGAACATCACGCAAGGCGTCGCGCGCGCGCCGAACCGCTCGATGTATTACGCGCTCGGCTACCAGAAGGACGATTTCGACAAGCCGATGATCGGCATCGCGAACGGCCACTCGACCATCACGCCGTGCAACGCGGGCCTGCAGCGCCTGTCCGACGCCGCCGTGAAGGCGGTCAAGGACGCCGGCGCGAATCCGCAGATCTTCGGTACGCCGACGATCTCCGACGGCATGTCGATGGGCACCGAGGGGATGAAGTACTCGCTCGTGTCGCGCGAGGTGATCGCCGACTGCATCGAGACCTGCGTGCAAGGTCAATGGATGGACGGCGTCGTGGTCGTGGGCGGCTGCGACAAGAACATGCCGGGCGGGATGATCGCGCTCGCGCGCCTGAACGTGCCGGGCATCTACGTGTACGGCGGCACGATCCGCCCCGGCCACTGGAAGGGCAAGGACCTGACGATCGTGTCCTCGTTCGAGGCGGTCGGCGAGTTCACCGCGGGCCGGATGTCGCAGGAAGATTTCGAAGGGGTCGAGAAGAACGCGTGCCCGACGACCGGCTCGTGCGGCGGGATGTACACAGCGAACACGATGAGCTCGTCGTTCGAGGCGCTCGGCATGTCGCTGCCGTATTCGTCGACGATGGCGAACCCGGACGACGAGAAGGTCGACTCGGCCGCCGAATCGGCGCGCGTGCTCGTCGAGGCGGTGAAGCGCGACCTGAAGCCGCGCGACATCATCACGAAGAAGTCGATCGAGAACGCGGTGTCGGTGATCATGGCCACGGGCGGCTCGACCAACGCCGTGCTGCACTTCCTCGCGATCGCGCACGCGGCCGAGATCGACTGGTCGATCGAGGACTTCGAGCGGATCCGCAAGCGCGTGCCGGTGATCTGCGACCTGAAGCCGTCGGGCCAGTTCGTCGCGACCGACCTGCATGCGGCGGGCGGCATCCCGCAAGTGATGAAGATCCTGCTCGACGCGGGCCTGCTGCACGGCGACTGCATGACCATCACCGGCGAGACCATGGCCGAAGCGCTCAAGGACGTGCCGAGCGTGCCGCGCGCCGACCAGAAGGTGATCTACCCGATCGACCGGGCGCTGTACAAGGAAGGCCACCTCGCGATCCTGAAGGGCAATCTCGCGGAAGACGGCGCGGTCGCGAAGATCACCGGCCTGAAGAACCCGGTCATCACCGGCCCGGCGCGCGTGTTCGACGACGAGCAAGGCGCGCTGCAGGCGATCCTCGACGACAAGATCAATGCGGGCGACGTCGTCGTGCTGCGCTATCTCGGCCCGCAGGGCGGCCCGGGCATGCCGGAAATGCTCGCGCCGACCTCGGCGATCATCGGCAAGGGGCTCGGCGAAACGGTCGGCCTCATCACCGACGGCCGCTTCTCGGGCGGCACCTGGGGCATGGTGGTCGGCCACGTGGCGCCGGAAGCCTTCGTCGGCGGCACCATCGCGCTCGTGCAGGAAGGCGACTCGATCACGATCGACGCGCACCGGCTGCTGTTGCAGCTGAACATCGACGACGCCGAGCTGGCGCGCCGCCGCGCCGCCTGGAAGCAGCCGGCGCCGCGCTACACGCGCGGCGTGCTGGCAAAGTACGCGGCGCTCGCGCTGCCCGCGAACAAGGGCGCGGTGACGGGCTGACGCTTGCGGACAACGGCCGGGGCATCCCGGCTGCGTCAAGGAAGCGGGGGGCGCGAAAAACTCGCGCCCCCTTTGCTTTTATAATGCGCGCAAACCAAGCCGGACACCCACGCCGGCGGAGACCTCTAGATGATACGAATCCCGTTGCGTCTGATGGCAATCCTGCTGGTTGCCGCCGGAGCCAACGCGCATGCGCAGCAAGCCGATGGCCCGACGCTCGCGCAGCGCAGGAACTGCATGGCCTGCCATGCGATCTCGCAGCCCCTGATGGGGCCGTCGTTCAACGCGATCGCGGACAAATACGCGGCGCGCGCCGACGCCGCGCCCTATCTCGCGCAGGCCATCGTGAAAGGCAGCGTGGGGGTGTGGGGCAGCGTGCCGATGCCCGCCAATACGCAACTGACGAACGCCGAAGCGGGCACGCTCGCCCACTGGATCCTGTCGCTCAAGTAAGCGGCGCGCGCCGCCTCATGCGGTATCGGTATCGGCGCCGCGCGCGGCGCGGCGCGCCAGTTCGTCGTCGACCGCTTCCCTGACCCAGCCCGCGATCTCCACCTCGAGCGTGCGCGCCACCTCGCGCGTGACCTCGTCGACGAGCCGCGCGCCGTGATCCCGCAGGGCCGCCTCGCAGCGGGCCTCGATCAGCGCACGCCCCGCTCCGCCCAGATAATCGGCCACGCGCCGCTGCAGGCGGCCGGCGATCTCGCGCGCGTCGACGCGCGCATCCGCCGCGGCGGCCGCGAACGACGCCAGCGGCGGCGGCGTGACCGCTTCGGGTGCGGAATGGGACGCCGGCAACTCGTCGGCAAACGCCGGCGGCGCGTCGAATGCGGTCAACAATTCGGCAGCCGGCGTGGCGGCCTGGAGGTCGACGCCGTCGGCGGGTGGTGCCAGCTCGGTCGCGCGCGCCGGTTCATGGTTCGCGCTCGTGGCGGGATCGTCGGTCGGCGCGGATGCGGCCGATGCCTCGTGCGACGCCGTTGCGCCCGCGAGCAAGGGAGAGGTCGCCAAGGGCCGGCCGGGGAACGGCGCGGACAAGGCCGATGCGGCTTGGGCAGACGTCGGCGTGGACGCGTCGGCCGGCGATATCGCACCGAGCGCTTCGGCGCGTATCGCCGACGGCTTGCCGGGGGGCGGTATATCGGCGGGGGGCGGCGATACGGCTTCCGGCGCTTCGATGCGCTTCTCCGGCGGCGATGCGCCGACCGGTTCAAGCACCGTCGCACCCGACTTGCCCGGCTCCAGTACCTCGGTCAGCGTCGGCGGCATCGGGAACGGTTCGGCCTGCGACGCGGCTTCCGGCGCTTC
>NZ_JBXAPG010000043.1:38686-68221 GCF_058803765.1 Burkholderia sp. GW821-FHT14F03
GCTCCAGTACCTCGGTCAGCGTCGGCGGCATCGGGAACGGTTCGGCCTGCGACGCGGCTTCCGGCGCTTCGGCACGGCCCGCCGGCGGTGCGGCGAGCGCTTCGCCCGACGTCGCGTCCGGCTTGCCCCGCTCCAGTACGGTGGTCAGGAGCGGCGGCATCGCGGGCGGTTCGGTCGGCGACACGGCTTCCGCCGCCTCCCCACGCCCCGCCGCCGGCAACGCGCTCGCCGGTTCACCCGGCGCCGCCTCCGGCCGCCGGCCCGGCGTCAATACCTCGGTCAATACCAGCGGCATCGCGGATGCGAGCGTCCGCGCGTCCATTGGCTCCGCCGCCTCGAATCGTTCCGGGGCGCCCTGCTTGAGCACGTCGGTCAACAACGGCGGCGTCGAGGCCGCCTCGCCCGCCGCCAGCAGCGCATCGGCCGGCGATACGGCGCCCGGCTCCGCCGGCACCGGCATCGACGCCTCGGCCTCGCCCTCCGCCAACGGCGCCGCCACCGGCCTGCCCGGCGTCAGCACATCGGTCAACAACGGCGGCATCGGGGCCGCCTCGGCCCCGGGCGCCACCGGCTCGCCCGGCGCCAGCACCTCGGTCAATACCGGCGGCAACGCCCCCGGCTCGTCCGCGGTGCGCGAGCCGGGCACGAGGACATCGGTCAACACCGGCGGCATCGAGGCCGACACAACCGGCCTGCGCCCTTCCGCTAGCGCCGTCGGCTTGCCCGGCGTCAGCACGTCGGTCAGCACCGGAATCGAGGATGCGGGGACTTCCTGCACGTAACCTCCGTCCGGCAAGGCTAGGCGCCTTGCTTGTAGTTGTTGAGCGCGTAACCGCGATCGCGGTAGAACCGGTAGCGCTCACGGCCCGCCGCCAGCTCGTCCGGCGCGTTGCCGACGACTTCGAGCAGGCGCTCGAAGCGCGCGAACTGCGCGGGCACGTCCGCGCCCAGGTTCAACAGGATCTGATGATGCGGCGCGCGCTCGAGGTCGACCGTCAGCACGATCGGCGTGCCCGCCGCATGCGGGCTGTCGACCGAGCAGTGCGGAACGAAATCGAGCGGCGAGAAGGTCCACAGCCGCTCGTCGAGCGCGCGCAGGCGCGCGGCGTCGGCGAGCACGACGACCGGCTGCCCAGCCTGATAGGCCTTGCGCAGCAGCCGACACGCATACGCGAGCGAATCGCCGACGTTCGAATGAAAATCGATGCGCGTCATCGCCCGTCGCGCTCCGTCGCGTTGCCGCCTTGCGCCATCACGCGCCGGCGCGGTCGATCAGGAACTGCGCGAGCAGCGGCACCGGACGGCCGGTCGCGCCCTTCGCCGCGCCGCCCTTCCACGCGGTGCCCGCGATGTCGAGGTGGGCCCACGGATAGCTTTCGGTGAAGCGCGACAGGAAGCACGCCGCCGTGATGCTGCCGCCCGGACGGCCGCCGATGTTGGCGAGATCCGCGAAATTCGACTTCAGCTGTTCGTGATACTCGTCGTCGAGCGGCAGGCGCCAGGCCGGATCGCCCGCTTCGCGCGACGCATCGAGCAGTTCGCCCGCGAGCGCGTCGTCCTTCGAGAACAGCCCGCTGTTGTGATGGCCGAGCGCGATCACGCATGCGCCCGTCAGCGTCGCGACGTCGATCACGGCCGCCGGCTTGAAGCGCTCCGCGTAGGTCAGCGCGTCGCACAGGATCAGCCGCCCTTCCGCGTCGGTGTTGAGCACCTCGATCGTCAGCCCCTTCATGCTGGTGACGATGTCGCCCGGCTTGGTCGCGTTGCCGGCCGGCATGTTCTCGCAGGTCGGGATGATCGCGACGACATTGAGCTTCAGGCCCATTTCCGCGACCGCGCGGATCGTGCCCAGCACCGAGCCGGCGCCGCACATGTCGTACTTCATCTCGTCCATGCCTTCGCCCGGCTTCAGCGAGATGCCACCCGTGTCGAACGTGATGCCCTTGCCGACCAGCACGATCGGCGCAGCCTTCGCCGCGCCGCCGCGGTAGTGCAGCACGATGAACTGCGGCGGCTCGACCGAGCCGCGCGTGACCGACAGGAACGAGCCCATCTTCAGCGCCTGGATCTGCTTGAGGCCGAGCACCTCGGCCTTCAGGCCCCAATCCTTGGCCAGCTGCTTCGCGGTGTTCGCGAGATAGGTCGGGGTGCACACGTTGCCCGGCAGGTTGCCGAGGTCGCGCGTCAGGTCCATCCCGTTGGCGAGCGCCACCGACTGCTTGACCGCGGTCTTGGCGGCCTTCTCGTCGGCCGGATCGACGCTGAACACGACGCGCTTGAGCGCATGCGCGGCCGTTTCCGGCTTGCTCTTCAGCTGCGTGAAGCGGTAGGTCTCGCCGCGCAGGGCGAGGATCGCCGCGCGCACGCCCCAATCCGCGGTGCGTTCCGCGATCGGCAGTTGGGCGAGCGTGAAGGTGGCCTGGACCACCTTGGTCGCGAGCAGCGCGCGCCAGGCGGCCTTCGCTGCGTCGTTATAAGCTTTCTGGCCGAAAGCATCCTGCTTGCCCAGGCCGACGAGCAGCACGCGCGATGCGCCGATGCCCGAAACTTCGTGCAAAAACAAGGTCTTGCCGGCTTTTCCGTCGATATCGCCGGCCTTGATCACGCGCGAGATCAGGCCCTTCGTGGCCGTATCGATGTCGAGCGCCGCGCCCGACAGGGACTGCGCCTCGAACACGCCGAGCACGATGCAGTCCGACTTGCCCGTCACGAACCCCTTCGACGTGCCTTTGCTCCAATCACAGCCTTTTATGCTAAAGTCCATCGCGCTTGTCCTCGGATAAAATCTGGGCTAAGGATGAAAGCCGCAATTATCCGCTATTTTTCCCGTGGCGGAGTGAGTACCTCCCCACGCGTGCGCTGCCTCCCGCCCTCTTCTCATCAATAATGATCTTCGAACGCTCCCTCCAGCGCGAGCTTGCGTATACCGCCGGCGCTGTATTCATGGTGCTGCTCACGATCATGCTGACGTCGATGATGATCCGCATCGTCGGCTACGCGGCATCGGGTGAAGTCAGCCCCAAAGACGTGCTGGTGCTGATCGGCCTGACGGTGATCGGCTACCTCGCGATGATTCTCGTCGGCACCCTGTTCGTGTCGATCCTGTTCGTGCTCACGCGCTGGTACCGGGATTCGGAAATGGTCGTCTGGCTCGCCTCCGGCGTGAGCCTGACCCGCCTCATCAAGCCGATCGGCCTGTTCGCCACGCCGATCATCGTGCTGATCGCGTTCTTCGCGTTCATCGGCTGGCCGTGGTCGAACCAGCAGAGCAAGCTGATCAAGGCGCGCTTCCAGCAGCGCGACGAGGTATCGCTGCTCGCGCCGGGCCAGTTCCGCGAATCGACCTCGACCAACCGGGTGTTCTTCATCGAGAAGATGTCGCCGGACCAGAGCAAGGTGCAGAACGTGTTCGTGACCACCACCGAGCACGGCAAGGTCAACGTGGTCGTGTCGCAGACGGGGCACACCGAGACCATGAAGAACGGCGACCGCTTCATCGTGCTCGAGAACGGCCGCCGCTACGACGGCGCGCCGGGCCAGCCGAACTTCAAGATCATGGAGTTCGAGCGCTACGGCGTGAAGATCCAGAGCAAGCAGGTGGTCAACCAGCCGACCACCACCGGCACCCCGACGCTCGACCTGCTGCGCAACCCAACCAACGAAAACCTCGCCGAGTTCGCGTGGCGCGCCGGGCTGCCGCTGATCGCGATCAATCTGATGATCCTCGCGATCCCGCTTTCGTACCAGAATCCGCGCCGCGGCCGCACCATCAACCTGGTGATGGCCGTGCTGATCTATCTCACCTACTCGAACCTGTTGAACGTGGTGCAATCGCAGATCGAACGCGGCAAGCTGCCGTTCAGCGTCGGCCTCGTCGTGCTGCACACCGTGGTGGCCGCGATCGTCGGCGTGATCTTCTGGCTGCGCGTGCGCAATCGCCCGCTGTTCACGCGCGCGCTGTTCCGCCGCTCGCAGGGGGCCTGACCGATGCGCCTCTACGAGAAATACTTCGCGCGCCAGATCTACGTGACCTTCACGTTCGTGCTGTTCGCGTTCTCCGGCCTGTTCTTCTTCTTCGACCTGATCAGCGAACTGAACTCGGTCGGCCACGGCAACTACAAGTTCGGCTACGCGGTGCTGCGCGTCGCGCTGCAGACGCCCTCGCGCTTCTACGAGATCATCCCGGTCGCGACCTTGATCAGCTCGATCTACGTGTTCGCGCAGATGGCCGCGAACTCCGAGTTCACGATCTTCCGCGTGTCCGGCCTCGCGACCAACCAGGCGCTGCGCTCGCTGCTCAAGATCGGCGTGCCGCTCGTGATCGTCACCTACATGATCGGCGAATTCGTCGGCCCCTACTCCGACCAGCTGTCCGAGCGCGTGCGGCTCGAGGCGCTCGGCTCGTCGGTGTCGTCGAACTTCGCGTCCGGCGTGTGGGTCAAGGACACGCTGACCGCGCGCGACAACGGCGAACCCGTCACCCGCTTCGTCAACGTCGGCAAGCTGTCGCCCGATTCGACCATCAGCGACGTGCGCATCTACGAATTCGACTCGAAGTTCCAGCTGCAGAACGTCCGGATCGCCAAGACGGGGCGCTACCAGCCGCCCGGCCACTGGCTGCTGACCGACGTCACCGACACCCAGCTCACGAGCCTCGCACCCGCGCCGGCCGGCCAGCCGACCGACGCGCTGAATCCCGTCTATCGGTCGAAGCAGGTCGAGATGCCGCAATACTCGCTGCGCTCCGACCTGACGCCGCAGATCCTGTCGGTGCTGCTGGTGTCGCCGGACCGGATGTCGATCTTCAACCTGTTCCGCTACATCCAGCACTTGCGCGAGAACCAGCAGGACACGCAGCGCTACGACATCGCGCTGTGGCGCAAGCTGCTGTATCCGTTCGCGGTGTTCGTGATGCTGGTGCTGTCGCTGCCGTTCGCATACCTGCACACGCGCGCGGGCGTGGTCGGCGTCAAGGTGTTCGGCGGGATCATGCTCGGCATGAGCTTCCAGCTGTTCAACACGCTGTTCTCGCACATCGGCACGCTCAACACCTGGCCCGCGCCGCTCACCGCCGCGATCCCGGGCCTCGCCTACCTTGCGCTCGGGTTGTTCGCGCTCAAGTGGGTCGATCGTCACTGAGCATCATGGGCAAACACGGTCTCGTCCTGTTCGGCCACGGCGCGCGCGACGCGCGCTGGGCCGAGCCGTTCGAACGGCTCGCCGACCGGCTGCGCGCGGCGCGCGGCGCCGACGCGCCCGTCGTGCTCGCGTTTCTCGAACTGATGACGCCGACGCTGCCCGAGGCGGCCGCCGCGCTCGCCGCGCAAGGCTGCGACGCGATCACCGTGATCCCGGTCTTCTTCGGCCAGGGCGGCCACGTGCGCCGCGACCTGCCGCAACTGCTCGACGCCTGCCGCGCCGCCCAGCCGGGCATCGCGTTCGCCTGCGCGAGCGCGGTGGGCGAAAACGACGCGGTGCTCGACGCGATCGCCGGCTATTGTCTGCGTCAGCCGCCTCCCGCGCCCTGACGCCCTGAAACGCGCATAAAAAAACGCTGGCCCACGGTCAGCGTTTTTTATTCCCGGACGCGCCTCACGCCGCGTCGCGCATCCCGCCGCCTTCCGCCCCGGGCTCCGCTTCGCCGTCGCCCTGGCCCGCTCCTCGCGCGGCGAATGCCTCGCCGATCATCAGCAGGCTCGGTTGCGTCGCATCGAGCCAGGCCTGCGCGTCCCCGGCCGCCATCGCATCGAGCGTGAGCGTCAGCCGGCGCTCGCGCGGCGTGCTGCACGCCTCGACGATCGCCACCGGCGTCGTGCCCGCGCGCCCCGCGTCGATCAGCTCGCGCGCGATGCCGGGCGCGCTGTCGCGGCCCATGTAGTAGACCAGCGAATCGGCGTTCACCTGCTCGCGGAGCGCCTCGCTGCCCGGCGCGCGGCTGTGGGTCGCGAACGCGACGCTGCGCGCGACCCCGCGCAGCGTCAGCGAGCGCTTGAGCGTCGCCGCGCCGGCCAGCGCGGCGGTGATGCCGGGCACGACCTCGTAGTCGATCCCGGCCGCCTCGAGCGCGCGCATCTCCTCGTCGGCGCGCCCGAACAGCATCGGATCGCCGCCCTTCAGGCGCACCACCACCGCGTGCTCGCGCGCCGCGTCGACCAATTGCTTGTTGATGAACTGCTGCGCGGTGGAGCGCTGCCCGCAGCGCTTGCCGACCGCGATCCGGCGCGCATGCGCCGGCGCGTAATCGAGCATCGCCGGCTCGACGAGCGCGTCGTGCAGCACCACGTCGGCGTCGGCCAGCAGGCGCGCGCCGCGCACCGTGATCAGGTCCGCCGCGCCGGGTCCCGCGCCGATCAGATACACCTTGCCCATATGTGTTCCGTTTCCTCGAATCCGTGCAAGCGGGCCGCGCGGCGACGCGCGGCCCGGACCATCATGCGGAAAATTCGCGGATCATCCCTGCCGCGACCGTGTGATGGGTCGCCTCGTCGATCAGCACGAACGCGCCCGTGCCCGGGTGCGCATCGTAGGTGTCGCACACGATCGGCTTTTGCAGCGTCAGCGCGACCCGGCCGATATCGTTCATCTTGAGATCGTGGCGGTCGGTCGCATGCGACAGCGTATGCACGTCGAGCACCTGCCGGACTGCGCCGATCTTCGTCAGCACCGTGTTCGTGGTCTGCTTGAGCAGGTATTTGCGCTGCGTCGACAACGGCGTGTCGTCGAACCAGCACAGGTCCGCCTCGAGCTTCTTCGCAGGCTCGATACGCCGCGCGGCCGGCACGAAGGTGTCGCCGCGCGACACGTCGACGTCCTCGGCGAAGCGGATCGTGACCGCCTGCCCCGCGAACGCACGCTCGACCGCCGCGGTGCCGCCCGGCACCGGCGCGATGATCTCCGCGACCGTCGCCTCGCGGCCCGACGGCAGCACCGCGAGCGCGTCGCCGACCTGCACCGCGCCCGCCTCGACGCGGCCCATGTAGCCGCGGAAGTCATCGGCCGAGCTGCCGTCCTGGCGCGCGACCCACTGCACCGGGAAGCGCAACGCGTCGCCGGCGTCGACCTCGACGGGCAGCCGCTCGAGCACGTCGAGCAGCGCCTCGCCCGCGTACCACGGCATCTTCTCGCTCGCGCCGACGATGTTGTCGCCCTTCAGCGCCGACACCGGCACGAAGCGCACGCCGGCGAGGCCGAGCTGCTGCGCGAGCGTGACGTAGGCGTCGCGGATCTCGTTGAAGCGGGTCTCGCTGTAGTCGACGAGATCCATCTTGTTGATCGCGACGATCACGTGCTGCAGGCCGAGCAGCTTGACGATCGCGCTGTGACGCTTGGTCTGCGGCAGCAGTTGCGCGACGCCCTGCTCGAACGTGACGCGGGTCGCGTCGATCAGGACGATCGCCGCGTGCGCGGTGGACGCGCCCGTGACCATGTTGCGCGTGTACTGCTCGTGGCCCGGCGTGTCGGCGATGATGAACTTGCGCTTCGCGGTCGCGAAGTAGCGATACGCGACGTCGATCGTGATGCCCTGCTCGCGCTCGGCCTCGAGGCCGTCGGTCAACAGCGCGAGGTCCAGCTCGTCGCCGACCGTGCGCTTGTTCTTCGCTCGCGACAGCGCGGACAGCTGGTCGGACAGCACGGCCTTGCTGTCGTACAGCAGGCGGCCGATCAGCGTGCTCTTGCCGTCGTCGACGCTGCCTGCCGTGATGAAGCGCAGCACGCCGAGGTCTTCGTGATTCTCGATGATGCTCATGATGTCGGTGTCCTCGTGTGCCTCAGAAATAACCCTGCTTCTTGCGCTGCTCCATCGCCGCCTCGGAGGCCTGGTCGTCCATCCGGGTCGCGCCGCGCTCGGTGATCTCGGTCACCGCGGTTTCGGCGATGATCTTCTCCACGTCGTCCGCGTCGCTCGCGACCGGGCAGGTGCACGAGATGTCGCCGACCGTGCGGAAACGCACCAGCGCCTGCTCGCTCGTTTCGCCCTCGCGGATCGGCGTGAGCGGCGTGACCGGCACGAGGAGACCGTTGCGGCGCACGATCTCGCGGCGGTGCGCGTAGTAGATCGACGGCAGTTCGAGCCCTTCGCGCGCGATGTACTGCCACACGTCCAGCTCGGTCCAGTTCGAGATCGGGAACACCCGCAGATGCTCGCCCTTGTGCAGGCGCGCATTGAACAGGCTCCACAGTTCCGGGCGCTGCGCCTTCGGGTCCCACTGGCCGAATTCGTCGCGGAACGAGAAGATGCGCTCCTTCGCGCGCGCCTTTTCCTCGTCGCGGCGCGCGCCGCCGATCATCGCGGTGTAGCCGTGCTGCTCGATCGTCTCGAGCAGCGTGACGGCCTGCGCGGCGTTGCGCGAATCGGTCTCGCGGCGCAGCACCACGGTGCCGCGCTCGATCGAATCCTCGACGTGGCCGACGATCAGCTCCGCGCCGATCTCCTGCGCGCGGCGATCACGGAAATCGATCACCTCGCCGTAGTTGTGGCCCGTGTCGATGTGCACGAGCGGGAACGGTAGCGACGTCTTGCGGTTCGCGCCGAGGCCGAACGCCTTCAGCGCAAGGTGCAGCACGACCACCGAATCCTTGCCGCCCGAGAACAACAGCGCGGGCTTGCTGCATTCGGCCACGAGTTCGCGCAGGATGTGGATCGACTCGGCCTCGAGCCAGTCGAGGTGGCCCATCCGGCCGGCGCTGCCGACGGGCGGGGCAAAGGCGGAGTGTTCGAGCGTCGTGCTCATGGTCATCAGTCCTTGTTCTGGGTCGCGCCCACCGTTTCCGGGTGGCGCGGGATTCAATCTTATTACGACGGCTCAGGCGCCGGCAGATTCGGTCGGGGCACCCGACGGCAGCGGCGTGATCGGAATGTGCAGCCCGCACTCCCTGGTGTCGCGGAATTCCCACCACCAGCGGCCGGCGCGGCTGTCCTCGCCGGGGCGCACCGCGCGCGTACAGGGCTCGCAGCCGATGCTCGGGTAGCCGCGCGCGTGCAGCGGATTCACCGGCACCTCGAAGGCCTTCAGGTACGCCCACACGTCGGCCTCGGTCCAGTCGGCGAGCGGATTGTACTTGGCGATGCCGCGCGCCTCGTCCCGCTCCTCCTCGTGCAGCTCCGCGCGCGTGACCGACTGCTCGCGGCGCTGGCCCGTCACCCATGCGTCGACCCCGGCGAGCGCGCGGTTGAGCGGCTCGACCTTGCGAATCGCGCAACAGCCCTTGCGCAGGTCGACGCTCTCGTAGAACGCGTTCAGGCCATGCTGCGCGACGTAGGCGTCGACCGCGTCCTGGCGCGGCTGGAACTGCTCGATCTCGTAGCCGTAGCGCTCGCGCACGCGGTCGAACATGCCGAGCGTCTCCGCATGCAGACGGCCCGTGTTCAGCGAGAAGATGCCGATCGCCACGCCTTTCGACAGGATCGCGTGCGTCAGCAGCATGTCTTCCGCCGCGAGGCTGCTCGCGAACTTCACGCGCGGATGCCGCGCGCCGATCGTCGCGAGCAGCGCGTCGAGGCGGGCGATCTTGTCGGCCAGTTCAGGCGCGACGCCCGGCGCGACGGTATTCATGCGCCCACCTTCTGCACGGCGCCATCGCGGCGGCGGAACAGCGGCGACGGATTGTCGACCGCGCCCTGGTAGCGCTGCGAGAACTCGCCGAACGCGTGCAGCGCGTCGTGGATGTCCTTGTCCGCGCGCACCGCGAACGCATCGAAGCCGCAGCGCGACATATAGAGCAGCTGGTCGCGCAGCACGTCGCCGAGGGCGCGCAACTCGCCCGTCCAGCCATGACGCTCGCGCAGCAGGCGCGCGATGCTGTAGCCGCGGCCGTCGGCGAAACGCGGGAAATCGACGCCGATCAGCGCGATCCGATCGAAATCGGCCACCAGGTCGGCCGGTTCGCTGTCGGGCGCGAGCCAGACGCCGAGCGCGTCGCGGCTGCGGCCCGCGACGAGCGCGTCGCGCTCCGCCTGCCACAGCGCGAGCGGCACCAGCACCTTGCCGGCCGGCAGCGCGGCCGCCGCGGGCAGTGCGCCGTCCTCGGCCGCGCGCACGACCTGCCATGCATCCTCGGCCACCGCGCGGTTCTTGATAATCAAAGCCATCTGCTGATTCCTTGTAGCCGGTTTCACGCGTGCGCGGGCTGGCGCGCCGCATACACACGTTCCTTGAACGGCGCGAGGCCGATGCGGTTGTAGGTGTCGATGAAGCGCTCGCCGTCGGCGCGCTGCTCGACGAAGGTGTCGACCAGCGTCGTGATCACGTCCGGCACCTCGTGCGCGGAGAACGACGGGCCGATCACCCGGCCGAGCCGCGCGCCGCCCGCGCCCGTGCCCTGCTCGCCGCCGAGCGACACCTGATACCACTCGGCGCCGTCCTTGTCGACGCCGAGGATGCCGATGTTGCCGACGTGGTGATGGCCGCACGAATTCATGCAACCCGAGATGTTCAGCGACAGGTCGCCGAGATCGTACACGTAGTCGAGATCGTCGAAGCGCGCCTGGATCGCCTGCGCGATCGGAATCGACTTCGCGTTCGCGAGCGAGCAGAAATCGCCGCCCGGGCACGCGATGATGTCCGTCAACAGGCCGATGTTCGGCGTCGCGAAACCCTGCGCCTTGGCCTTTTCCCACAGCGCGTACAGGTCGCGCTTCTTCACGTTCGCGAGGATCAGGTTCTGCTCGTGCGACACGCGCAGCTCGCCGAACGAATACGCGTCCGCCCAGTCGGCGACCGCTTCCATCTGCGCATCGGTCGCATCGCCGGGGGCGGGCCCCGTCGGCTTCAGCGACAGCGTGACGGCCACGTAGCCCGCCACCTTGTGCGGCGCGACGTTGCGCTCGACCCAGCGGGCGAACGCCTTGTTGTCGAGCAGGCGCTGCTCGAACGACGCATCGGTGTCCGGCAGCTTCTCGTACGCCGGCGGTGCGAAATCGCGCGCCACGCGTTCGAGTTCGGCTTCGGTCAGCGTCGACGGACCGTCCTTCAGGTGCTGCCACTCTTCCTCGACCTGCTGCGAGAACTTCTCCGGCGACAGCGCCTTCACGAGGATCTTGATGCGCGCCTTGTAGAGATTGTCGCGCCGGCCGTAGCGGTTGTAGACGCGCAGCACCGCCTCGCAGTACGTGAGCAGATGCCGCCACGGCAGGTTCTCGCGGATGATCGCGCCGACGATCGGGGTACGGCCAAGACCGCCGCCCGCGAGGATGCTCGCGACCACCTCACCCGCGTCGTTGCGCGACAGGTACACGCCGAGATCGTGGATCTGCACGGCCGCGCGGTCGCTCTTCGCGCCCGACACCGCGATCTTGAACTTGCGCGGCAGCCAGGCGAACTCGGGATGGAAGGTCGACCACTGGCGCAGGATCTCGGCCCACGGACGCGGATCGATCGCCTCGTCCTGCGCGACGCCGGCGAACTGGTCGGCCGTGATGTTGCGGATGCAGTTGCCCGAGGTCTGGATCCCGTGCATCTGCACCGAGGCGAGCTTCGCGAGGATCTCGGGCGTTTCCTCGAGCTTGATCCAGTTGAACTGGAGGTTCGAACGGGTCGAGAAGTGGCCATAGCCGCGATCGTGCTCGCGCGCGATCCGCGCCAGCATCCGCAGCTGGTCGCTGCGCAGGTTGCCGTACGGGATCGCGATGCGGTGCATGTACGCGTGGCGCTGCAGGTACAGGCCGTTCTGCAGCCGCAGCGGACGGAACTCCTCCTCGCTCAACTCGCCCGACAGGCGGCGGCGAACCTGGTCGCGGTACTGCGCGACGCGCTCGTCGACAATCGTCTGGTCGTATTGGTCGTACTGATACATTCGGGGACCCCAGGGTTTCTAGAATGACCGCGCGACGTCCTAGCCACGCCGCGCCCGAATCCTGCTCCGCCCGCACCGAGCCGGCCTCCCGCCGCCCGCTCATTTGCTAATGACGAAAACAGATATCCATATTTGAAAAACACTGGGGAATCGTAATAAACTCCCTTTATATTTCAAACGACTAAAAAATTCTGTCTATATGCGGAAGGGTTATAAATGAACCTGCACCAGTTTCGCTTCGTGCGCGAGGCCGTCCGTCAGAATTTCAATCTGACGGAGGCCGCGAAGGCGCTGTACACGTCGCAGCCGGGGGTGTCGAAGGCGATCATCGAGCTGGAGGACGAGCTGGGCGTGGAGATCTTCACGCGCCACGGCAAGCGCGTGCGCTCGCTGACCGAGCCGGGCCGGATCATCCTGGCATCGGTCGAGCGGATCCTGCAGGAAGTCGAGAGCCTGAAAAGGGTCGGAAAGGACTATGCCGCGCAGGACCAGGGCAACCTGACGATCGCGGCGACGCACACGCAGGCGCGCTACTCGCTGCCGTCCGCGATCGCCGAATTCAAGAAGCGCTTTCCGAAGGTGCATCTGTCGATCCTGCAAGGGAGCCCGACCCAGGTGGCCGAGATGGTGATCCACGACCAGGCCGACCTCGCGATCGCGACCGAGGCGATCGCCGACTACAAGGAACTGGTGTCGCTGCCCTGCTTCCAGTGGCACCACACAGCCGTCGTGCTGGCCGATCACCCGCTGCTCGAACGCAAGCCGCCGTCGCTCGACGATCTCGCGCAGTTCCCGCTGATCACCTACGATGACGCGTTCGCGGGCCGCAAGAAGATCAACCAGGCGTTCGCGCTGCGCGGCCTGTCGCCCGACATCGTGCTGGAGGCGATCGACGCGGACGTGATCAAGACCTACGTCGAGCTGGGGCTCGGCGTGGGCATCATGGCCGATATCGCGTTCAACCCGGAGCGCGACCGCAACCTGCGCGCGATTCCGGTCGGCCATCTGTTCGGCAGCAACGTCACGCGGGTCGCGCTCAAGCAGGGCGCCTACCTGCGCAGCTATGTGTATACGCTCGTCGAGCTGCTGTCGCCGACGCTGAACCGGCGCTTGATCGAACAGGCGCTGAAGGGCGAGGCCGATACCTACGAGCTGTGAACGGGTTGGGCATAGCCGTCGGGGCCTCGTCCGGCGTTCGGCGGCTACGACGGCTTCGCATGGCGCGGGCAGGTCGTCCCGGCAGGCAGCCGGACCAGGGGAAACGCACGGCGGGCGCGGAGCCGCGAACGGCCGCACCGCACCGCTTGCTCAGCCCGAGGTTTTCCGACATAATCCTTGGTTCGTCGCGTGCGCTCGTATGCGCGACACACGGATCTGCCCAGGTGGTGAAACTGGTAGACGCAGGGGACTCAAAATCCCCCGCCGCAAGGCGTGCCGGTTCGATTCCGGCCCTGGGCACCAATACATAGTTCCGGGAGGTTCCCGGAAGTACCGAAACCCGCGTCAGCTCTAGGCTTTCGCGGGTTTTTTAGTTTCATGAGGTTCCAAGAGGGGCCGGGGAAACCCAAAAAATCGGGGGTAAGATCGGGGGTACGGTTTACCGATTTGGGGGTAAGCCGACGACAGGGACCAATATATGCTTTCAACACCCCTCACCGACCTTCGGTGCCGTACCGCCCGCTACACGGCCAACGGCACCGGCAACAAGCTGTTTGACGGCGGTGGCTTGTTCCTTGAGCTTCGCGCCAGCGGCGCAAAGAAGTGGCGTCTCAAATACCGCTTCAACGGCAAAGAAAACCTCCTGACGTTCGGGGATTATCCCCTCGTTTCCCTCGCCGATGCTCGCGCCAAGCGCGACGAGGCCAAGCGCACGCTCGCGGCCGGCCTCGATCCAGCAATGCAGCGCGACATGTCTCGTCACGCCCAAATCGTCGCCGCGCAGAATACGTTCGAAACCGTGGCACGCGAATGGCATGAAATGCAGCGCGGCACATGGAGCGTCGATCACGCTCATCGCGTCATGGATCGACTCGAAAAAGACGTATTCCCACATCTCGGCCGGCGCCCCATCTCCGAAATATCCGCGCCAGAGCTTCTAGCCGTGATCCGGCGCATCGAGAGTCGGGGCGCGCTTGAAACCTCCCGCAAGACGCACCAGACATGCGGCCAGGTGTTTCGATACGCAATCGCTGTCGGCAAAGCGGAGCGCGACCCGTCGCCCGACCTGCGCGGAGCGCTCAAGACGAGAGCAGTGAAGAACATGGCCCGCGTCAGCGAGGGCGAATTGCCGGAACTGCTGGCGGCTATTGACGGCTATGACGGCGACAGGCGAACCAAGCTCGCGTTGCGCCTTCTCTCCCTCACGTTCGTCCGCACCGTCGAGCTCCGCTTCGCGGAATGGTCGGAATTCGACCTAGAGCGCGCTGAGTGGCGCATCCCGGCTCCGCGCATGAAGATGCGTCAGCCGCACATCGTGCCGCTATCGAGGCAGGCGCTCGCCGTCATTCAGGCAATCCGCGACACGACGACGAACAAGCGCTGGTTGCTGCCGAGCCCTCGCAACCCGGAACAGCCCATCAGCGAAAACACGATTCTGTACGCGCTCTATCGTATGGGCTTCCACGGCCGCATGACAGGGCATGGGTTTCGTGGGCTCGCATCGACCGTCCTCAACGAACGCGGCTTCAGCCCGGACTGGATTGAGCGTCAGCTAGCGCACACCGAGCAAAACAGCATCCGGGCCGCGTACAACCACGCGCAGCATCTGCCGGAACGACATCGCATGATGCAATGGTGGGCCGACTATCTCGACCAACAGAGCGGAGCGAATGTCAAACCGATAGACGCCGGCACGCCCCGCGCAGCCTGACTTTTCGCAAGATGCCAGCGAGCCCGCTTCCGTTACTCTGCGTATCATTAGAGCCACCACAACAACGGGGATACCAGCATGGCACGATGCACAGCACCAGTTCGAGGGCACCACTCGGAAGCCGCCCGAGCAGCCTGCCCAGCATGTAGCTCCCGCTACGGCGGGTACAGCGGCAGCTATGGTAGCGGGTACGGGAGGGACTACAGCCCCCCCTATTCTTCTGGTGGCGGGAGCAACTACAGCGGCGGTGGCAGATCTAGCGGAGGCGGCAGTTCAAAGCCGCGCTGGTCGCGTGCCGGTTCGTCCGTTTCATACACGCCCGCTCAAGTGGTGTCCCTCACACCGATTCGAGAGGCTATTGAAAAAGAAGCAGCGGCAAAGCCGGACCTTCGGGATTGCTTCCTCTGCCATGCTTGGGATGACAGGCAGGGCGCCGCCAAGCAGCTGCACGATTTGCTCGAGGCCGCTGGTGTCAAGGTTTGGTTCAGCGAGAAGGACCTTGGGCTTGGCGTGCCGATGATGCGAGCCATCGATAAAGGCTTGGCGGCCTCGAAAATTGGGCTCGTCCTGGTGACCCCTGCATTGTTGGCGCGGCTTCCGAAAGAGGGCGTCGCCGACAAAGAACTCTCGACTCTTCTGCAGGGTAACCGTCTCGTGCCCATCGTACACGGCACAACGTACACGGCCCTCCGCGATGTCAGCCCCATGCTTGCGTCGCGAAGCGGACTTGACACGTCGGAAGACACGATGGAGGTAGTCGCAACCAAAATTGCCGAGCTGGTCACCATCTGGGGTTGACACGCTAGGCCTTCTTCGGCTGCTTTACCTTTCTGGGTCGCCCTCCAAGTACCGCTGTCAACCTGAAGCGGCCCATCAACGAGACTCGATGGGCGACACCTTCTGACCGAAGGCCGATGGTTTTCCCGCGCCGCCGGAATTAATGATGATCCATCTTATACCTCCCCGAGGCCGGGACGGAATATCGCCCCTTTGGACCGTCCGGATGTGCCTACCTTCCAAAGGCACCAACAATTGGCGGCAAGGCTTTGGCGGACCGCCTGACGCGGCATAGAGGCATTCCGGGGCCGCACCCCATCCCCAGGAATGCCGCCCGCGGCCCCGCGCGCGCAGTTGTAGCCCCTCCCCACCTGCCCGCAAAAACGAATAGTTTTTATGCAGGCATGCACCGGCTGCTCAGGGCCGGCCAGTACCGGCCGCGTGGCGATCGACGGGGCAGTTTTGTTGTGCAGTTTTATGCACCCTGATCATGCAGTTTCGTTCACGTGGCTGGCACGCAGGTTGTATAACGTGAAGGGAGGGAAGTTGGGAAGCGACGGCGGGATTTGAACCCGCGACCTTCTCGCCCGCGATTCAGTGCGCCCTGAATCACGTCGAAGCCGAGACGCTCTATCCGACTGAGCTACGTCGCATGAAAAACAAATTAAAGGGGAGCGACGACGGGACTTGAACCCGTGACCTTCCTGCCCGTAATATCGAGGTGCGCCCTGAATCACGTCGAAGCCGGATGCTCTATCCAACTGAGCTACGTCGCTGAACCTGTCACTGTTTTTTCAGTACTTGTGTGAGGCCGCCTGCGTCAGCCGCGGCCTTCTTTACTTTTCTTGCTGTTTCAAAATCCTTTTCGATAACTTGTAGCTTCACCACAAGCCCAGACAGGTCGTACTCGTTTGATGTCTGTAGGCCGCGACTAAATCGTTGCTTTCGCTCGACGAGCTTCAATTCTTCGAGCCGCTTTACATGCCGCTGAACCTGCTTGGTACTTAGTCCAATCCGTTCGGCGATCACCTTTTTCGCAGGAAACACTCTACTGTCTGCTGCCCACCAGTGTTCAGCCAGGTGTAGGAGTACCATCATCTCCTGAGCGTTGACGCCGAGCCGAGCTTGTGCGCGGAGTAGAATCGAAGGGAAGATGGCGCACCCGTGGGACATTACGGCTTTCCCCCATTTCTTTTCCGATTCTCGCTGTGCCTGCGGCTTGAACATTGCGACTACGTTCGATTGTTCTGCAGCGCTCATGGCGTACTCACTCGGTGATTCAACAGTTCCAACTCTACGCCGATTCAATGCGAAAACGAACGGAAGACGCATGGACATCAGTGTCCACAGGCATGGACATCGACGAGGCGGGTAGGGTGGGCAATGATGTCCACCAACTTAGAATGCCGAGAAGCAGTATGCCGGCTAAGCGGACTAACATGGAGAATCAAAGGGTGGACACACCCGTCCATGCGTAGCCGATCTGCCGCGTTTGTAACGGAATAGCCGCGAGATTGATTAGGAGGGGCTCGCGACGAACAGCCGTCCACCTAGGCTATACGACCGAGATTGGTGTCCCAGTCGGTGCAGAGCTTTCGGAACGAGCGACAGCGATCGAAAGCCTGTTGCAAATCCATCAAGCCGGCGAATGCTGGTTGGTCTGTTACTACGCCGTACGAACCCTTTGCCATCCTGGCTCCGAGCCACCCTTTCGCATCACGAGGCAATTCCGCTTCTACATTCAGATCTGCAGGCAAAACAGTCAGACCTCGGTGACCGTCGAGTGATCCCGCGGCGCCTATGAACCATGCTTCGAACTCGCGTTTTGCAATCACGACGGAAACGCGGTGATTGTCGATTTCGCGCGCTCGAGCCAACAGGGTGGTCGCTAGTTCCATCGGGCAGTCGTCATCTGCATCGAGAAGGATCAGTATCCAACCATCTTCTTTACATTGGCCCCGTGCGAGCCTGAGGAATCGCACAAATTCATCCTGCGAGTTGATGAATCGATCTCGATGGACTCGATTCGGTCGCTCAATCTCGATGAAGTTCTCGGTCGGCCGCCATTCCAGAAAACGACGCAGAAGTACGGGCAGTGCGCTCACCTCACCGTGGCCTTCGACGATCGACGCAATTTTCATATGGCTCCCGGTCCAAACAGAGACGGCTGCCGGATTTCCAGTTGCTTGATTTTTTCTGGATCCGGCTGAATTTGCCCAAGTTTGAGTAGTTCACCGGCCGAGAACAGGTGCTGTCGGATGGCCTCGCGCGATGCGTTGTCGATCTCTGCGATTTTCGTATCTCCGGCTTGCGAGACGACCGCAAGGATCTGGTCGTCGCGAACACTCGGATCGTCCAACAGATCCGGGCTATGACTTGTCACGATGATTTGTGTTTCGGCAGATGCTCTATTCAGAGCTTCGCGCAGCGCAGCACTTGCAGCGGGATGCAACGCGGTCTCAGGTTCTTCGATACCGATCAGCGTAGGAGCGAAGTCACGATTACCCTGGAACAGAGCAGTTAAAACCCCAACTGCCCGAAGCGTTCCGTCGGACATATTCTGTGCAGCGAATCGCCACGGATCACGTGAGCCGCGGACGTCTTGGCGAAATTCAAGGGTCTCCATCGGTCCGACAGGAATGCGTCTTACGGCGTGAACCGTAGGCACTACAGTCTGTAGGTACTCTTCGACGATCCCAAGCGCTACCGGATTCACCTTCTCAAGGTGGCCGATCACGCTCGCAATGTTCTCGCCCTCGGGCTTCAAGAGGCGGCCTTCTTGGGCTTTCTGCAACTCGCGCATCAGCTTCGGATTGAGGTTGTAGAAGCCCATACACGTGAGCGCATCGAATATCGGGCGAAATGTGCTGAGGCCGGATAACGCGACCAAGGCAAGGCGGTCGCTGGTAAGCGCCGGAAGAGTGCCCTCGCTGCTGTTGACGACCTTGCCTCGCTCAATTCGGTAGTGCGGGCCTTTACCTAGACCGCCGAGACTGCATTCCTCTACCAGTACCTCAAATCCGCGGTTCTTAACTGCGCCGATGTTGAACGCATAGTGCGCCGGCGTACCGTCGACACGGAACTCGATGCGGACCCCGAAGTGCGTTGGATGCCCCCCGGATCGGCGCCGGACCTCGGCCCATCCTCCTCGCACGTTTAGCGCCTGCTCGAGTGAACTGGTGAGCGCGTCAGTCACAAGGTGCAGGGCGTCGACGAAGTTGCTTTTGCCGGCTCCATTTGCACCAACGAGATACGTGAGCGGCCCGAGGCGAACGTCACACTCTCCAATGCTCCGAAAGTTTCGCAAAACGACGCGCGAGATGAAGGGCAATGTGGTCATCGACAGCATCTTCCGAGGGTGAGATGCCAAATCTTACCAGTCGACATGTACCGTCCACACGAGCGCTTTCTTTGTGGATCGGCTTGCGGGTCGCTCGCTAATGTGCGGCAAGGGCCGGCCTTTGGGGCCTGCGAGAGCGAGGCTCCGAGGGCGTTGAGCTTGATGCTCAGCGGTTACGTGGCCGAGCATGGCTGACTCACATAGCGGCTGAGTGGCCACGGATCGCGTCGCTACGAGTGCAGCTTGGACGAATTGGATTGGCCCTGATCGTCCCCATAAGTCGTCTAACTTGCGCCAAGGTTGCTGCGGAAATCCCGGCGTAATCTTGACCGGCATTCCTGCAATAAGTTAGAAGAAGTCACGCAGGACATTGATTTAATTTAATTTTGTGTCTGCAAGCTGCGAAGCTTCGCGGAAGTGGCGTTCCAGTGACTTGAGCGTCGCCCCGATTGCGGTGCGGCGGTGCACATCGCGACGTGCGACGTACCGCCGACCGGGGCTGGTGTGCCTTCCTTCTGCCACTCGCGTCCGGGTCAGGATGCCAGCGCAAACCAGCGCCAGCACGCAGCGCTTCCAAACGCGCCCCTCTTCACCAGCCCGTCACGGGGCTGACACGGAGGGAAGCGCGACGGGACGGGCTCCCGGTAAGTCAAAGGCGGCCGCAGCTACCATCGATACGGCGTCTGTGCAATCGACGATTTATCCACAGCCGGAGCCTCCACCTGCAATTGCCGTGCAATCGCTTCATTCGGCTGACGGCTGGTGCGGGTCGTGTGCGTGATCGAACTCAACACCCGGAAGCCATGCCCGCAATCAGGATTCCTGCAATCTGCGTACCCCTCTTTGGTCAGTTCGGACAGCATGCGAGTCGTCCGGAATGTGGAGCGCGCGCCGCAGTGTGGACACGTGAATTTCACAGTGCGCCCTCCCCTGCCAGAACTTCGCTCATACGGCGCTCGTGAATCGCGTCCAAACGTCTTGCACGCGCCTCTTCGGTATCCGGCTGATCGACTTGCGATGCCCCGTGGTTGGATTCCGCCTCATGATCCGCGATGACGTGTTTTGCGATATGAATCTGTACTGGATTGGGAACTTCCTCACGAACCTGGGCTCCGTACCCGTATCGTGTGCCGATGCCACGGCGTTTCATTTCGTCAACATGTTCCGCCGCGATTTTCGAGACCTCGGCATCACGTAACGCAACGCCGCCGAGCGCCACGAACGCCGCCAGAAGCCCGTCCATTTCGCCCTCAGTTGTGATGGTCCGTTCGAGCGTGCCGGGACTGGCTACGCGGCCCGCAGCAGACCGCTCGCTATATGCCTGCCGTACCTGATACATCGCCCAGGCCCGCTCAAATTTCACACGCAGCGCCCCCTGCACGAACTCCATGAGCTCGTCGCGAGCATCCGCGAATGCCTTGCCGTAATGACGGTCCATGAAGTCATGCGTGGCCTCAAGCGTCACGCGTTCAACCTCGCGGGCCTCGTTCAATTGCCGGTCGAGCTCGTCAATCGCGGCCGGTACATTCACCTGCTCGTCTCGGTAGTTCGCCAGGACGGCGCAAACCTCCGAAAGCTGCGCGTCGATCTCTCGATAATCGGGCTCGCGCCCTTCGCGCGCCGACGCAATCAGCTCGTCGCGCTTCGCCGTCATCAGCTGGTCAAGCCGATCCGTCGCAGCCTCAAAATCCCCCGCACGCGCTTGCAGGCGTTCGCGCGCATCCGTGAGACGTGCGACTTGCTCGCGTGCGGTACGCAGCGCATCCGCCCCGTGATCGATACTTTCGATCTTGATTTTCTCGGCCCGCTCCATCTCGCCGGCACGGCGCAGCACGCGCTTCGCCCGTTCAAGTGTCCAATTTGCAAACGACATATCAACCTCTCAATAATGATTTTGTACGTGATCGGCCATCCCGCATGGACGGCCGACAATTCATGCGTTACGGCCGTCAGCAGTCCGTCAAGCCAGCTGCGCCCGTTTCGCTGGAAGCGTCATCCAACGACGCCAAGAGCCCGCGAAGGGAAGTCAGATGTTCCAGCGCCCGCACACGCTTGCCCCCGGCCGACATCGCCGAGAAACCGGCGCGGCCGTTCAGCTCGCCTCGAAGACTCGCCTCGATGCGCTCCAACTCGCCCTTTGTCGCCTGATTCAGCAGCACGTTCCGATCAACAAAGTTGAGCGTGGAATTACCAGTTCGATTCATGTTTTCACTCACTAAAAAATGTGCTGTCGCACAGGTTGAGGCCCGATCCCGTCATCGGAATCCGGGAGAGTTATCGTTGCTCACGCAACTACTATTTCACTATGTACTACTAATCTCATTAACGTCTCGCATCGACTCGCGACGCACCCTAGGCCGTCCGACCTCGACGTATCGACAGGCCGGAGTTGTACCAGAGGGGAGGTGCAGTCGGCTTAATTCGACATTCGTTATCGATTTTTGCGGAGTAACGGCAGTAACAGCAGTAACGTCCTTAAAAATCATCGGGTTACGCCGTTACTTCGGCAGTATCAGCGGAAGTAACGGCAGTAACAGCCGAATGCACATGCCTCGACAGGGGTGTCCTGTTACTTCTCAGTTACTTCCCCGTTACTCCCATCCGACAGCGATAAACCGATGATTTTTAAGACATTACTTCTGTTACTGCTGTTACCTCCAAATTCAGGACGCGCGACCCTCTATCCAATCGCGCCGGCCGTCCCACGCCGAAACGGTCGCGGCCCTGCTCACCCCTCTGGATCAAGCTGCTCCGGGTCGATCGAGTAGAGGCGCACGAGACGCCCATCAGGCACGCGAACCGGAACCGAACGCTGCCCGCCCTGCTTCTTCGACAGCGCACCGGCCGCGTCCAACGCAGCAAGTGCCCGGTTCAGGTCGTAACCCTTGATCGCCTCTTTGATGCCGGCTGACGTGAACAGATACAGTCGGCGGCCGCCGTCCATCCGCCAATAGCCCGCCCGGTCCCGCATCGGCATCAGCGGCGAACCGCTCGCGTCAATGTCCGAGAATCGGGCATCGCCGCATCGGTCGATGAAGTCGGAAACCGCCTGCATCACGCCCATATGCTCGGCGCTTCGGCCACGCGCCCCACGGTTCGCTTGCCAGGAACGGAACGCGCGAATCGCGGCCTCGGTCGGCTCCCCGGCCGTCCAATCGACAATGCCGAACCGGATCGCCAGTTCGCCCGACAGCGCGGCCACCGCAAGGACGCGAGCCGCTCGCCGTTCCTGCCCATCCGGCGCATCGAATTTCGCCAGGACAGATGCGAGCTGCTCGGACAATTCCTTGCCCTGGCCGCGCTCCGACACCAGGCACTTGGCAAACATGCGGCCGGCGTGCCCGTAGTGGCGCGACGCCGCATCCCGCAGTGCGTCCGACAGGCGCGCGCCCGAATCAGCGCCCTTCAGATCGTCGAACAGCCCGTGCTTGCCGGACACCGGAATGTCCAGAATCCGCAGCCCCTGGCCGGCCTTCGCCTCGATGCCGCCCGACTCGATGCGGGCTGCAATGGTCGTCTCACCGGTAGAAAGCACGAAAATCCGCCATTGCGCCGCCCTACGGGCCTCGCCGTGCTTGTTCGCCCGACTCTTGCCCGTGCCGTTGGCAAGGGCATACGCGGCTTCGTAGAGGTCGCGCGGCGCACATTCGCCGATCTCGTCCAGGGCGAGCAACGTATCGGTGTGCATCGTGCCGGCCCCCTCCAGGCCGTTCGCGGTCGCGCGCCACTGCCGGCGAAACGAATGCCCGCCCCAGACAGAGATACCCGCCACGAGTGCCGTTGTCTTGCCGGTACTGGAATCGCCATAGATGTGCAGGCCCGCGCCGTCAATACAGAGCGGATCGAGCAACACGCCGGCAAACCCCGACGAGATAGCGAGCATCAGCAGCGGATTTCCCGACGCCAGCGCGGCCACGCCCTGTTTCCAGCCGTCTAGCGTACCTGCCGTTCCGTAGGGCGCAGTGCGGCCGGCCGCCTGAAACCACACGTCATCCGCGCCGATCACCTCATCGGGAAGCACAAACGCGCCTTCATGCCAGCCCGTCATCGTCGCGGCCCGCATGTGTCGCCGGGGGTGCTGACTGGCGACGTACCGCAGTACTTCGCGTTTTTTGTGCTGCGAGATTTCGACGCCACCGGACAAGACGATGCCGAGCGCTTCGGCTCCGTCGCCGGCCAGCATTTCGGCCGGCATCGCCCACTTCTTCCACATGCCGCGACGCGACACGTAGCGCAGCAGGAAACCGTAGTTCTCGTCCTCGCGATCCGATGTCGTCGCGTCGACGTACAGCGGCGAACAGATCCACTCGTCGACCATGACGGGCTCTTGCCCCTCGCGCTGCTTGAAGTTGTGATGCCATACGCCAGGCTTGCGGCGCACGCCCTCGATCTCGATCCAATCGCCGTATACGCGCCAGCATGGCCGGTCAGCGAGCGTCGGCCAGGTCGGCGGCATGGCGGCGTCGATCAGCGCGCGGACGGCGGCCAGGCCATCCCTCTGGTGCAAGTCGTTCAGATCGAGTCCGGTCGGGGGCGTCGCGACGACGCCCGACACGGCGCCGGCCGCGTCGGTCGCCGCCTTCACGCCCGGATTGCTGCCATCGGCTTTCGCGTCGTTGTCGGCGGCAAATACCAGCGTTGCGCTCGGGTAGCGAATCCGCAGCGCCCGACCGACGCGGGCCAGATTGCCGGCATCGAACGCCACGGCCGCCGCGAATCCGGCCGCCACCACCGACGCGGCCGTCGCGTACCCTTCGGCAATCACGATGCAACGCATGTCGTCGCCGATCAGATAGAACGATCCGGCCTTTGCCCCACCGGACAGAAATCGCTTATCCCCGTCGACAGACACGAATTCCAACGACGTCAGCACGTCGTCAGCGTTGCGCAGCGGCACGACAAGCGCGCCGTCGCACGACATGCCGCCGACACGTAGCGGCCCCTGATAGAGGCGCAATCCGTGCGGCTCAATGCCCTTACGAGCCAGATACGGATGATCGGCCGGCGCTGGAATAGCTGCATCCCACAGCGCCTGTGCACGATCCGCAGCTCGAGCGCGTTGCGTTGCGGCCGACGCTTGCGATTCGGCGTCCTGGACCTGCCGCTCGCGCTCGCGGCGCGCGTCATCGTCGCCCCGCCGAACGGCGGGACGACTGGCCTTTGGGTTGAATCCATGATCTTTCGCCAGCGCATACAGCGTGCCGATCCGGATGCCGCCCGAGAGCTTCATCGACTTCCACGTGTCGCGTGCAGCGGCCGCATCGTAGCGCTCGGCGGTGCGGCTCCAACCGTCAAACAGGCCGAAACCTTCATCGCCAAACTCGTGCTTGAGCGCCGCGGCGACCTTCCACCAGGTTTCCCGCGGCAAGTCGGCCGGAATCGTTGCCAGCGCCAGTTCGGCGCGTTCGCGTTCTGTAGTCGCGGTCATGAGCGATCTCCTCAACGACCGTGACGCAGCGCGCCGACTGACTTGTAGATGTCTGTGATGGACGTTCGTGCGGACGCGATTTCGGCAGCGAAGAAGCTCATCGTACCGCCCATCGCGGCAACGTCGACATGCACCGTCCCGCCTTGCTTGTCACCCGCGATATCCGCGCACACGCGGGCCAGATTGCCGATGCCGCTCAAACGCGCATCCAGTTTGTCCATCAAATCCATTAGGTCTTCGATGGTCGGATCAGCTTTCAGCAGTTCACGCACGTTGCTCGTATTAGCCATGACGCACCTCGCCTTGAAGGCAGGCCGCGACGGCCAGCAGCGCAGCAGCGGAGATATCGAGCGCATCAACGTCACTCGGCGCATTCACCGCGTCACGCAACGCGGCACGGACGATCGACAGCAGATTGGAGGAAAATTTGGATTGCTCAGGACGAGCGAGGGCTTGGCGCACGGTGCAGCCTCCAGTACAAGGGTTCGAAACCCGGCCCCTCACGCCAATGAGGGTGGCCGAGCACTTGGCAGGGTTGGCGTACCGGCGTACTGGGAACCGGCGTGCGCGAACGCACCCCCACCAAGGCCCGACCATAGAAGGCGCTTGATGTGCGGACGAAAAAATACCGCCGATTGGCGGTTGTCCGCCAGTACAGTTCCGGACGCCAATCCGGGCCACTGCTGTTTCAGCGGCTTTTGCAGTATAGACCTGACGACCACGAACCGCAACGCGCACAGTTTGAAGCAGCGCCATCGTTAGCGCCCACCGTGATTCAAAGCACTCCGCTGTTGCGTTAGCTTGCGAATCCAGCCATCAATGTCTGCCTCTCGCCATGCTACAGCACGTAGGCCAAGCTTCAAGCTGGCGGGAAACGTCCCTGCGTTGATGCGGCGATAGATTTCGGTTTTCGACAATTGCGTGCGGGAAAGCACCTCACCGAAGCGAATCAAGCGCTCAGATGTACCGATAGTGCTCAGTTCATTTTGTTGCATACGTACTCCGATAACGAATCCATGTGGAACCACATGAAACAACCGGAGTATCTTGGGTTGCGCCTATCGACGTCTACAGTTCAACCAGCACGATTGAACCCCAGCTGGGAGGGTGCAAACATAACGAGCATGATCCCTACTCTGCCAGCAGAGTAGGGACTACCCTGTCACACATCGGGAATATCCTTCCCTTGCCGCCAGTCGCGCTGCCACTTCTCGACAACACCAGTACTCTCAAGCACATCAAAAACAGTCACAACATGCAATGCAAACTTCGAGTTATTTTTAAAAACAATTTCCCCATTTTTCCACCTCAACCACAATTCATACACCTTCTTTTTTGCCTTATATTTCTCCCCATTTAAATACCCCTTCTTTGCCGAACGCGATGCTATCCGACTTTGCACCGCATCAAACGCGGCCGCATCCATAATCGCCTTCGTTATAGATCCATTAAATTCAGATGCATGCCTATTTGCCTGAGCCGCAAGAATTGCAGCCTCCATTGCAAAGTCGTGCCGCCCTGCCCGGCGAGCCAGCACCGCCTCATCACACTTCATTAATGCCATCACCGAAAAATGGCACGTCAGGATCCGGGCGCGGTCATTAACTGGTACAGAGAAAGAAAGTGGGTCATCGTCAGCAATGTTAATCCCTGGCAAAAACCAAATCTCCCGCAACACGTTCAGATGAGCATAAATCTCGCCCTGCGCCTCAGAACAACAGATCTTCTCTGATGCCTCAAAGCGGATCAAATCCAGATTGTGTCGCATCGATCCCGGCTCAACATACTTCACGCGAGACCAGTCTTTCTCCACAGCCCACGAAATCGAAGATAAAAATTTACGCGAATAATTCAACACCACCTGACGAAACTCAAAGAATTCTCGAAATGCACTTCGATCATCCATCAAGTCATATCCACAGCCTAGATAATTAATGTTCGACTTCGGAGCAACTAAATCAAAGATTGCGTCATGCGCGATATTCAGCAATGCTTGTGGCGTACCAGTGGGAAAACGCTTCCGCCCCGGCTTAAGCTTTCGACGATGAAAATCCGGAATCTCGCCCGCAATAGGGTGATAAACAAGAACACGGTTATAACGCATATTTCCCACCTCCTACTTTGGAACAAGTCATTTTCCGCTCAATAGCGGGGCCGATGATATCCCAGGTCCCTGCCAATCTCGCGAAAGACGAGGCCGCCGCGCACCAGTGACCACTACCGACACCGGCATCAAACGAGGGTAAGAATGGGGGTAAGCATCAAATCCGAAAAATCTATAGCCCATACGACACGGCGCTTTCACTAGAATTTAGCGGGTGCGGCCCTGGGCACCATGACATAGTTCCGGGAAATTCCCGGAAGTCCCAAAACCCGCGACAGCACAAGGCTTCGCGGGTTTTTTCATTCCGGCAAAGTGCCGTGTGGTGCGTAGACAGCCGGGGGCAATATTGGGGGCAACTAACCCGAAATTGCCTTACCCGTCAGGAGTTGCCCCCGTGCCACTAACCGATACAGCCATCCGGAACGCCAAGCCTGCCGACAAGCCCGTGCGCCTGTTCGACGGAGGCGGCCTCGATCTGGAAATCGCCCCGAGCGGGGGCAAGTGGTGGCGGCTCAAATACAGGTTTGGGGGCAAGGAAAAGCGCTACTCGCTCGGCGTCTACCCGGAAGTTGCATTGGCGACCGCACGGAAGAAGCGCGACGAAGCCCGTGAAAAGCTCGCTGCCGGAGAAGTAGAAACTAAGCGGCCATGGCCAGCCGCTGCTTTGGCGTAAATCCGCCCAGGGCCATGTTCGGGCAGTCGTGATTAAACACATCCAGTCGGTCGCGAAGCGCTGCATGTGGTCAAAGTCTTCCCAGTGGTACTGCGACAGCCATTCGTACCGCACGGTCCGGTTGAATCGTTCGACATACGCATTCTGCTGAGGCTTCCCCGGCTGGATGTAGTCGAGCCTGATGCCGTACTGTCGGGCCCATTCGATGATCGCTGTGCTCAGGTACTCGGGCCCGTTATCGCACCGAATCGCCTTGGGTCTGCCGCGCCATCCGATGATCTGCCGCAACGCACGGATCACACGTTCCGATGGCAATGAGCAGTCGATCTCGATGCCGAGTGCCTCGCGGTTGAAGTCATCGATCACGTTGAATAGCCGGATGCTGCGCCCGTCGGCCAGTTGGTCGTGCATGAAGTCCATCGACCAGACCTGGGACGGCGCACGGCACCGCCAGCGGCTCCGGTACCTGCCGGACCAGCCGCTTGCGCGGCTTGATCCGCAGGTTCAGTTCCAGTTCGCGATAGATCCGGTACACCCGCTTGTGATTCCAGCAGAAGCCCTTCACGTTGCGCAGGTACAGGAAGCACAGCCCGAAGCCCCAGTTCCGATGGTTGTCCGTCAGGCGCAGCAGCCAGTTTGCAATCTCGTCGTTCTCGGCGCTGCGCCGACTGACGTACCGATAACAGGCTTGGCTGATCCCGAATGCCTCACATGCCAGCCGGATCGAAATGCCCCGGCTGGACACCGCATGCATGGCCATCTCACGCCGGCAAGATAGCCTCAGTCTTTTTTGCGAGCGCCTCCGCCACGATCTCGGCCTTGATCTTCTCCTCGACGTACATCTTGCGCAGCCGGGCATTCTCGGCCTCCAACTCCTTCATCCGCACGATCAGCGAGACGTCCATGCCGCCGTACTTCGAGCGCCATTTGTAGAACGTCGCCGTGCTGATGCCCAGTTCCCCGCACAGGTCCGGCACCGACAGACCTGATTCCACGCGCTTGAGCGCGTCCATGATCTGGCTGTCCGTGAATCTTGATTTCTTCATGCTGTAGAACTCCCTCAACGAGAAAATTCTACTTCTGATCACCCCGGTTTTTCGGGGGGATTACCCACTTCGAAATCAGACCCGAAGAATTCCGTCAGCCGACTTTTCATAACTGTGGTGGCCGTTAATACGGACGATCGAACCGTATATGCTCGACACTCTTCATGTCGGGATTGCCGTCCCTGAACTCTTTCCAGACCGACTCCGCTGCCCTGTCCGGAAGGCGCATGTGTGGGTCGCCAGCCTAGCAGGCTCGACCAGTCCTATACATCGACCGACGCGGCCTTGCGACACTGGAACTTCCGAATCAATCGTCCTCAAGCAAGATGGCGATGGCGAACAGAACGCCAGCGACAACCGCCCCCTGTGCAGCCCAAAGATTCTCTTGCGACGAAAGGGTTTGAAGCGACTTGATTGCCTTGTCTGCAGCCAACGGCAAAGCTGAAGCCGCGATCCCTGCCTGTGCAGATACGTGCCACATGACAGCGGAATATGCCGTCGCTGCCGCACCAATAGTCGCGGCGGTTCGCCGCATCGATTTTTTGAACATAGCGATGGCCTGTAGGCTTGAAGTTTCAAGTGGCCGAGTCAGCCTCGGGGGCTGCATCCGACGGTGAAATTTTTACACGGCTAACCGCGACTGCTTTCGCCGTTACCGCTCCAAGCATCTGCTCAACCCACTTTGGGTCTGCAAGAAGAGGCGCAATCCGCTGCTCTGTCAGGAGCCGTCGATAGTCCACCAGATTCGCGAGTGTTGAAATCTCCTTGCGCAAAGCCGGTAGATGCTCGGAAATTATTCCGTAAGGATAATTTGCATACGACTCTAGTGCAGCCTCCACGATGTCGCTCGGGATTTCGCCGCAAGCCAGAATTTCAGCGGCAACGTCGGCAAGAGGGTCCGGCGGAAACAACCGCTCGCCACCTTCGAACATTTCTAAGAAGTGCTGGCCTACACGCGGATCGTGGTGGAACGGCAATAATCCGACTCCCGGCCATCCCTCAAATGAATGACAAAACGGAAGTGCGGTAACCCAAGCGCACTGTTCGCTTGGTCGAGGCAACGGCTGCGGCCCAAGTGGTATGTAGTTGTCAAACGGCGCTTCCAGCTTCCGAAGATGGACCCGATACATCACCCCGACACCGGAATCGACCGGCTTCCAACCATCCTTGGTTTCGTGACAAGTCGCGAAAAAGGCACTGACGTTGAAGTCATCCGAAAGATCAAGGTATCCGGTCGGAATACCGTAATGCTGAGCAAGCGCGATTGGGTCAAGATCGAGGCGCTGGCCTACCGCATGGTGCGAAATGGGGTGGTGCGTCAGTTCGCGGGAAAACCACCAAGCCTGAGCAACCCGAAGAATTATTTTCGCCTGATCGGCAATCGAACCTTGGTGTATTTTTTCGATGTCGTGGGACTGCAAGCCCCGACGGACCTGTCCGGGATTTTGTGGGCGGGGCATATCATGAGAGGTAAAAGTCATGGATATGCCGATGCCGAAAAAACG
>NZ_JBXAPG010000044.1:0-56731 GCF_058803765.1 Burkholderia sp. GW821-FHT14F03
GCCCCGCCCCGCCCCGCCCCGCCCCGCCCCGCCCCGCCCCGCCCCGTCGCGTCGCGTCTTCAGCGCATCCTTACTTACCCTTGCATTGCCCGTGCATGTTGGCCACGCCCAACTCACGCCATGGGCCCCATTCGCCGCCCTGGCCAGGCACGTCGCCGAGCACCCACCAGCCGTTCATCCAGGTCTTGCCGCCATACGCAACCTTCTCGCACGGCGTCGCGTAGGTCCGCTTCGCCTCCCACGCGGGCACGGCCTGCCCGGCATCGGCCCGCACCGTCACGCGGTGTACCGCTTCCGACTTGCGGTTCAGCTCATCGGTCACCGTCAGGCGGAAATCGTGGTTGCGCTCGACCTCGGCCTTCGGCGCGACAAAGCTCGCGTTTGCGCCGTTCTGCGTCAGCGCGACGCCCGACAGGCTGGTCCATGCATAGCCCAGCCCCTTGCCGGTCGACTGCGCGCCCGACAGCGTCACACGCTCGCCGCCCGCGGCGTTCGCCGGCCCGCTGATCGCCGCGCGCGGCGGCGCGACCGTCTCCTGCGCCTTCACCTTGACCACATGTGTCGCGTTGGCCGCATAGCCCTTGTCATTGGTCACGGTCAATCCGAACGCGTAGTCGCGCTCCTTGTCGGCCGCCGGCGCGACGAAGCTCGCGCTGCTGCCAGCCGGCTTCAACGTGATGCCCACCGGCGCGCGCCATTGGTATTGCAGCCGCTCGCCCACCGACGCCGCGCCGGACAGCGTGACCGTCGCGTTCGCATCGGCCTGCTGCGGGCCCGTGATCGACGCCTCCGGCAGCAACAAGCCATCGTTCCTCACCTCCACCACAGCGCCATCCGGTCCGAGCGAGCTCACCGTGATGATCTTGCCCGACAGCGTATCGTGCAACGAGTGGCCCGGCATCAGCGGTGCGTCCTTCATTCCGTTGGCGCTGCCCGGTGTCGCGTCGACCAGCGTGTTGAGCACCTTGCCGCTCTTGTGCTCGACGATCCGCACGATCACACCGTTGACGAACGGATCGTTCGCCTTCCAGTCGTCGAAACCCCGCAGCGGCTGGCGGAACTCGAGCCACAGCAGCGTGCCGTCGCTACGCTTGATCCGGTAACCGCGCGCGCCCGGCCGGTCGCCGAACAACGGCGCAAGCGTATACGCACCGGCATCGCGAATCTCCGGCACGTCGTTCGCCCCGAGCCAACCGGTGAACAACTGGTAGCTGCCCGGATACAAGCGCCGGCCGCCGCCGCCCATCGTATCGGACGGGTCATCGACCTTGCCCACGCGACATGCGGCGCCGACCTCGACCGTGCCGCCCGGCGTCGGGCAGTCGATCAGCGAAACCGGGTGGTTCGCGCCGAGGTTATGCCCGAACTCGTGCGTCCACATCCAGTAACCGGAGCCGCTGTTGTTCGACAGGATCCAGTTGCCCGGCGTCGCCGCGAGCCCCGCCCAGCCGCAATTGCTCATCTTCGGCAGGTCGACGAACAGATGGTCGAACTTGTCCGGGTTCACCCCGCGGATGCGGGCCGCGTCGCGCGCGGCGGCCAGAATCGCACTCGAATCGCAGGTCGCGGGCCGCTTGCCGAGATCGACACTGTCGAGTGTCTCGCCGCGCAGCCTGAGCTTGCCGTGCGACGCCACCTCGAGATAGCGGCGCAGCGACGCATACTCGTCGCCGTCGCCGAATACGGCCTTGCGCACCGTCTCGGCGTCGGCCGGCTTCGAATCCGAGAAATGCGCCACCAGCAGCAGGGCCGACTTGTCGCCGGCATACGGCCGATCGGGCAGGGGCAGCGGCAGCGGATAGGTGAAGGTGGCGGCAGCCGTGCCCCCCGCATCGGCGCGCATCGTCACCCCGGGCGCATCGGTCGAGGCGCTCAGCAACTCGGTGCGGCCGGCGTCGGCGCGATACTTGTTGCTCAACGCGAGCTGGTCGCCGAGGCCGGCGTTGACGCGCCAGCTGCGCATCGAGGTATAGCCGTCTCCCTTGCAGGTCCCCAGCGCCACGCGGCCGGTACTGCCGTCCGGGTGCGTGCGCAGGCAGCGCTCCGCGCCCTGCTCGATGGCCGCCCGGTTACGGATCAGATGCGTGCCGTCATTCTGCTTCTGGAACACCCAGTCCTGCGCCGCGCCGCCGTCGCACGCGGCAAACGTCACCGTTTCGCCACCCGGCTGCCACGCGAGGCACCGGTCATTGCCGTGCAGAACATTCTTGAGAGGAGTCGGCGCTGCTTGGGACGCCGCCGGCGCGGCCAGGGAGAACAGTCCCATGACGGCGGCAGCCAGCGCGGTCGTGGAAAGCGAGTGTCGGGTGGACGTCAAGATGGGCTCGAGATCGGTTGCGGCGCACAGCGACGCCTGGTGAACGGATGCCCGCATTCTTGCGAGACGCGCGGTTCCGTTCAAACAATCTCAATCGATTCTCAATACGCGGCGGGCGTCCGGTCCAGGCCCCCGCCCGTCCCGCTCAGCCGAACACCCGCGCCCATAGCGCGCTGACCGCCGCGCGCTCGGCCTCGATCCGCCCAGGCTCGACGCGCGCCTTCTCCATCCCATCGAGACGCGCCCGATGCTGCAAGCGCCGGTAGGTGCGATACGCGGCGCCGACCGTCTCGGCCTCCGCGTCGCTCACGGGCCCGAGCCGCGCGACCTCGCGCAGCAGCGCGATGTTGCCGGTGTTGCGGATCAGCGCCGGGTGATGCGGCGCGTGCAGCAGCACCCAGTACTGAACCAGGAATTCGATGTCGACCATTCCGCCGCGATCGTGCTTGAGATCGAACAGCGCCGTGTGGTTCGGATGGCCGGCGAACACCTTGTCGCGCATCCCGACGATTTCCGGGGCAAGCAGCGCCGCGTCGCGCGGCGTGGCCAGCACCTGCACGCGGATTGCCTCGAACGCCTCGCCGATCCGCACGTCGCCCGCGCTGTAGCGCGCCCGCGTCAGCGCCTGATGCTCCCAGACCCAGGCCGTGTTCGCCGCGTCGCCCTCCCGCAGCTGATAGCGGCGGAACGCGTCGAGATCGGTGACGAGCAGCCCCGCCTCGCCGTTCGGCCGCAGCCGGAGGTCGAGGTCGAACAGCGCGCCCGCGCCGGTCGCGGTCGTGAGCCAGGTGATCAGGCGCCGCGTGAAAGTCGTGTAGACATCGGCCGCGCGTTCGTCGGGATCGTCGTACAGGAAGATCAGGTCGAGATCGGACGCATAGCCCAGCTCCTTGCCGCCGAGCTTGCCGTACGCGATCGCCGCGAAGCACGGCGTGTCGCGGTGCCGCTTCGCGAGCTGCGACCACACGACCTCGATCGTCACGTCGAGCACCGCGTCGGCCAGCTCCGAGAGCCGGTCGCTCACATGCTCGACCGACAGCGTGCCCGCGAGGTCGATCAGCAGGATCCGGAACACCTCCGCGTGCTGCGCGTGGCGCAGCAGGTCCATCTGCTGCTCCGCGCCGTCCGCCGCCGCGAGCCGCGCGCGCAGCCCCGCCTTGAACGCGGGCCAGTCGAACGGGCTCGCGATCGCCTCGTCGTCGAGCAGCTCGTCGAGCAGCTGCGGATGGCGGATCAGGTAGCCGCCGCCCCAGCGGGTCGCGCCGAGCACCGACAGCACCCGTTCGAGCGCGGCCGGGTACTCGGTCAGCAGCGCGAGGTACACGCCGCGGCGGCTCACCGTCTCCAGCAGGTCGAAACAGCGCGCGATGGTCTCGTCGCGCTGCGCGGCGTCGAGCGTCGGCGCCGCCTCGAGCGCGCGCTGCGCGACCCGGTCGAAGCGCTGCCGGCTCTTCTCCGGCAGCCCGCCGTAGCGCGACGACTGCCAGATCGCGCGCAGCCGCGCGCGCATCGCAGCCGGATCGGCGAAGCCGAGGCCCGCGAGCCGCGCGGCCAGCGCGTCGTCCGCGCCGTCGTCGGCCAGCGCGCTGCTCCAGATCCAGGCCGCCGCGCCGTCGTCCGCCGCGCCGCAGCCCGGCTCGGCGCCTTCCTTGTCCGCGAAGATCTGGTCGAACTGCGCCTCGACAAAGCCGCGATGCCGGTCCAGCTCGGCCAGCAGCGCCGCGTAGTCGGCGTAGCCGAGCGACGCCGCGAGCGCCGCGCGCTCGACCGGATCCACCGGCATCGCGTGGGTCTGCGCGTCGTTGCGGTACTGCAGGCGGTGCTCCAGCACGCGCAGGAAGCGATAGGCGTCGGCCAGCCCGGCCCGGACCTCGTCCGCGATCAACCCGCCCGCCTGCGCGTGCGCGAGCACCGCGAGCGTCGGCCGGATCCGGAACCCGGCGTCCTGGCCGCCCCGGATCAGCTGGAACACCTGCGCGCTGAACTCGATCTCGCGGATCCCGCCGCGCCCGAGCTTGATGTCGTCGGCCTTGTCCGGCCGCATCATCGCGCGGCGCTGCGCCTCCTGGCGGATCTGCAGGTGCAGCGCGCGGATCGCCCCGATCACGCCGAAATCGAGGTAGCGCCGGTAGACGAACGGCTTGACGAGCGCGTCGAGCTGCTTCGCGAGCCGGCCCGCCGCCTCGCTGTCGGGCTCGGACACGAGCCGCCCCTTGATCCACGCATAGCGCTCCCACTCGCGGCCCTGCACGTAGAAGTATTCCTCGAGCATCCCGAGGCTGCAGACGAGCGGCCCCGAATCGCCGTTCGGGCGCAGCCGCATATCGACGCGAAACACATAGCCGTCGCCCGTCACCTCCGACAGCACGCCGATCAGGCGCTTGCCGAGCCGCGTGAAGAATTCCTGGTTGGTGATCGCCGCGCGGCTGCCGCCCGCGGTATCGCCGTCGTCCTCGTAGACGAAGATCAGGTCGATGTCGGACGACACGTTGAGTTCGCGGCCGCCCAGCTTGCCCATGCCGACCACGCCGAGCGCGAGCCGCTCGCCGGACGGGCCGCGCGGCTCGCCGTAGAGCGCCTCCAGGTCGGCCGACAGCAGCGCGAGCGCGCGCTGCACGGCCAGCTCGGCCAGATCGGTCATCGTGCCCGTGACCTCCGCGACGTCGGCGCGGCCCGCGAGATCGCGCTCCGCGACCGCGCCGAAGGCCTCGGCGCGCAGCTGCCGCAGCGCCCGCTTGAGCGCGTCCTCGGACGGCGCGGCGGCCCCGGACGCGGCGGCCTCGAGCAGCGCCGACAGGCGCGCATCGAGCCGCGCACGCGTGACGGGCGCGTCCGCCCAGGCGGCGATCTGCCCGGCCAGCGCCGGGCGCGCGGCCACCGCGCGCGCGAGGTAGTGGGAATAGGACGTGCTGAGGAGCGGGGAAGCGTCGGTCATGGCAAGCGCTGCGCAATGGGAAGGGGCGGGTCGCGCGGCGCGGGTGCGGAGCCGGCCGGGCGGCCCGCGCGGGCCGCCCGGCGGCCGCCCGCGCGACCCCCTGTGATACATTTCAACGTCAGTTCGCAAAACTACCATATCGCCGCCCCTTCGCCGCATGTCCGACCGCCAGGAATCCGCCGCGCCGCACGAAGCCGGGCCTCCGCATCACGATCACCCGGTCCTGCGTCGCGTGTTCAAGGCGGTCCTGGTGCTCGGCATCGCCGCGTATTTCATCGCGGCCATCCTGTTCCTCGGCCTGCGCTATCTCCTGCTGCCGCGCGTCGACGAATTCCGCCCGCGCGTCGAAACCTTCGTATCTCAAAAATTGCACGCCGACGTCCGGATCGGCCGGCTCGCGCCCTCGTGGTCCGGGCTGCAGCCGGGCGTCGAGGTCAGCCGCCTGACGATCCGCGGCCGCGACGGCCGGCTTGCGCTGTCGGTGCCGCACGCGAGCGCCGCGCTGTCGTGGCGCTCGCTGCTCAGGCTGTCCCCCACGCTGTCGAGCCTGATCGTCGACGAGCCGGATCTGCTCGCCGAGCGTCACGCGGACGGCTCGCTGTCGGTGGCGGGCGTGGCGGTGCCGACCACCCGCCGCGGCGGCGACGACACCTTCAGCACCTGGCTGCTCAAGCAGGAGGCGATCGTGCTGCGCGGCGGCACGCTGCGCTGGCGCGACGCGCAGCGCGCGGCGCCCGAACTCGCGCTGACCGGGATCCGGGTCGCCGTGCTCAACGACGGCGCCAGCCACCGGCTCGCGCTGCAGGCGCCCGCGAACGGCACGCTGTTCCTCGGCCCGCTCGATTTCCGCGCCCGCTTCACCCACAAGCCGCTCGTGGCGATCGGCAAGCCCGCCAACTGGAGCGGCGACGCCTACGTGTCGACCGGCCCCGTCGACCTGCCAACCCTCGCGCGCTACACCAACATCCCGCTGACCGCCTACGCGGGCCGCATCGACAATGCGATCTGGGCGAACTTCCGCGACGGCCACCTGACCGGCGCGCGCGGCAGCCTGCACGGCTACGACGTCGCGCTGCGGGTGCGCCCGACCCAGCCGCGCCTCGACATCCCCGTCGCGCGCTTCGGCTGGGACCTCGCGATCGAGCCGAAGCGCGACTACACGCTGCACCTCACGCGCCTGCACGCCGAGCTGGGCCAGCCGCCGCTCGACGACGGCACGCCGCTGTCGCGCTCGCTCGCGTTCTCGACCCTGACCGCCCGCTACCGCGTGCCGACCCTCGAGCACGGCCAGCTGCTGAGCGTCGCGGGCGACCGCGTCGACCTCGGCATCCTCGCGGAATTCATCCGCGGGCTGCCGCTGCCCGCGCGGCTGCGCAACGAACTGGTGCGCTTCGATCCGCGCGGGCTCGTCGCCAACTACGCGATGGAAGTCGAGCGCGCGCGCCCGGCAAGCAACGAACTCGCCGACGAGGAACGCCAGAACGGCGCCGCGCCGATCATCCGCTACCGCTTCCAGGGCGACCTGCAAGGCATCAGCATCGAGGCGCAGGAGCCGCCGCCCGGCCTGTCCGTGCACGGCCATCCGCGCGCCGGGATTCCCGGCGTCGAGAACCTGTGGGGCCACGTCGACGCCAACGAGCGCCAGGGCACGGCGAGCCTCGACACAGTGAACGCGGCCGTGACCGTGCCCGGCGTGTTCGACGAGCCGCGCCTCGCGTTCGACCGGCTGCGCGGCCGCGCGAACTGGACCATCACGCCAGCCGCGGGCACGCCGCACGCGCGCGTGGAGGTCGCGGTGCCCGAGTTCCACGTCGACAATCCGGACGCGTCGATCACGGTCGCGGGCCGCTATACGAACCCGGGGCACGGCCGCGGCGAACTCGACCTGAAGGCCGACTTCGAGCGCGCCGCGGTCGCCCGGATCGTCCGCTACCTGCCGACCAGCCTGTCCGATCACCTGCGCCTGTACCTGGGCCACGCGCTGCAGGCGGGCCAGGTCAAGCGCGGCGCGACGATCGTCGCGCGCGGGCCGCTCGAGACCTTCCCGTACGAGCACGATCCGAAAGCGGGCGTGTTCCACATCGTCGCGCCGTTCACGGGCGGGCGCTTCGAACCCACGCCGCAGCCGCTGCACACGCTCGCGAACGGCACGCCGAACGTGTGGCCGGCGCTCGACGGCATCGACGGCGTGTTCGAGATCGAACAGAACAAGCTGCGCTTCGACATCGGCCGCGCGCACTACAAGGGGGTCGTGCTCGATCCGGTCCGCGGCCACATCGCCGACCTCGGCAACCCGCTGCATTCGCCGCTCGTGATCGAGGGCCGCGCGCGCGGCCCGCTCGCCGACCTGCTCGACTACGCGAACCGCAGCGCGGTCGGCGGGATGACCGGCCGCCTCGGCGAACGGCTCCGCGCGCAAGGCCCGGCGACGCTCGCGCTGAAACTGACGATCCCGCAGCACGTCGCGCATCCGCACACCGATGTCGAAGGCACGATCGGGCTCGCCGGCAACACGCTCGAAACCGACGGCCTGCCGCCGCTGTCGCGCCTGCACGGCCAGCTGCGCTTCACCCAGCACACGCTCGCCGCCGAGCGGCTGACCGGCCGCTTCCTCGGCGGCGACCTGAGCGCGCGCGGCGGGCTCGAGGCGGACGGCCGCTACGCGTTCGACGTCGATGGCCGGATCGCGCTCGACGCCGCGCGCAACCTGGGCCTGCGCGGCGCGGCGGCGACCCTGCTCGGCCGGGTGGTGGGCGACGCGCCTTACCAGATCACGGTGCGCGGCATGAAGAAGGACGGCCCGCCCGAGATCACCGCGCACGCCGACCTGACCGATGTCGCGCTGCACTTTCCCGCGCCGTTCGCGAAGCCCGCGGGCGAGCCGCTGCCGTTCGACTTCACGCTCGCGCCCGAGGCGGAGCCGGGCGACCGCCAGCGCGTGCGCGCGGACCTGAAGCTCGGGCCGATCGGCGCGCGCTACGTGCTCGACCTCACGCGCGACCAGCCGGTCAGCGCGGTGCGCGGCGCGCTCGGCATGAACCGCATGCCCGACCTGCCGCACGACGGCGTGACGGCCGCCGTCGACGTGCCGGAACTCGACGCCGACGCGTGGCTCGCGTTCGCCAAGACGCTGCGCACCGGTTCGAGCGCGCCGGCCCCGCAGGCGCAACCGCGGGTCGACCTCGCGAGCTTCGCGCCGAAGCGCTTCGCGCTGCACTTCGGCACGCTCAAGCTGCTCAAGCGCAACTGGGAAAACGTGATCGTCGGCGCCTCGCACGTCGACGACCTGTGGCAGGCGAACATCGCCTCGAACCAGGTGTCGGGCTACCTGTCGTGGGCGCCGGGCAGCGGCGCCCACGCGGCCGGCGTGCTCAACGCGCGGCTCGCGAAGCTCGTGATCCCGGACAGCGCCGAGCACGACCTGGTCGGCCGCGCGATGGACCTGCCGACGCCCGCCGACCACGCGATGCCGGCCATCGACCTGGTGGTCGATCAGGTGGTGGCGCGCGGCCACGACATCGGCCGGCTCGAAGTCAACGCGCGCAACCTCGACGAGAACGGCGTGCCGGTCTGGCAGCTCGACAAGCTCGAACTCGCGAACCCGGCGGCCAAGCTGACCGCGACCGCGAACTGGCGCACCTCGCGCCGCGCGCTCGCGCGCGGCGTCGACGAGGACGACGCGCCGCGCCGCACCGTGTTCGACTTCCGGCTCGACATCGACAATGCCGGCGCCCTGCTCGACCGGGTCGGGCTGCCGCGCACCATCGCGGACGGCAAAGGCACGCTGACCGGCAAGGTCGGCTGGCGCGGCGGCCCGACCGCGATCGACTACCCGACGCTCGGCGGCGTCCTGTCGCTCGACCTGCAGCACGGCCAGATCCTGAAGGTCGACCCGGGTGCGGCGAAGCTGCTCGGCGTGCTGAGCCTGCAAAGCCTCGCGCGCTTCCTGACGCTCGATTTCCGCGACGTGATCGGCAAGGGCCTGCCGTTCGAGAAGATCAGCGGCAACGGCCAGATCGCGAACGGCATCGCCCGCCTCGGCGACTTCGAGATGGTCACCGCGCCGGCCCGGGTCACGCTCGCGGGCGCGGTCGATCTCGCGCACGAGACCCAGGACCTGCACGCGCACGTCGCGCCCAAGGTCAGCGCCGGCGCGGCCGCGATCGCGGCCGCCGTGATCAATCCGCTGCTCGGCCTGGGCGTGCTGGCCGCCGACGTCGCGCTGTCGCAGACCCTCTCGCGCGCGTTCGCGGTCGACTACGCGATCACCGGTTCGTGGGCGCATCCCCACATCGAGCGGGTGCGCGGCGATCGCGGTAAGATGATCCACGCGCCCGCCGATGCGGCCGGTCACTGATTCGGCCGCCGATGGGCCCGCACCCTTTTTCCAGGCAACCGGACTTGCGATGACCGACCGATCCGCTTCCGCCTCCCCCTTCCGGGTCGCCGCGCTGCAGATGGTGAGCGCGCCCGACGTCGCCGCCAACCTCGCCGAGGCCGACCGGCTGATCGCCGAGGCGGCCGCCGACGGCGCCCGCCTCGTGCTGCTGCCCGAGTACTTCTGCTTCATGGGTTTCAAGGACACCGACAAGCTCGCGCTCGCCGAACCGCACCAGGACGGCCCGCTGCAGCGCTTCCTCGCGGACGCCGCGCGGCGTCACGGCGTCTGGGTGATCGGCGGCACGCTGCCGCTGCGCGCGCCGGAGCCGTCGCGCGTGCTGAACACCACGCTCGTGTTCGATCCGCAGGGCCGCGAGGCCGCGCGCTACGACAAGATCCACCTGTTCAGCTTCGAGAAGGGCGAGGAGTCGTTCGACGAGTCGCGCACGATCCGCCCCGGCGATGCCGTGCGCACCTTCGAGGCGCCGTTCGGGCGCGTCGGGCTGTCGGTCTGCTACGATCTGCGCTTTCCGGAGCTGTACCGGCGGATGGGCGATTGCGCGCTGATCGTCGTGCCGTCGGCGTTTACGTATACGACGGGCCGCGCGCACTGGGAAACGCTGCTGCGCGCGCGGGCGGTCGAGAATCAGTGCTATGTGCTCGCCGCCGCGCAGGGCGGCAAGCACGGCAACGGCCGCCGCACCTGGGGACACAGCATGCTGATCGACCCGTGGGGCGAGATCGTCGCGGTGCGCGACGAGGGCGCCGGGGTCGTGAGCGGCGCGCTCGATCCCGCCCGGCTCGCCGAGGTGCGCGAGAGCCTGCCCGCCTGGCGCCACCGCGTGCTGGCCTGAGCCCGCCCGCTTGAAAACCGGCCCGCCGCCCACCATCTGAATTTGACCGGATACCCTGTCACGCGCGTTCGCTAACCGCTTTTTAGAGATTCCCCGATACCTGAATGAACATCATCGAACCCGGCATCCGCAACCTCGCGCTCGCGAAAGACATCCTGCTCACGCCGTACGGCCTGGACGAAACCCTGCTGACGCGCACGCTCGCCGATATCTTCACGCACCGGGTCGACTACGCCGACCTGTATTTCCAGGCCACCCGCAGCGAAGCCTGGAGCCTCGAGGAAGGCATCGTCAAGTCGGGCAGCTTCAGCATCGACCAGGGCGTCGGCGTGCGCGCCGTGGCGGGCGAACGCACCGCGTTCGCGTACTCCGATGACCTGTCGCCGGAAGCGATCGCGCAGGCCGCGGCCGCGACCAAGGCGATCGCCCGCGCGGGCGGCGGCAAGCACAAGGTGCAGGTCGCCTCGACGCTGAAGGGCATCTCGGGCCGCGACCTGTACCTGCCCGCCGATCCGCTCGCGTCGCTCGACGCGACCGCCAAGGTCAAGCTGCTCGAACGCGTCGAGCAGATGGCGCGCGGCCGCGATCCGCGCATCACGCAGGTGATGGCGGGCCTCGCGGGCGAATACGACGTCGTGCTGGTCGCGCGCAGCGACGGCGCGCTCGCGGCCGACATCCGCCCGCTCGTGCGCGTGTCCGTCACGGTGATCGCCGAGCAGAACGGCCGCCGCGAGATCGGCTCGGGCGGCGGCGGCGGCCGCTTCGACTACGGCTACTTCACCGACGAAGTGCTCGCGCGCTATGTCGACGACGCGGTGCACGCGGCGCTCGTCAACCTCGACGCGCGCCCCGCGCCGGCGGGCGCGATGACCGTCGTGCTCGGCTCGGGCTGGCCGGGCGTGCTGCTGCACGAGGCGATCGGCCACGGGCTCGAGGGCGACTTCAACCGCAAGGGTTCGTCGGCGTTCGCCGGGCGGATCGGCGAGCGGGTCGCGGCCAAGGGCGTGACGGTGGTCGACGACGGCACGCTGCCGAACCGCCGCGGCTCGCTCAACATCGACGACGAAGGCAACCCGACCCAGTGCACGACGCTGATCGAGGACGGCGTGTTGAAGGGCTACATCCAGGACACGCTGAACGCGCGCCTGATGAAAATGCCCGTCACCGGCAACGCGCGCCGCGAATCGTACGCGGCGCTGCCGATGCCGCGCATGACCAACACCTACATGCTGAACGGCGACAAGGATCCGCGCGAGATCATCGAATCGGTCAAGCACGGGCTGTACGCGGTGAACTTCGGCGGCGGCCAGGTCGACATCACGAACGGCAAGTTCGTGTTCTCGGCGTCCGAGGCCTACATGATCGAGGACGGCAAGATCACCTACCCGGTCAAGGGCGCGACGCTGATCGGCAGCGGCCCGGAATCGCTCAAGTACGTGAGCATGATCGGCAACGACATGCGCCTCGACAGCGGCGTCGGAGTCTGCGGCAAGGAAGGCCAGAGCGTGCCGGTGGGCGTCGGCCAGCCGACCCTGCGGATCGACAGGATGACCGTCGGCGGCACCGTCTGAGTGCATGGTCATTGAGATAGTTACGCGGATAGTCTGCACATCTTCATCGAGATATGCGGATTGTCCGCATTTTTGACCCAGCCGGATTGCCAAGCGCGCCAGGTCGGGGTATAAATCGCAATCACGTTTTCAACGCACCGAACCTCTCCGTCATGTCCGCCAAGTTTTACTTTTACTTTTTCTGGCATCTCAGACCCCTGGCGGATCGAGAGGAGTGATGGCGCACCAAGCGCACACGAAATTCCTGAAAAACCGCCGGCAAACCCGGCGGTTTTTTTTTGCCCCGACGAACCGGCCGCCCGCACAACCGAATTGACGCAACCCGAATTGCAGAACTGATCGATAGCCGCCCCCGTGGCGCCCCGTCCTGGAGAACTAGCATGCCCCCGCACAATACCGATGACGTCCGTATCCGCGAACTGAAGGAACTGACGCCGCCCGCCCACCTGATCCGCGAGTTCGCGTGCAGCGAGGCCGCGTCCGAGCTGATCTACAACGCGCGTCAATCGCTGCACCGGATCCTGCACGGCATGGACGACCGCCTGATCGTGATCATCGGGCCGTGCTCGATCCACGACACCCAGGCGGCGCTCGAATACGCGGGCCGGCTCGCCAAGGAACGCCAGCGCTTCGCGGGCGAGTTGGAGATCGTGATGCGCGTGTACTTCGAGAAACCGCGCACCACGGTCGGCTGGAAGGGGCTCATCAACGATCCGCACCTCGACAACAGCTTCAAGATCAACGACGGCCTGCGCATCGCGCGCGAGCTGCTGATGCACATCAACGAGATGGGCCTGCCCGCCGGCACCGAATACCTCGACATGATCAGCCCGCAATACATCGCGGACCTGATCTCGTGGGGCGCGATCGGCGCGCGCACCACCGAGTCGCAGGTGCATCGCGAGCTGGCGTCGGGGCTGTCGTGCCCGGTCGGCTTCAAGAACGGCACCGACGGCAACGTGAAGATCGCGGTCGACGCGATCAAGGCGGCGTCGCAGCCGCACCATTTCCTGTCGGTGACGAAGGGCGGCCATTCAGCGATCGTGTCGACGGCGGGCAACGAGGATTGCCACGTGATCCTGCGCGGCGGCAAGACCCCGAACTACGATGCGGACAGCGTGAACGCCGCGTGCGGCGACATCGGCAAGGCGGGCCTCGCCGCGCGCCTGATGATCGATGCGAGCCACGCGAACAGCTCGAAGCGGCACGAGAACCAGATTCCCGTGTGCGCGGACATCGGCCGCCAGCTCGCGGCCGGCGACGAGCGGATCGTCGGCGTGATGGTGGAGTCGCATCTGGTGGCCGGCCGCCAAGACCTGCAGGAAGGCTGCACGCTGACCTACGGCCAGAGCATCACCGACGCCTGCATCGACTGGGACGAGAGCGTGAAGGTGCTCGAAGGCCTCGCGGAAGCGGTGAAGGCGCGCCGCATCGCGCGCGGCAGCGGGAACTGACACGGGGGCGGGCGATGCGCACGGAGGTCGTCGATCGAGACGATGTCCGTGCGCCGGAGCCGGCAAGTTGGAACACGCTTTGTGCGTTCGAGCGGGTCACGAATTGACTCACGCAAAAATGAAGGACGGGTCATCCGTCCTTCATCCCGAAAAAGAGTCTGTTTTCATTTGAGACCATTCTCATATACAGGGATCTCGTTGCATCGATAGCCCCACTCCGTCTCCGCAGAAAGTCTTTCACCAGACATTTCAATGTCTGCGTTATTGAAAACCACGGCGGATTATTTCCCCGGAGGTTATCTTGCCAGTAGAGTGCACCTATACGTTAAACAGGCGTAGCATTTCATCGTTCATTTGCCCGGGATTCGGTAGTGTCCCTGCATTTTCTGGCAGCCACCCCTACAAAAACGACCCATCTGCAGTTTCAGTTGTAGACAAAGGTCCCATTCCCCATGGGACTTATTACATCGTGGATCGCCAAAGTGGCGGGCATCTCGGCATGCTCTGGGATTTCTTCAAAGATGTGCGTGCCGGCACGCATCGCGCGGAATGGTTCGCACTCTATCGAATCGATGGAAAAATAGATGATCACACCTTTATCAACGGGGTAAAGCAAGGCGCGTTTCGCCTTCACCCAACCGGGACCAGAGCGTCAGTGAGGGTTGCATCACTCCGCCGAGCCACGTCCAATTCTCCCGGCTGCGGACTGACCTGAAGGCTCAGACTACCGGCACGGTTCCAGGCACCTCGATCCGATACTACGGTCGGGTGATCGTACGATGAAGAAAACATGGGCGTGCCTGCTGCTGGGGCTCCTGATGACCGTCCCCGTCTATCTCTTGCTCGTCACGAGCGAGCCGGTGCGCGCCTGGTCTGCCAGCAACGCATCCTACGCCGCGTTCCAGCCGCTGTTTCGCGCCCTGAACTCGGTCGGCGGCGAGCAGCACGAAGACATCATCACCACGGTCTGGCTGCTGCTCAGCTTCGTGATCGCCCTGGCCCTCGCGACGCTGGCCGTCGGCCTGGCCACGCGCTGGCGACGGCGCGGGGCGCGCCCCTGAGCCGTCGCCCACCCTCTCACTCCAGCGCGCCCGAGCCGAAGATCTCGGTATGCACGCGTGCCGGCGCCACGCCGAGCGCGACGAGCGCATCGCGCTGCATCTTCATGAATCCCACCGGCCCGCAGATGTAGTAATCGGCGTCCGCCACGAGCGCATGCCGCTCGAGCCGCGCCAGCGTGAGCCGCCCTTCCGCGTCGTGCTCGACGCCCGCGCGGTCGTCCGGCCCGACCAGCTCGTAGAACACCGTGCGCGTGACGTTCGGATGCGCAGCGGCCAGCGCGTTGAGCCAGTCGCGGAATGCATGCATGCGCCCCGAGCGGCACGCGTGGATGAAGCGGACCTCGCGCGCGCTGCCCTCGTCCGCGAGCGTCTGCGCCATCGACACCATCGGCGTGATCCCCACCCCCGCCGAGATCAGCACGACCGGCGTCGCGCGGTCGCGCGCCAGCGTGAAGTCGCCCATCGGCGCGGTCACCTCGACGATCGCGCCTTCCTCGACGCCGTCGTGCAGCAGCGTCGACACCCGCCCCGCCGGAATCGCCTCGCCCTGCCCCGCCTCGCGCTTCACCGAGATCCGCAGCCAGCGGCCGTGCGGCGCGTCGGACAGGCTGTACTGGCGCGGCTGATCGACGCCCAGCTCGCCGACGAAACGCTTGACCGTCACGTACTGGCCCGGCTCGAAGTCGGGCGCCGCGCCGCCGTCCGCCGGGCTCAGGTAGAACGACGTGATCACGTCGCTCTCGCGCACCTTGCGCGCGACCCGGAACGGCCGGTAGCCGCTCCACGCCGCCCCTTCGTAGAGATTGGCCTCGACGCCGATCAGCAGCTGCGCGAGCTGCCCGTAGGCCACCCGCCACGCTTCGAGCGTCTCCGGATCGACCACGTCGCCGAGCACCTCGACGATCGAGGCGAGCAGGTTCTCGCCCACGATCGGATAGTGCTCGGGCCGGATGTTCAGGCTCGCGTGCTTGTGCGCGATCCGCGTCACCGCGCCGCCCAGCACGCCCAGGTTGTCGATGTTCGCCGCGTAGGCATACACCGCCTTCGCGAGCGTCTCCGGCTGGCTGCCGGTCTTCTGGTGGGTCTGGTTGAACAGGTTCTTCAGCTCGGGATGCCGCTCGAACATGCGCTGGTAGAAATGCCGCGTGATGGTCGCGCCGTGCTCCGCGAGAACCGGTGCGGTCGCCTTCACCCGCGCCATCTGCTCTGCCGTGATCTGCGTCATGATTCTTTCTCCTTTAAAGATGCACACACAGTACATGTTTAAAGGCGTGGCTTGTCCCGGGCAAATTGTCGCATCTCAAAATAATGGCGGACCCCGGTCCGCCGCGCGCCTAATCGGCGCGGCCGCGCACCCACAGCACGTCGGTCCCGCCCGCCGAGCGGTTCAGGATCCGGGCCAGCACGAACAGCAGGTCCGACAGCCGGTTCACGTAGCGGCGCGGCGCGGCGTCGAGCGCCTCGGTCTCGCCGAGCGTAACGATCGCGCGCTCGGCGCGCCGGCACACGGTGCGGCACACGTGCGCGAGCCCCGCCGCGCGCGCGCCGCCCGGCAGGATGAACTCCTTGAGCGGCGGCAGCCGGCCGTTGTAGTCGGCCAGCCAGGCGTCGAGGCGCGCGAGATGCGTATCGCCGACGACCCGGTGGCCGGGGATGCACAGCTCGCCACCCAGGTCGAACAGGTCGTGCTGGATCGTCTCCAGCGCCGCGCGCACGTCGTCCGGCAGCGGCTCCGCGAGCAGCACGCCGAGCTGCGAGTTCAACTCGTCGACGTCGCCGATCGCGGCGATCCGCGCGTCGCTCTTGCGCACCCGGCGACCGTCGCCGAGGCCGGTGGTGCCGTCGTCGCCGGTGCGGGTGGCGATCTTGCTCAGGCGGTTGCCCATCCCTGTCCCCTTGGTAAGCATGGCTGCAGATGGCCGCGGCGCGCGATGCGCGGGCGCGGCAGACGCCGATTATCGCAGCCCGCGGCGCGACGGGCGCGCGGCTTTCCGGCGTAGAATGACCCGGCCGCCTCGCCGCGGTGCACGCCTACAAGCTGGACAGGAGACTCGATTGAATCACCCCGCCCCCCCGGCCCGGCCCCGCCCTCCGTTCCCGCCCGCCCTCCTCGACGCGCTCGTCGCGACGCTCGGCGAACGCGTGTCGACCGCCGAGGCGGTGCGCACCCAGCACGGCCGCGACGAATCGCCGTTCGATCCGGTGCCGCCCGACGCCGTCGCGTTCGCCCGCAGCGCCGACGAGGTCCGCGAGGTGGTGCGGCTGTGCGCGCGGCACGGCGTGCCGGTGATTCCGTACGGCGCGGGCTCGTCGCTCGAAGGCCACCTGCTCGCGGTGCGCGGCGGCGTGTCGCTCGACGTGTCCGGCATGGACCGGGTGCTGTCGATCGACGCGGAGGACCTGACCGTCACCGTCGAGCCCGGCATTTCCCGCAAGACCCTCAACGACGCGCTGCGCGACACCGGCCTGTTCTTCCCGATCGATCCGGGCGCGGACGCGAGCATCGGCGGCATGACCGCGACCCGCGCGTCCGGCACCAACGCCGTGCGCTACGGCACCATGCGTGAAAACGTGCTCGGGCTCACCGCGGTGCTCGCCGACGGCCGCGTGGTGCGAACCGGCACGCGCGCGCGCAAGTCGTCGGCCGGCTACGACCTGACGCGCCTGTTCGTCGGCTCCGAGGGCACGCTCGGCGTGATCACCGAGATCACGCTGCGCCTGCACCCGCTGCCCGAAGCCGTATCGGCCGCGGTCTGCGCGTTCCCGTCGATGGGCGCGGCGGTGCGCACCGTGATCGAAACCATCCAGCTCGGCGTGCCGATCGCGCGCGTCGAATTCATCGATGCGCTCGCGGTCCGCTCGATCAATCGCCACGCGCACCTGTCGCTCGCCGAGGCGCCCACGCTGTTCTTCGAATTCCACGGCACCGAGGCCGGCGTCAAGGAGCAGGCCGAGACCGTGCAGACGCTCGCCGCCCAGCACGACGGCCGCGATTTCGCCTGGGCGACGCGCCCCGAGGAGCGCAGCCGGCTCTGGGCCGCGCGCCACAACGCGTTCTTCGCGATGCTGCAACTGAAGCCCGGCTGCCGCGCCGTGACCACCGACGTCTGCGTGCCGATCTCGCAGCTCGCCGCCTGCGTCGAGGAAACCGAACTCGACCTGCGCGCCTCGTCGCTGCCGTGCCCGATCGTCGGTCACGTCGGCGACGGCAATTTTCATGTCGCGATCCTGATCGATCCCGCGCGGCCCGAGGAACTGGCCGAGGCGGAGGCGCTCAACCAGCGGATCGTCGAGCGCGCGCTGCGGATGGGCGGCACCTGCACCGGCGAGCACGGCGTCGGGCTGCACAAGATGCGCTTCCTCGCGCTCGAGCACGGCGAGAACGCGCTCGACGCGATGCGCGCGATCAAGCTCGCGCTCGATCCGCACAACCTGATGAACCCCGGCAAGATCTTCACGACCGACGCATGACGGGCCGCGGCCCGCGCCGCGCCCACCCAGGAGGAGACATGAACGCCCCCGACGCATTGCCGGCCGACGCGCGCGCCCAGCGCCAGCGCGAAGTCGTGCAGGCCCTGATGGCGGTGCTGCCGACGCACTGTCTGCTGTACCGCGACGAGGACACCGCCGCCTATGAATGCGACGCACTGTCGGCCTACCGCCGCCTGCCGCTCGCGGTCGCGCTGCCCGAAACCGAATCGCAGGTGCAGCGGATCGTGCAGATCTGCCGGCGCATGGACGTGCCGATCGTGCCGCGCGGCGCGGGCACGAGCCTGTCGGGCGGCGCGCTGCCGATCGCGCTCGGCGTCGTGCTGTCGCTCGCGCGCTTCAAGCGGATCGTCGAGGTCGACCCGTACGCGCGCACGGCCACCGTGCAGCCCGGCGTGCGCAACCTGTCGATCTCCGAGGCCGCCGCACCCTACGGCCTCTACTACGCGCCCGATCCCTCGTCGCAGATCGCCTGCACGATCGGCGGCAATGTCGCGGAGAATTCGGGCGGCGTCCATTGCCTCAAGTACGGGCTGACCGTCCACAACGTGCTGCGCGTGCGCGCGGTGACGATCGACGGCGAGATCGTCGAGTTCGGCTCGCTCGCGCTCGACACGCCCGGCCTCGACCTGCTCGCCGTGACGATCGGCAGCGAAGGCATGTTCGCGATCATCACCGAGGTCACGGTGCGCCTGATCCCGAAGCCGCAGACCGCCCAGCTCGTGATGGCGAGCTTCGACGACGTCGTGAAGGGTGGCGAGGCGGTCGCCGCGATCATCGCGGCCGGCATCATCCCGGCCGGCCTCGAGATGATGGACAAGCCCGCGACACAGGCGGTCGAGTCGTTCACGCACGCGGGCTACGACCTCGACGCGGCGGCGCTCCTGCTGTGCGAATCGGACGGCACGCCCGAGGAGGTCGCGGAGGAGGTCGTGCGCGTGACCGCGGTGCTGCGCGAGCACGGCGCGACGCGGATCCAGGTGTCGCGCACCGAGGCCGAGCGGCTGCGCTTCTGGTCCGGGCGCAAGAACGCGTTCCCGGCGGCGGGCCGGATCTCGCCCGACTACTACTGCATGGACGGCACCGTGCCGCGCCGCGCGATCGGGCCGCTGCTCGCGCGCATCGAGCAGCTGGAGGGGCGCTACGGGCTGCGGTGCATCAACGTGTTCCATGCGGGCGACGGCAACATGCACCCGCTGATCCTGTTCAACGCCAACGATCCCGACGAGCTGCACCGCGCCGAGCTGTTCGGCGCGGACATCCTGGAGACCTGCGTCGAATTCGGCGGCACGGTGACGGGCGAGCACGGCGTCGGCACGGAAAAGCTGAACTCGATGTGCGTGCAGTTCTCGCCGCAGGAGCGCGATGCGTTCTTCGCGGTCAAGCGGGCCTTCGATCCGCCCGGGCTCCTCAATCCCGACAAGGGCATCCCGACCCGCGCGCGCTGCGCCGAATACGGCCGCCTGCACGTGCGCGGCGGCCTGCTGCCGCACCCCGACCTGCCGCGCTTCTGAGGCGCGCGGCCCGGACGCTGTTTACCTATGGAACGCGCCTGCGAAGGCCCGGCCCGGCACGGCGCGCCTCCGAGCGCCTTCCTGCGGGGGCGCGGAGCACCCGGCTCGGCGCGCCGCCGGGCCGGACAAACGGCGCGCGCCGCCGCCATGCGGGCGATTTCGGGCATTTCCCCGGCATGAATGCGCGATTCGCGTCCCTGCTGTAAGCCAATCCTAGGGATAGCCGGGGATGTGCGGCGCCGCCGCGCCGGTACAATCGACCGGACAGAAAAACACAACGAGACAGAACGCATGGAAGAGGACGACATCGTCGCCGGTTGGGCCGAACGGATCCGCGAGGCCAGCGCGGACGGCCGCGCCCTGCGGATCCGCGGCGGCGGCACGAAGGACTGGTACGGCCAGGCGCTGGAAGGCGAGATCCTCGATACGCGCGCCTATCAGGGCATCGCCTCCTATGATCCGGCCGAGCTGGTCGTGACCGCGCGCGCCGGCACGCCGCTCGCGCAGGTCGAGGCGGCGCTCGCCGAGTGCGGCCAGATGCTGCCGTTCGAACCGCCCCACTTCGGACGCGACGCCACCTTCGGCGGCGCGCTCGCGGCCGGCCTCGCCGGCCCGCGCCGCGCGAGCGCCGGCGCGCCGCGCGACTTCGTGCTCGGCGCCACCGTGATGAACGGCCGCGGCGAAGTGCTGCGCTTCGGCGGGCAGGTGGTGAAGAATGTCGCCGGCTACGACGTGTCGCGCCTCCTGGCCGGCTCGCTCGGCACGCTCGGACTGATCCTGTCGCTGTCGGTGAAGGTGCTGCCGCGCCCCGTCGCCGAGATCACGCTGCGCTTCGACATGAGCGCGACCGACGCGGTGCGCAAGCTCAACGAATGGGCGGGCCGGCCCCTGCCCGTGAGCGCGAGCGCGTGGCGCAACGGCACGCTGGTGCTGCGCGTGTCGGGCGCCGAGGCCGCGATCAAGAGCGCGAAGATGGTGCTCGGCGGCGAGGTGGTCGACGCGGTCGAGGCCGAGCGCTTCTGGGCCGGCGTGCGCGAGCAGAACGATCCGTTCTTCTCCGCGATCCCGGCGGGCCATGCGCTGTGGCGCCTGTCGATGCCGTCGATCACCGAGCCGCTGCTGCTGCCCGGCAGCCAGATGATGGAATGGGGCGGCGCGCAGCGCTGGTGGATCACCGACGCCGACGCGCAAACCGTGCGCATGAGCGCGAAGCAGGCGGGCGGCCATGCGACGCTGTTCCGCGCCGATCACGGCTACGATCGCAGCGCGGGCGTGTTCACGCCGCTGTCCGCGCCGCAGATGAAAATCCACCGCGGCCTGAAGGCGGCCTTCGATCCCGCGCGCATCTTCAACCGCGGCCGGCTCTATCTCGATCTCTGAATGCGCGATGCAGACCAATCTCGCTGATTTCATCCGCGGCACCCCCGACGGCGACGAAGCCGACGCGATCCTGCGCAAGTGCGTGCACTGCGGCTTCTGCACGGCCACCTGTCCGACCTACCAGCTGCTCGGCGACGAGCTCGACGGCCCGCGCGGCCGGATCTACCTGATCAAGCAGATGGTCGAGGGCGCGCCCGTCACGCGCAGCACCCAGCAGCACCTCGACCGCTGCCTGACCTGCCGCAGCTGCGAGACCACCTGCCCGTCCGGCGTGCAGTACGGGCGGCTCGTCGAGATCGGCCGCCGCCACGTCGACGCGAAGGTGCCGCGCCCCGCGTCGCAGCGCCTGATGCGCCGCGCGCTCGCGAGCCTCGTGCCGAACGCCACGTTGTTCTCGCCCGTGATGCGGCTCGGCCAGCAGGTGCGCCCGCTGCTGCCGAAGCGGCTGCGCGACAAGGTGCCCGCCAAGACCCGGCCGCTCGCGTGGCCGACCGCGCAGCATCCGCGCAAGATGCTGATGCTGGCCGGCTGCGTGCAGCCGTCGATGCTGCCCAACGTCAACATCGCGACCGCGCGGGTGCTCGACGCGCTCGGCGTGCAGGCCGTGATCGCGCCCGAGGCCGGCTGTTGCGGCGCGATCCGGCTGCACCTGAACTATCACGCGGACGCGCTCGACGACGCGCGCCGCAACATCGACGCCTGGTGGCCGCACATCGAACAGGGCGCCGAGGCGATCGTGATGAACGCCACCGGCTGCGGCGCGACCGTGCTCGAATACGCGCACCTGCTGCGCGACGATCCCGCCTATGCCGACAAGGCGCGCCGCATCGTCGCGCTCACGCGCGACCTGTCGGATCTGCTCACGGGTTTCGAGCGCGAGCTGGCCGCGCTCGCGCGGCGGCGCGCGGTGCATACCGTCGCCTACCATCCGCCCTGCACGCTGCAGCACGGCCAGCAGTCGCGCGGCAAGGTCGAGCAGTTGCTGGAGACGCTCGGCATCGAGGTGCACCTGCCCGTCGACAGCCACCTGTGCTGCGGCTCGGCGGGCACCTACTCGCTGACCCAGCCGTCGCTGTCGTACCGGCTCCGCAAGCAGAAGCTCGCGCAGCTGCAGGCGCTCGAACCGCAGATGATCGTGTCGGGCAACGTCGGCTGCATCGCTCATCTGCAAAGCGGCGCGGCAGTGCCCGTCGCGCACTGGATCCAGCTCGTCGAGCATCTGCTGTACGGCTGAGCGCGCGACAGCCGCCGCGCGCGGTCCGTATAATCCAAACGATCCGCCGCCCGCGCGCGGCGCTTCCGTTTCCGCCTGCCATGCCCGATCTCGCCGCCCGCCTCGCCTCCGTCCATCAACGCATCGACGCCGCCGCGCGCGCGGCCGGCCGCGCGCCGGACACGGTCGCGCTGCTGGCCGTCTCCAAGACCTTCCCGGCCGACGACGTGCGCGCCGCCCATGCGGCAGGCCAGCGCGCGTTCGGCGAAAACTACGTGCAGGAATCGCTCGACAAGATCGACGCGCTCGCCGATCTGCGCGCGTCGCTCGAATGGCATTTCATCGGCCCGCTGCAATCGAACAAGACGCGCCCGGTCGCCGAGCGCTTCGACTGGGTGCATTCGGTCGACCGCCTGAAGATCGCGCAACGGCTCGCCGAGCAGCGCCCCGCCCACCTGCCGCCGCTCAACGTGTGCGTGCAGGTCAACATCAGCGGCGAGGCCTCGAAGAGCGGCGTCGCGCCGGGCCGGCTTGCCGAGGTCGCACACGCGGTCGCCGCGCTGCCCACGCTGCGGCTGCGCGGGCTGATGGCGATCCCCGAGCCCGCCGGCGGCGCCGACGCGCAGCGCGCGCCGCATCGCGCATTGCGCGCGCTGTTCGAGCAGCTGCGCGCGGACGGTCTCGCGCTCGACACGCTGTCGATGGGCATGTCGGCCGACCTCGAGGCCGCGGTCCACGAAGGCGCGACGATCGTGCGCATCGGCACCGCGATCTTCGGCGCGCGCGACTACGCGCACTGAGCCCCTCTTTTCCCGATCTCTTCCACTTCCGACCTTCATCATGAAAATCGCATTCATCGGCGGCGGCAACATGGCGGCCGCCTTGCTCGGCGGCCTCGTCAAGCGCGGCGTCGCGGCCCACGACCTGTACGCCGTCGACCCCAACGAAGCGGCGCGCGCGCGCCTCGCGGCCGAGCTGGGCGCACGCACCGGCGCCGCGATCGACGCGACGCTGGCGGGCTACGACGCGCTCGTGCTCGCGGTGAAGCCGCAGGTGCTGAAGGACGTCGCGCAGGCGCTCGCGCCGCATCTGTCCGGGCAGCTCGTGATCAGCATCGCGGCCGGCATCCGCGGCGCGGACCTGTCGCGTTGGCTCGGCGGCTATCCGCGCGTGGCGCGCGCCATGCCGAACACGCCGGCGCTCGTCGGCATGGGCGTGACCGGCCTCGCCGCGCTCGCGGGCGTCGACGCGGCCGGCCGCTCGCTGGCCGGGCAGGTGCTCGGCGCGGTGGGCGAGATCGTCTGGTTCGACGACGAGGCGCAGCTCGACGCGGTCACCGCGATCTCGGGCAGCGGGCCCGCCTATGTGTTCTATTTCATCGAAGCGCTGCAGGAAGCCGCGCGCCAGCTCGGGATGGACGAGGCGCAGGGCCGCGCGCTCGCGGTCGCGACCTTCACCGGCGCCGCGCAACTGGCGGCGCAGTCGGGCGAACCGGCCGGCGTGCTGCGCGAGCGCGTGACCTCGAAGGGCGGCACCACGGCCGCCGCGCTCGCGTCGTTCGACGCGCAGCACGTGCAGGAAGCGATCGTGCGCGGCGTACTCGCGGCGCGCACGCGCGCGCAGGAAATGGGCGACGAACTGGGCGCGGCGTGACGCGTGCGGCATGACGCCGGGCATAGCGACGCCCGGCGTGGAAACGCCCGACGTCACGATGCCCGATGCCCGATGCAAAAAAACACCCCGGGAGGCGCGCGGCCTGCCGGGGTGCGTGACCGGCGTCAGCGCCGGGCGCGGATCAGAACGACGCCGCCGCGTAGTAATGCGCGGCGATCCCCGCGAACAGCACGCCGCCCAGCCAGTTGTTGTGGCGGAACGCCGCGAAGCACGGCATGCGCTCGCGGTCCTTGATCAACGTGTAGTGGTAGATCGAGCAACCCACCGCGCCCGCCCAGCCGAGCCAGTACAGCGCCCCGAAGCCGAGCCGCACGCCGAGCCAGGCGTAGATCGCGAACATCGCGGCATAACACAGCATGATCGCCAGCACGTCATAGCGGCCGAACGTGATCGCCGAGGTGCGCATGCCGATCTTCAGGTCGTCGTCGCGATCGACCATCGCGTACGCGGTGTCGTACGCCACCGACCAGAATATGTTCGCGACCAGCATCACCCAGGCGAGCGGCGGCACTGTGTCCTGCACCGCGGCGAACGCCATCGGGATGCCGAAGCCGAACGCGATGCCGAGATACGCCTGCGGAATCGCGAAGAAACGCTTCATGAACGGATAGCTCGCGGCGACGAACACCGCGACCACCGACAGCGCCTTCGTGAGCCCGTTGAACGGCAGGATCAGCAGGAACGACACGAGCGCGAGGCCCACCGCGATCGCGAGCGCCTCCCAGCCGCGAATCCTGCCCGAGGTCAGCGGCCGGTCGGCCGTGCGCTTCACGTGGCGGTCGAAGTCGCGGTCCGCGTAGTCGTTGATCGCGCAGCCGGCCGAGCGCATCAGCAGCGTGCCGAGCGCGAAGATGAACACATACGCGGGCGGCGGATGGCCGTCCGACGCGATCCACAGGGCGTTGAGCGTGGGCCACAGCAGCAGCAGCGTGCCGATCGGCTTGTCCATCCGGACGAGCCGCCAGTAGAGAGGGAAACGGGCGAGCATGGAAACGGGCGAGAGTTCGCGCGGGAACGGATAACCCCGGCATTGTAGAACCGCGCGCCGCCGCCGGCAAAATCGGCGGCCGCTCAGCCCCCGAGATCGTCCGACCCGATTTTCCGCACGGCCGTGTCCTCGTGTCGCAACGGCCGGCCGCCGTGGGTGCGCGGCGTCATCGCGCCTACCTGCCGGCCGCTGCGCCGCTCGACCAGGGTCGAATGCGCTTCGCCGGGCCCGAACAGGTGCGCCTCGCCCCATTGCTGCATCGCGACGATCATCGGGAACAGCTCGCCGCCCTTCGCCGTCAGCACGTACTCCTGGTACGCCGAGCCGTCGGAGGCGGGCGCGACCGCGAGCACGCCCGCATCGACCAGCATCCGCAGCCGGTCGGTCAGCATGTTGCGCGCGATGCCGAGATTGCGCTGGAATTCGCCGAAGCGGCGTACCCCGTCGAACGCATCGCGCAGGATCAGCAGCGACCAGCGGTCGCCCACCACGTCCACGGTGCGCGCCACCGGACAGGTTTCGCCGCTCATGTCTCTACGTTGTGCCATACCGGTTTCGCTCGTCGAAGGGATGCGGTCGGGTCGCAGCCGGCCGGGACGGGCCGGACCACGCGCCCATATCGGTTGCATTTTAAAACTGTCGAAGCGCGACGCCAAGGCGCGCGCGTCGCGACCTGCAAAAACGCCTCCCGGAACGCGGGAGGCGTGGCGTGGGAATCCGCGCGTCACGCGAGCAGCGAGCGCAGCATCCAGGCGGTCTTCTCGTGAATCTGCAGACGCTGCGTGAGCAGGTCGGCGGTCGGCTCGTCGCTGGCGGCGTCGGCGGTCGGGAAGATCGCGCGCGCGGTGCGCACCACCGCCTCGTGGCCCTCGACCAGTTGGCGGATCATGTCTTCCGCGGCCGGCACGCCCTCCGCCTCGGGTATCGACGACAGCTTCGCGAACTCGCGATAGGTGCCCGGCGCGGCCACGCCCAGCGTGCGGATCCGTTCGGCCACCTGGTCGACCGCGAGCCACAGTTCGTTGTACTGCGTCTCGAACATCAGATGCAGCGAGTTGAACATCGGGCCCGTCACGTTCCAGTGGAAGTTGTGCGTCTTCATATAGAGCGTGTACGTGTCGGCGAGCAGATGCGACAAACCGTCCGCGATCTTCTTGCGATCCTTGTCGCTGATGCCGATGTTGATCTGCGTTGCGGTGCCTTTCTTGGCCATCTTCCGGACTCCTTGAGCAATCGGTTGAACCAGGGAACACGCCTCGGACGCGGCCGGCGGGCGCGCGTCGCGAGCCTGCGCAGTGTAGCGTGCGCGCGCCGCGCCGCCGGATGCGGCGGCGTGCGGCACGCTGCCGCGCTCAGCCGCCCGCCAGCAGCCGGGCCAGTTGCGCGAGCAGCACCACCGCGCCGCCGCCGACCACCGCGAAGCCGACCAGGCGACGCAGCGCGACGGCCGGCAGGGCTTGCGCGGCGAGCGCGCGGCGTTCGAGTATCAGTTCAGTCATGGTCGTTTCTCCGTCAGGCTGCGCGGCGGGGCCGCGCCGCGTCGCCATGCGGCCCCGCCGCGCGGCGCTTATTTCGCCAGCTTCGCGAGCGCGGCCTTCACGCCCGCCGCGTAGGCCGGGTCGGCCTTCGCGAAGTGTTCGAGCTGCCGCTCGATGATCTCGGCCGGCACGCCGTTGATGTGGCGGGCGATGTTGCCGAACAGGCGCTCGCGCTGCGCGGCGTCGAACAGACGGAACAGCGCGCCCGGCTGGCTGTGGTAATCGCCGTCCTCGCGGTGGTCGTAGTGATCGACCGCGCCCGCGGCGAGCGCCGGCTCCAGTGCGTTGCGATCCTGCGCGAACTGCCCGAAGCGATTCGGCTCGTAGTTCACCGTGCCGCCGAGGTTGCCGTCGGTGCGCATCGCGCCGTCGCGGTGCGACGCGTGGAACGGGCAGCGCGGCGCGTTCACCGGGATCTGGTGATGGTTCACGCCGAGCCGGTAGCGCTGCGTGTCGCCGTACGAGAACAGGCGGCCCTGCAGCAGGCGGTCCGGCGAGAAGCCGATGCCCGGCACCACGTTGGCCGGCGTGAACGCGGCCTGCTCGACGTCCGCGAAATAGTTCGCCGCGTTGCGGTTCAGTTCGATCGTGCCGACGTCGATCAGCGGGTACGCCTTGTGCGGCCACACCTTGGTGATGTCGAACGGGTTGTACGCCAGCTTCGCCGCGTCGGCTTCGGGCATCACCTGGATCCGGAACGCCCACTTCGGGAAGCGGCCCGCGTCGATCGAATCGATCAGGTCGCGCTGCGCGCTCTCGCGGTCGCCCGCGACCACCTGGGCGGCCTCGGCGTCGGTGTAGTTCTCGATGCCGTTCAGCGACTTGAAATGGAACTTCACCCAGAAACGCTGGTTGTCCGCGTTGTAGAACGAGAACGTGTGCGAGCCGAAGCCGTGCATCTGCCGGTAGTTCTTCGGGATGCCGCGATCGCTCATCAGGATCGTGATCTGGTGCAGCGCTTCCGGATGGCGCGACCAGAAGTCCCACGCCGCCACGTTGCTGCGCAGGTTCGTGTACGGATCGCGCTTCTGCGTGTGGATGAAGTCCGGGAACTTGAGCGGATCGCGGATGAAGAACACCGGCGTGTTGTTGCCGACCACGTCCCAGTTGCCCTCTTCCGTGTAGAACTTGATCGAGAAGCCGCGCACGTCGCGCTCGGCGTCGGCCGCGCCGCGCTCGCCCGCGACGGTCGAGAAGCGCATGAACAGCGGCGTTTCCTTGCCGACCTGCGCGAACAGCTTCGCCTTCGTGTACTTCGAGATGTCGTGCTCGACGCGCAGCGTGCCGAACGCGCCCGAGCCCTTCGCGTGCACGCGCCGCTCCGGAATCACCTCGCGGTCGAAGTGGGCGAGCTTTTCGAGCAGCCATACGTCCTGCAGCGCAACCGGGCCGCGCGGGCCCGCCGTCAGCGAGTTCTGGTTGTCGGCAACGGGGGCGCCCGCGGCGCTCGTGAGGGTCTTGTTGTCGGTCATCCTGGTACTCCTTTCATGAGGCTCAATGGGCAAACGGTATCGGGGAGCGCGGCGGTGCGCGGGCTCAGTGGGCCAGCGCGCGATCCGCGAGGAAGGCGCAGGCGATCGGCTCCCAGCCCCGCATCGCGCGCTTCGCCTGGATGACGAGCGTCGAACGCGGCCAAGGGTTCCGCCGCGCGGCCCAGGTCATGATGTCGGTCATGGCACCCCTCCTCTCTGTCGTGGTCGGGCGGCCTTCGCTGCCGGTCGCCGTGGGTTGGAACATGTCAGGCATCTTATATAAAACTATCGATACATACAAATCTATAAAATTTATCTATCAAATAGGCAAAATAAAACCGGGGCGGACCCCGGTCGCAAGACGCGCTCAGTTGAGCGTCGCGGGCATGTCGAGTTTCGTCACGCCCGGCAGCCCGCACGCGACGATCGCATCGCTGATCGCGTCGATCGCCGGCATGCGCGTGAAGCTCTTGCGCCAGACCAGCACGACGCGCCGGTCCGGCGCGGGCTCGTCGAACGGCACGTAGGACAGCAGGTCGGCATCCTGCGCGCGGGTATGCGGGCGCACCTCGGCGACCGACATGCGCGGCAGCACGGTGATCCCGACGCCGCTCGCGACCATGTGGCGGATGGTTTCCAGCGACGAGCCCTCGAAGGTCTTCTGGATCCCGTCGGCCGTCTGCGAGAAGCGCATCAACTCGGGGCAGACGCCGAGCACGTGGTCGCGGAAGCAGTGCCCGTTGCCGAGCAGCAGCATGGTTTCCTGCTTCAGATCGGCTGCGTCGATGGTATGGCGCTTTTCCCACGGATGCCCGGACGGCAGCGCGACGACGAACGGCTCGTCGTACAGCGGCCGCACCATCAGGCCGGTCTCGGGGAACGGCAGCGCCATGATCGCCGCGTCGATCTCGCCCTGCTTGAGCAGTTCGAGCAGCTTCAGCGTGTAGTTCTCCTGCAGCATCAAGGGCATCTGCGGCACGCTGTGGATCATCTGCTTGACGAGCGTCGGCAGCAGATAGGGCCCGATCGTATAGATCACGCCGAGCCGGAACGGGCCGACGAGCGGGTCCTTGCCCTGCTTCGCGATCTCCTTGATCGCGAAGGTCTGCTCGAGCACGCGCTGCGCCTGGGTGACGATCTGGTCGCCGATCGGCGTGACGCTGACCTCGCTGGCGCCGCGCTCGAAGATCTGCACATTGAGCTCGTCCTCGAGCTTCTTGATCGCCACCGACAGTGTCGGCTGGCTGACAAAGCAGGCCTCGGCCGCGCGGCCGAAATGCCGCTCGCGCGCAACCGCGACGATGTACTTCAATTCAGTAAGCGTCATTGTGGGTCAATCAATAATAAACGAGCGATAGATTTAATTTATACACCGGTTGAGCCGATTCGCCAACCTTCCACGACGAAAAGCGCTGTTGCGGCGCGCATGCCGATCAGGCCTTCAGGTACTGTTCGCGCGCGCCGAGCCAACGCGCGAGGTGCTGGATGACGACCTCGGGATGAGCGGCGATCAGCCGCGCCGCCGCCTCGCGGGCCGGCTCGATCAGCCAGCCGTCCTGCTCCAGGTCGGCGAAACGCAGCATCGCCGCGCCCGACTGGCGCGCGCCGAGGAATTCGCCCGGGCCGCGGATTTCGAGGTCGCGCCGCGCGATCTCGAAGCCGTCGGTGGTCTCGCGCATCGTCTTCAGCCGCGCGCGGCCGGCGAGCGACAAGGGGCCGCTGTACATCAGCACGCACACCGACGCGGCGGTGCCGCGCCCGACCCGCCCGCGCAGCTGGTGCAGCTGCGCGAGGCCGAAGCGCTCGGCGTGCTCGATCACCATCAGCGAGGCGTTCGGCACGTCGACGCCGACCTCGATCACCGTGGTCGCGACCAGCAATTGCACCTCGTTGCGCGAGAACGCGTCCATCACCGCCGCCTTCTCGGCGGGCGGCAGCCGCCCGTGCACGAGGCCGACGCGCAGCTCGGGCAGCGCCGCGACGAGCGTCTCGAAGGTCTCGACCGCGGTTTGCAGCTGCAGGGTCTCGCTTTCCTCGATCAACGGGCACACCCAGTACACCTGGCGGCCCGCCAGCGCCGCCTCGCGCACCCGGCCGATCACCTCCTCGCGGCGCGCGTCGCCGACGAGCCGGGTCATGATCGGCGTGCGGCCGGGCGGCAGCTCGTCGATCGTCGAGACCTCGAGATCCGCGTAATAGGTCATCGCGAGCGTGCGCGGGATCGGCGTCGCCGACATCATCAGCTGGTGCGGCTGGAAGCCCTGCGCGCCGTCGGCCGCGCCGGCCGCCTTGGCCCGCAGCGCGAGGCGCTGCTCGACGCCGAAGCGATGCTGCTCATCGACGATCACGAGGCCGAGCCGCGCGAACGTCACGCTGTCCTGGATGATCGCGTGGGTGCCGATCACGAGCTGCGCCGTGCCGAGCGCGGCCGCCTCGATCGCCGCGCGCTTGTCGCGCGCCTTGAGGCTGCCCGCGAGCCACGCGACCGACACGCCGAGCGGTTCGAGCCACGCGCGCAGCTTGCGCGCGTGCTGTTCCGCGAGGATCTCGGTCGGCGCCATCAGCGCGGCCTGGTAGCCCGCGTCGATCGCCTGCGCCGCCGCGAGCGCCGCGACCACGGTCTTGCCGCTGCCGACGTCGCCCTGCAGCAGCCGCTGCATCGGATGCGGCTCGGTCAAGTCCCGCCCGATCTCCGCGACCACGCGCTCCTGCGCGTTCGTCAGCGAGAACGGCAGCGCCGCGTACAGGCGCGCGCTCAGCGACGCCGCGTCGTCGCGCGCGCGCGTCGGCATCGCCGGCGCCGCGCGCGTGCGGCGCTCCTCGTGCGCGCGCTTGAGCGACAGCTGCTGCGCGAGCAGCTCGTCGAACTTGATCCGCACCCAGGCCGGGTGGGTGCCGTCGATGAGCGCGGTCTCGTCGGCGTCCACGCCCGGGTGGTGCAGCATCCGCACCGCGTCCGCGAGCGGCGGCACCGCGAGCGGCTTCAGGTACGCGTCGGCGACCGCGGCGGGCAGCAGCTCGGGCAGCGGCGTGTGGTCGAGCGCGTTGTCGATCGCCTTGCGCAGATACGCCTGCGACACCCCCGCCGTGCTCGGATAGACGGGCGTGAGCGCCTGCGGCAGCGGCGCGTCCTCGTCGACGACGCGCACCGCCGGATGCACGATCTCGAGCCCGAAGAAGCCGCCGCGCACGTCGCCGCGCACGCGCAGCCGCTGGCCGACCGCCATCTGCTTGACCTGGGAGCCGTAGAAATTCAGGAAGCGCAGCGCCAGTTCCACGCCCGCGTCGTCGCGCAGCTTCACGACCAGCTGGCGACGCGGCCGGTAGGTGATCTCGTTGTCGACCACGACGCCTTCCGCCTGGGCGATCTCGCCCGGCAGCAGCTCGCCGATCGGCGTGAGCGTGGTCTCGTCCTCGTAGCGCATCGGCAGGTGCAGCACGAGGTCGATCGAGCGCGTGAGCCCGAGCTTGGCGAGCTTGTCGGCGGTGCGCACCGGCTTGGCGGGGGCCGCCTTCTTCGCCTTCTTCGCGGGAACGGCTGCGGCGGCGGGCTCCAGGCGGCCGTCGGCGGTGCGCCGGCGGCGCGGCGCGGGCGCGGGCGCGGCGGGCGGATCCGTCGCCGCGGACCCGGCCAGGTCGGCGGGTCCGTCGGCCTCGGCGGGCGCGACGGCATCGGCGGCATCGACAGCGGTGGCGGAACGGCGGGCGGATACGGGCATCGGGCAGATCGCTTGCAAGTACAATAGCGGCTTTCCCGTCGTCCGAACGAGCGACGCCGGCAAACCGCGCAACCCCGCCATCATAGCGGCTCGCGCGGCGCCCGCCCCATGCGCGGCGCGCCCGGCCGCCTCGAACCAGTCCGTATGTTCACGCTTTCCGATTTCGATTTCGATCTGCCGCCCGAGCTGATCGCCCAGACCGCGCTGCCCGAGCGCAGCGCCAGCCGCCTGCTGGAGGTGGCGCCCCCGCGCCTCGTCGACCGCCGTTTCACCGAGCTGCCGTCGTGCCTCGCGCCGGGCGACCTGCTCGTGTTCAACGACACCAAGGTGCTGAAAGCGCGCTTCTTCGGCCACAAGGCGAGCGGCGGCCGGATCGAGGTGCTGGTCGAGCGCATCACCGGCGCTCGCACGGCGCTCGCGCAGATCCGCGCGAGCAAGAGCCCGGCCGCCGGCACCACGCTGCGGCTCGCCGACGCGTTCGACGTGACGGTCGGCGAGCGGGTCGAGCCGTTCTTCACGCTGCACTTCCCCGAGGACTGTCTGACCCTGATCGAGCGCCACGGCCGGCTGCCGCTGCCGCCCTACATCGAGCACGACCCGGACGCGACCGACGAGACGCGCTACCAGACGGTGTTCGCGAGCCAGCCGGGCGCGGTCGCCGCGCCCACCGCCGGCCTGCACTTCGACGCCGCGCTGCTCGAACGGCTCGACGCGCTGGGCGTCGAGCACGCGACGCTGACGCTGCACGTCGGCGCGGGCACGTTCCAGCCGGTGCGCGTCGACAACATCGCCGAGCACAAGATGCACAGCGAGTGGTACGAGCTGGGCCAGCCGCTCGTCGACCGCCTCGCCGCCACGCGCGCGCGCGGCGGCAAGGTGATCGCGGTCGGCACCACCTCGATGCGCGCGCTCGAATCGGCCGCGCGCGACGCCGAGGCGGCCGGCCGGCCGCTCGCGCCGGTGCGCGCCGAGACCGACATCTTCATCACGCCCGGCTACCGGTTCCGCGTGGTCGACCGGCTCGTGACGAATTTCCACCTGCCGAAGTCGACGCTGATGATGCTGGTGTCCGCGTTCGCGGGCGTCGAGACGATCCGCGCGGCGTATCGCCACGCGATCGCCGAGCGCTACCGCTTCTTCAGCTACGGCGACGCGATGCTGCTCACGCGCGCGGAGCCGGCCTGATATCCGGGGCCGGACGGCGCGTGTCGCGCGTCGCCCGATCCCTCCCGCTTTCCCCGCCGCCGGTCCACCGGCGGCGTTCCTCAAACTGCGCCGGACGTGTCGATCCGGAGTGGGCGCTTCAGCGCATACTCCGGTCCCATGCAAAGCATCTTCCGGTGGCAAGGAGTTCCAGCGATGACCGAAGGTTCATCCCACGATACGTCCGCGGACATCCGTCCGCACAACGGCCTCAAGTTCGAACTGCTGACGACCGACGGCCACGCGCGCCGCGGCCGCGTCACGCTCAATCACGGCGTGGTCGAGACGCCGATCTTCATGCCGGTCGGCACCTACGGCACGGTGAAGGCGACCCAGCCGCGCGAACTGGAAGAGATGCATGCGCAGATCATCCTCGGCAACACGTTCCACCTGTGGCTGCGTCCGGGCCTCGAAACCATCGAGGCGCACGGCGGCCTGCATCGCTTCATGGGCTGGAACCGGCCGATCCTGACCGATTCGGGCGGCTTCCAGGTGTTCTCGCTCGGCGACCTGCGCAAGATCACCGAGGACGGCGTGACTTTCGCGTCGCCGATCAACGGCGACCGGCTGTTCCTGTCGCCGGAAGTGTCGATGCAGATCCAGAAGGTGCTGAACTCGGACGTCGTGATGCAGTTCGACGAGTGCACGCCCTACGCGACCGACGGCGTGCCGACCACGCACCAGGAAGCGGCCGATTCGATGCGGATGTCGCTGCGCTGGGCCAAGCGCTCGCTCGACGAGTTCGAGCGCCTCGGCAATCCGAACGCGCTGTTCGGCATCGTGCAGGGCGGGATGTTCGAGGACCTGCGCGACGAATCGCTGGCGGGGCTGTCCGAGCTGGGCTTCCACGGCCTCGCGATCGGCGGGCTCTCGGTCGGCGAGCCGAAGGAGGACATGATGCGCGTGCTGCAGCACGTCGCGCCGAAGCTGCCCGCCGACAAGCCGCACTACCTGATGGGCGTGGGTACGCCGGAGGATCTGGTCGCGGGCGTCGCGGCCGGGGTCGACATGTTCGACTGCGTGATGCCGACCCGCAACGCGCGCAACGGCTGGCTGTTCACGCGCTTCGGCGACGTGAAGATCCGCAACGCGACGCACAAGAATTCGCTGAAGCCGCTCGACGCGACCTGCGGCTGCTACACGTGCCGCAACTTCTCGCGCGGCTACCTGCATCACCTGCACCGGGTCGGCGAGATCCTCGGCGCGCAGCTGAACACGATCCACAACCTGCACTACTACCTCGAACTGATGCGCGAGATGCGCGAGGCGATCGAGACGCACACGTTCGACGCGTTCCGCCGGCGCTTCGCGGAGGATCGGGCGAGAGGGGTCGACTGACGGGGCCCGGACGCCTCGCGCGGGAGACGGAGGGGCATGCCCCTTCCGGGTTTCGAGACTGTTCCGTTCCTGTTGCTCGGGATGCGCGGCCGTCAAGCCGGGCCCGGCCGCATCGACCGCCCGAAGCGACGGCGCGGGAATTCCACTTCAACGGCCTCGATCACCCGCCGCGCGGGCGGCCCGCGACGCTTCGCCCCGTTCCCCCTGAATCGACCTTGACCCCGGACCGTAGCCGCCCCGCCCGCGGCATCCGAGGCGCCGCGCCCCTCGCGCATGCCGTCCCGCCCGCCATCCCATTGAAATTTCAGACTTGTACTATTTTTGATGGGATACCTTCCACCGCCGACCCGGCCGAATATTACAATATGCTTTCCACGCAAGCACTTACTGCGGCGTTCGAGGCATTAACAGCTTGATCCGCAAGCCCATTTGCGGGTTCGTCGCGGTAGGGGCCGGTGGTAGAATAATCGGCTTATTTTTCAGATCTTCCCTAACGGAGAGACCAACGTGTCCTTGTCGTTCATTTCCAACGCCTACGCGCAAGGCGCCGCAAGCGGCGCCGAATCGAGCCTGATGAGCTTCCTGCCGCTCATCCTGATGTTCGCGGTGCTCTACTTCATCATGATCCGCCCGCAGATGAAGCGTCAGAAGGAGCATCGCAACATGCTCTCCGCGATGGCCAAGGGCGATGAAGTCGTGACGAGCGGCGGCCTGGTCGGCAAGGTGACGAAGGTCACCGACGCATATATCGGCGTCGAGATCGCCGAAGGCACCGAGATCACGGTGCAGAAGGCCGCGGTCACGACCATCCTGCCGAAGGGCACGATCAAGGCGCTGTAAGCCCTTCCCGAGCGTCCGGCCCTCGCGCCGCCCCACCGGGCGCCGCGGCGCCGGACGCGATGCTTTCCAGCCAACATCCCGTCCGGGTCCCTCATGAATCGTTACCCACTCTGGAAATTTGTCGTGATGGTCGTGGCGCTCGCCATCGGCCTTCTGTACACATTGCCCAATTTCTACGGCGAAGCGCCGGCGGTGCAGGTGTCGAGCGGCAAGGCCACGATCAAGCTCGACGCGGGCACGCTCGCCCAGGTTGAAGCGGCGCTTCAGGCCAACCAGGTCACCCCCGACGACATCACGTTCGACACGAGCTCGAGCAACGCGAACATCCGCGTGCGGCTCAAGGACACCGATACCCAGCTGCGCGTGAAGGATCTGCTGCAAAAGACGCTCAATGCCGATCCCAGCGATCCGCAATACGTCGTCGCGCTGAACCTGCAAAGCGCGTCGCCGCGCTGGCTGACCGCCCTGCACGCGCTGCCGATGTATCTCGGCCTCGACCTGCGCGGCGGCGTCCACTTCCTGCTCCAGGTCGACATGACCGGCGCGCTCACCAAGAAGCTCGACTCCGACGCCTCCGACGCCCGCACGCTGCTGCGCGACAAGGGCCTGCGCGACGGCGGCGTGAACCGCGTCGATCAGTCGGTGGTCGCGAACTTCGCCGACCAGGACACGGCCGAGGACGCGCGCAAGCTGCTCGCCTCGTCGGTCAGCGAACTGCAATGGGCGACCCGCTCGGGCAACGGCAGCTACCAGGTGGTCGGCACCTTCGCGCCGGCGGTGCAGAAGGCGGTCGAAGACGCCGCGCTCAAGCAGAACCTGACCACGCTGCACAACCGCGTGAACGAACTCGGCGTGTCCGAGCCGATCCTGCAGCAGCAAGGCGCCGACCGCATCGTGGTCGAGCTGCCGGGCGTGCAGGACACCGCGAAGGCGAAGGACATCATCGGCCGTACCGCGACCCTCGAGGCGCGCCTCGCCGATCCGTTCAACACCTATCCGAAGAGCGCGACCGATCCGGTCCCGCCGGGCGACGAGCTGTTCATGCAGAACGGCCAGACGCCCGTGCTGCTGCGCAAGCAGGTGATCTTCACCGGCGACCGCATCATCGACGCGTCGGCCGGCTTCGACGATCACCAGCGCCCCGCCGTCAACATCCGCCTCGACGCGGCGGGCGGCCGCTCGGTGCGCTCGACCTCGCGCGACAACATCGGCAAGCCGATGGCGATGGTGCTGTTCGAGAAGGGCAAGGGCGAGGTGCTGACGGTCGCGACGATCCAGTCCGAACTCGGCGACCGCTTCCAGATCACCGGCCAGCCGACCCCGCAGGCCGCGGCCGACCTCGCGCTGCTGCTGCGCGCCGGTTCGCTCGCCGCGCCGATGGAGATCATCGAGGAACGCACGATCGGCCCGAGCCTCGGCGCCGACAACATCAAGATGGGCGTCCATTCGGTGATCTGGGGCTTCGTCGCGATCGCCGTGTTCATGGCCGCCTACTACATGCTGTTCGGCATCGTGTCGGTGATCGGCCTGTCGGTGAACCTGCTGCTGCTGATCGCGGTGCTGTCGATGATGCAGGCCACGCTCACGCTGCCCGGCATCGCCGCCATCGCGCTCGCGCTCGGCATGGCGATCGACTCGAACGTGCTGATCAACGAGCGGATCCGCGAGGAGCTGCGCGCCGGCGCATCGCCGCAGATCGCGATCCAGCAGGGCTACGCGCACGCGTGGGCGACCATTCTCGACTCGAACGTCACGACGCTGATCGCCGGCCTCGCGCTGCTCGCGTTCGGTTCGGGCCCGGTCCGCGCGTTCGCGATCGTGCACTGCCTCGGCATCCTGACCTCGATGTTCTCCGCGGTGTTCTTCTCGCGCGGCCTCGTGAACCTCTGGTACGGCGGCCGCAAGAAGCTCAAGTCGCTCGCGATCGGCCAGGTGTGGAAGCCGGCCGACGCGGCGGGCGCCGCCCCCTATCTCGGCCAGGACGCGAACAGCGACGCCGCCGAGGCGGTGAACGCGCTCGCCGACGCCGCCCGCAAGAGCGCGCCGCGCGCCGGCAAGCCGGTCGCCCGGCGCCGCACCGAGGCCGGCCTGCCGCCGAAGAAACCGGGTTCGCCCCAATAAGCGCCGGAGACGCACATGGAATTTTTCCGCATCCGTAAAGACATTCCGTTCATGCGGCACGCGTTGGTCTTCAACGTGGTTTCGCTCGTGACGTTCCTGGCCGCCGTGTTCTTCCTGTTCCATCGCGGCCTGCACCTGTCCGTGGAGTTCACGGGCGGCACCGTGATCGAAGTGCAGTACCAGCAGACCGCGCAGCTCGAACCGGTGCGCGCGACGCTCGGCTCGCTCGGCTACCCGGACGCGCAGGTGCAGAACTTCGGCACCTCGCGCAACGTACTGATCCGCCTGCCGCTCAAGCAGGGGCTCACGTCCGCGCAGCAGAGCGATCAGGTGATGGCGGGCCTGAAGGCGCAGAACGCCGACGTGCAGCTGCAGCGCGTCGAGTTCGTCGGCCCGCAGGTCGGCAAGGAGCTGGCGACCGACGGCATGCTCGCGCTGCTCTGCGTCGTGATCGGCATCGTGATCTACCTGTCGTTCCGCTTCGAATGGAAGTACGCGGTCGCCGGCATCATCGCGAACCTGCACGACGTGGTGATCATTCTCGGCTTCTTCGCGTTCTTCCAGTGGGAGTTCTCGCTGTCGGTGCTGGCCGCGATCCTCGCGGTGCTCGGCTACTCGGTCAACGAGTCGGTCGTCATCTTCGACCGGATCCGCGAGACCTTCCGCCGCGAGCGCAAGATGACGGTCCCGGAAGTGATCAACCACGCGATCACGAGCACGATGTCGCGCACCATCATCACGCACACCTCGACGGAAATGATGGTGCTGTCGATGTTCTTCTTCGGCGGCCCGACGCTGCACTACTTCGCGCTCGCGCTGACGGTCGGCATCATGTTCGGCATCTACTCGTCGGTGTTCGTCGCGGGCTCGCTCGCGATGTGGCTCGGCATCCGCCGCGAGGATCTCGTGAAGGACAGGAAGTCCGCGCACGATCCGAACGATCCGAACGCGGGCGCGCAGGTTTAAGCGCCGCCCCCACCCGGGTCCCCGAAGGCCGGTTCGATGCGAACCGGCCTTTTTCTTTGGCCCGCCCCGCGCTCAACGCATGCCGAAGCGCCTGCGCAGCACCGCGAGCGCCGCGATGCTGATGACCGCCGCGAACATCAGGTAGAAGCTCGGCGCGGTCGGCAGGCCCGTCGCGCCGATCAGCCAGGCGATGATGAACGGCCCGAAGCCGCCGAACAGCGTGACCGCGAGGTTGTACGCGAGCGACATCCCGGTGGTGCGCGTCTCGACCGGGAACAGTTCGGACAGCAGCCCCGGCAGCGCGGAGAAATAGCCGGTCATCAGCACCGCGAACCCCGCCTGCACCGCGATCAGCGTGGCGAACGACGGCCGCGCGACGAGCCACGCGAACGCCGGATAGATCAGCACGAGGAGCGCGCACGCGGGCGCGAGCATCACGGTCACGGCGCCGTGCCGATCCGACCAGTGGCCGACGAGCGGCGCGAGCACGGTCTGGATCACGCCGACGACGAGAATCGCCGCGAACGCGGCGGACGGCGCGAGCTTCAGCTCCTTGACGCCGTAGGTCGGCATGAACAGCACGAGGTAGGTCGCCACGGTGCCGAGCACGATCACGCCGACCGCCGTCGCGAGCCGCGCCTTGTGCGACGCCAGCGTATCGCGCAGCGGCCGCGCGCTGCCGGCCGCCGCGAGGAATTCCGGCGTCTCGTCGACCCGCCTGCGCAGGTAGTACGCGACCGGCCCGAGCAGCAGCCCGAAGCAGAACGGCACCCGCCAGCCCCACGCCATCATCTGCGCGCCCGACAGCCCGGCGTTGAGGAAGGTGCCGAACAGCGCGGCCAGGAGCGTCGTCAGGCCCTGGCTCGCGATCTGCCAGCTGGCGAAGAAGCCGCGCCGCCCCGGCACGTGTTCGGCGAGGAACGCGGTCGCGCTGCCGAACTCGCCGCCGGCGGAGAAGCCTTGCAAGAGCCGCGCGCACACCAGGATCAGGGGCGCGGCGATGCCGATCGTCGCGTAGGTCGGCAGCACCGCGATGATCAGGGTGCCCGCCATCATCAGCTGGATCGACAGCGTGAGCGCCGCCTTGCGGCCCACGCGGTCCGCGTAGGCGCCGAGCACGATCGCGCCGAGCGGGCGCATCACGAACGACGCGCCGAAGGTGCCGAGCGTCAGCAGCAGCGATACGGTGTCGTCGCCCGTCGGGAAGAACAGCTTCGCGATCGTGACGGCGAAGAAACCGTACACGACGAGATCGAACCATTCGAGCGCATTGCCGATCGACGCGGCCACGACGGCGCGCCACACGCGCGGCGAAACGGCAACGACGGATGGGACAGCGACGGGCGTGACGCGCATGCGGGTCTCCTGGATCGTGTATGGGTGTGTCGTTGGGTGTGTCGTGGCGGATCGCGCCGCGCAAAAATTATAAGGGCGCCCCACGCCGGCCGAGCGGCAATATTCCGCGCCCCAAAAGCAAACCGCCGCGTCCGGATCCGGACGCGGCGGCGCTGGGCGGGCGCGATGCGGCTTACTGCTTGACCGCCTCGGCCGTGATCAGCAGCTTCGTCTTCATCTTGAAGCCGTACTGCTTGCCGTAATCGAGACCGAAGTCGTCGCGGTTGAATTCGCCTTCCGCGTCGACGCCGCACACTTCACGCTTGAGCATCGGATGCGGCATGCACTTGAACGACTCGATGTCGAGCGTGAGCGGCTTGGTCACGCCGTGCAGCGTCAGGTTGCCGACCACCTTCGACGGCTTGTCGCCCTCGAACTTGATCGTGCCTTTGTAGACCGCGTCCGGGTACTTCGCGGCATCGAAGAAGTCCGCGGTCTGCAGATGCTCGTCGAGCTTGGCGCTGCCGGTATGGATCGAGGCGATCTTGGTCGTCACCTCGACGGTGCCCGTCTTCGCCGCGCGATCGAGCGTCACGGTGCCGCTCGAGATGTCGAACTTGCCGCGCCACACCGACAGGCCGCCGAAGTGATCGGCCTCGAAGCTCGGATACGTATGGCTCGGATCGAACTGGTAGGTGGCCGATTCAGCGAACGCCGAGCACGACAGCGCAGCGGCGAGCGCACCGGCCGCGATCATCAGATGTTTCTTCAACTCTCTCTCCTTGTGACGGCGCCGCCTCTCGAACGGCGCAACGGTTGCTGCAAATGCGCGCCGCGCGATTACTTCGCGGCAACGATGTGGAACTTGATCTGCACCTCGTCGGCGACGACCGACGTGTCCTTCCATTCGCCCGTCCCGATCGCGTACGCCGAGCGCTTGATCGGCAGCACGCCGTCGAAGGTCTGCGTCGCGCCGTTCTGCGTGACGGTCACGGGCACCGTGATCGTCCCGGCGTGACCCTTGATGGTCAGCTTGCCCGTGACGTTGTACTTGTTGCCGCCCGCGGGCGCGATCGCGGACGACGCGAAGGTCGCCTGCGGGTACGTCTTCGCGTCGAACCACTCCTTGCCCGCGACCTGATCGTTGTACATCTTGTCGCCGAGATCATAGCTCGCGACGTCGATCGTCACCTGCGCGCTGCCCTGCGCGGCCTTGGCCGGGTCGAACTTGATCTGCGCGCTGAACTTCTTGAACACGCCTTCGGTCGGCACGTTCATCTGCTTCGACACGGCGGAAACCTTGCTCTTCGCCAGGTCGACCTGCGCGAGCGCGGAGGCGGAGGCGACGAGCGCGGCGGTGACGAACAGCGCGGCCAGGGGGCGGACGAACGGAGTTTTCATGGACGATCCTTACTTGAGAAAGGGAAGCATGCGCGACAGCACGCCGTCGCGATCGAGCCACTGGTGCTTGACGGCCGCCGCCGCGTGCAGCGCGACGAGCGCCAGCAGGCCGTAGTTGAGCGTCACGTGCAGCGTCTTCAGCAGTTCCTTGAGCGCCGGATCCGGGTCGATCAGGCGCGGCAGCGGGACGATGCCGAGGTACACCACCGGGATGTTCGACGCCGAGCTGTACAGGTAGCCGCTCAGCGGGATCGCGAACATCAGCAGGTACAGCAGGACGTGCACGGCATGCGCGCCGAACCGCTGCAGCGCCGGGATGGTGTTCGCGAGCGGCGGCGGCACATGGGTCGCGCGCCACAGCAGCCGCAGGATCGCGAGCGCGAACACCGTCACGCCGAGCCACTTGTGCCACGAGTAGTACTTGAGCTTGGTCGGCGTGAAGCCGGGAATGTCCGTCATCACCCAGCCGAGCGCGAAGCCGCAGACGATCAGGAGCGCGATCAGCCAGTGCAGCGCGATCGCGGTGCGCGTGTACGATGTCGGCGCGGGGACGGGACTCGATGCCATGGGTTCCTCAGGTGAGCGAAAAGCCGGACCGGCGGAGCGCAGCCGCGCCGCACAAGGTCAAGGCCGCCATGCTACCTCAACCTGCGGGCAGCAGCAGGCATGCAAAAATGACGATTCTGTCATCCAGGCCGCTGCCCGGGCGGGCGGCCGAAGCACGCCTCCAGCCCCGCGAAAAGCGCCATTTGGTAAGATTGGCGCGGGTTCCAGCCTGCCCGCCCGTCGCCCACGACACCGCGCAACCATGCTCCATATGGATAGAAACGACCTGATTGCCTGTCACGAATGCGACGCACTGTTGCACAAACCGCGCCTGAGCGGCAAACAGATCGCGCGCTGCCCGCGCTGTGACGGGCTGCTCTACCGCAACACCTCGACACAGATCGAAAAGATCTGCGCGCTCACGCTCGGCGCGCTGATCACCTTCCTGATCGCGCAGGCTTTCCCGATTCTCGAGATGGATCTCAACGGCATGCGCGTGCGCACCACGCTGATGGGCGCGCTCGAGACGCTGTGGAACCAGGACATGCGGATCGTCGCCGCGATGGTGTTCTGCTCGACGCTGCTGTTCCCGCTGATCGAGCTGGCCGCGCTGCTCTATCTGCTGTTCCCGCTGCGCGCGGGCTACGTGCCGCCCGGCTTCAACCGCGTGCTGCGCGCGATCCAGCTCGTCCGCCCGTGGGGGATGATCGAGGTCTTCATGCTCGGCGTTCTCGTCACCATCGTCAAGATGGTGAGCCTCGCGCGCGTGATCCCCGAAGCGGCGCTGTTTGCTTTCGCCGCGCTGACGCTGATGCTCGCCGTCGTCGTGATGTTCGACCCGCGCACCCTGTGGGATCTCGCCGACGACCTCGACGCGCGCCGCGCCGCGCCCGCCGCCGGCGGCGGCAAGGCAGCCGTCCGGTGAGCCCGCTGAGCGCCGCCCGCTCGGGCCACGCGAGCTGCCATGCGTGCGGCCACGTGCAAAAGCTGCGCAACCCCGCCGGCGAGCCCTGCGCGCGCTGCGGCGCCGCGCTGCACCTGCGGATCCCGAACAGCATCAACCGCACCTGGGCGCTGCTGCTCGCCGCGGTGATCCTCTACATCCCCGCGAACCTGCTGCCGATCATGCGCACCACCTCGATCGTCGGCGTGCAGGACAACACGATCATGAGCGGCGTCGTCTATTTCTGGGTGTCCGGCGAGTGGCCGCTCGCCGTCATCGTGTTCGTCGCGAGCGTGCTCGTGCCGATGCTCAAGCTCGGCGTGCTCGTGATCCTCGCGACCACCGCGCAGCGCCGCTCGGCGTGGCGGCCGATGCAGCGCATCAAGCTGTACCGGCTCGTCGAACGCATCGGCCGCTGGTCGATGCTCGACGTCTTCGTCGTCACCATGACCGTCGCGCTGGTCCACTTCCGTTCGCTCGCCGTGATCACCGCCGGCCCCGGCGCGCTCGCCTTCGGCGCGGTCGTGATCCTGACCATGCTCGCCTCGATGCAGTTCGATCCCCGCCTCATCTGGGACCCCGTCGAAACCTCAGGGAATCATCATGAATAGTCCGCAAGACCCGCACCAGGCGCCGAATGCGGGGGGCGGCCAACCGACGCCCCCGCCCGAGCCCGTCATCACGCACCGCTCCGGCTGGCTGCCGTCGCTCGTCTGGCTCGTGCCGCTCGTCGCCGCGCTGATCGGCATCGGCCTCGTCGTCAAGTCGGTCCTCGAACGCGGCCCCGAGATCACGATCAGCTTCCGCAACGCCGAGGGCCTCGAACCCGGCAAGACCCAGGTCAAGTACAAGGACGTCGAGATCGGCATGGTCAAGGCGATCACGCTGTCGAAAGACCTGTCGCACGTGCTCGTCGACGTGCAGCTCAAGAAGGAGTCGGAAGATTTCGCGGTGAAGGGCTCGCGCTTCTGGGTCGTGCGGCCGCGGGTCGGCGCGAGCGGCGTGTCGGGTCTCAGCACCCTGCTGTCGGGCGCCTACATCGGCGTCGACGCGGGCCGCTCGCAGGACACCGAGAAGAACTTCAGCGGGCTCGAATCCCCGCCCGCCGTCACGGGCGACCAGAAGGGCACCTCCTATGTGCTGCGCGGCGATTCGCTCGGCTCGATCGACATCGGCTCGCCCGTCTACTACCGGCGCGTGCAGGTCGGCCAGGTGGTCGGCTTCTCGCTCGACAAGGAAGGCACGGGCGTGACCTTCAACGTGTTCGTGAACGCGCCGTACGATCAGTACGTCGGCCTGAACTCGCGCTGGTGGCAGGCGAGCGGCGTCGACCTGCGGCTCGATTCGAGCGGCCTGAAGCTCAACACGCAGTCGCTCGCGACCGTGATCCTCGGCGGCATCGCGTTCCAGGCGCCCGCGGACCAGACGGCCGGCGCGAACGCGCCGAACAACACGACCTTCCGGCTCGGCTCCGACGAGGCGGACGCGATGCGCGCCCCGGACGGCGCGCCGGTCCAGGTGGTGCTGAACTTCAACCAGTCGCTGCGCGGGCTCGCGGTGGGCGCGCCGGTCGACTTCCGCGGTATCGAGCTCGGCCAGGTGACCAGCATCGGGATCGACTTCGATCCGGCCACCCGGTCGTTCATGATGCCGGTCACGCTCAATCTCTATCCGGAGCGGCTCGGCAAGCGTTTCCGCGATGCGATCCAGAAGCGCGGCGAGGCGGAGCGCGGCGAGATCCTGAGGCGGCTGATCCAGCACGGCCTGCGCGCGCAGCTGCGCACCGGCAACCTGCTGACGAGCCAGCTGTACGTGGCGCTCGACTTCTTCCCGAAGGCCGCGCCCGTGAAGATCGATCCGACGCGCCAGCCGGTCGAACTGCCGACCGTGCCGAACACGCTCGACGAGCTGCAGCTGCAGGTCGCCGACATCGCGAAGAAGCTCAACAAGGTGCCGTTCGACCAGATCGGCAACAACCTGAACGAGACGCTCAAGAACGCCGACAAGCTGTTCAAGCAGCTCGACACGCAGGTCGCGCCCGAGGCGCGCGACACGCTGTCGGCCGCCAAGCAGACCTTCGCGACCGCCGAGGCGACGCTGCAGCAGGATTCGCCGTTGCAGTCCGACGTGCGCGGCGCGCTGAAGGAGCTGACGCGCACGCTGCAATCGCTGAACGCGCTGTCCGACTACCTCGAACGGCACCCCGAATCGTTGCTGCAAGGCAAACCCGGAGACAAGAAATGATCCGCCATCCTGACCGGCTTGCCCGCGGCGCCGCGCGCGCCCTCGCCGCCGCCGCGCTCGGCGCGGCGCTGTCGGCCTGTTCCTCGCCGCCCGCGCGCTTCTATACGCTGACGCCCGACACCGTCACGGCGGGCCGCAGCCTGCCCGCGAACCCGCCGCTCCTGATCCAGGTGCCGGCCGTCAACGTGCCCGAGCAGGTGGCGCGCAGCCAGTTCGTGGTGCAGAAGAGCGTCGCGCAGGTCGACGTGCTCGAACAGGAACGCTGGGCGTCGCCGCCCGCCGACGAGATCCGGCGCGCGCTGTCGGCGGCGCTCACCGCGCGGCTCGGCACGATCGATGTCGCCGGCTCGGCGGCCCCGCCCGGCGTGCCGGTCTACCGCGTCAGCGTGGACGTGCAGCGCTTCGAATCGTGGCCCGGCGAGCAGACCGTGCTCGATGCGGTGTGGAGCGTGCGCGCGCTGCCCGGCCAGGCGGTCATGACCTGCCGCAGCGTGTTCGCCGAGCCGGTGAAGCCGGGCTTCGACGCGCTCGTCGGCGGCCATCGGCAGGCGCTCGGCGCGCTGGCCGCGCAGATCGCGCTCGGAGTGCGCACGCTCGCGGCCGCGCCGACGCCCGCGAAGGGCGCTTCGGCCGCGCCCCGCGCCGCTTGCCCGGCGGCGCCCGAAGGCGGCCCCGCCGCGCCGCAATGACGCCCGGACGCGCCGGCGTCCATGTTCTGCAATTTTTTCGGACTGACGCCGAACGCATGCGCGGCCAAACGGTCGCCTTGCGTTTTTCGGCGCGATTGACGATCCTACGCGCCTTGGGGCGACAATCCGTCGACGCCCGCGCACGATCCGGCCCCCGGCCGGGCCGCGACGCCGCCCCCCACCGCGCCGGCCACGCCCGGCGCGACGTCCGAAGCATCCCGCCCTCCGGGGCCCCCGACCTCTCCCGTTTATGTTTCGTTCCCTGACGACCCTGATCAAGAAGTGGCGCGCGTCGCGCAATGCCGGCCACCAGCTGGATGCGCTCCTCGCCACCGCGAACGCCGACGCGGCCTACGCGGAACGCAGCGAATGGCTGATCGAGCTGGCGCACTGGCTGCATCGCAGCAGCGGCGGCACGCCGTCCGCCGCGTCCGGCGCCGGCGACGACGCCGAGCGCAGCTACGTCGCGCACGCGCGGCTACGCTACGTGTTCCACGTGCTGGACCGCAATCCCGAATGGAAGAGCAATGTCGCGCGCATCCTTCGCGCGGCGCTGCGCGAAAGCGACGGCATCGCGCTGCTGTGCGACGCCGGCATGCCCGTGCATTCCGGCTTCTTCGGCGCGCTGTTCGAGCGGATCGACTCATCGCTGATCCCGCCCGCGCCGAACCGGCGCGAGCTGTCCGCGCTGTTCACGCTGATGTTCCCCGCGCCCGACGACGCCGCGTGGATCGACGCGCTGCCCGACGACCTGCTCGCACGCCTGCGCGAGCTGTTCGAGCACGACGTGACCGACAAGGAGCGCCACCAGCCGGGCTCGTTCTCGCGCGATCTGCTGACCGCGCTGCACAACCTGACCTGCCAGATCAGCTCGACCGGGCTGTCGCAGACGGTGCGCAGCCGGCTGTCCGACGACGACGACCAGACGCCGCTCGAAGCCCAGCCGTTCTACCGCCTGACCCGCGCGATGCTCGCGGTCGAGACCGCGCATGCGACCGTCGAGGAAGGCGGCGACGCGAGCAAGCTGCTGCACGAGGTGAACTATCTGCGGGTGCTGCTCGACGACTGCCGGCGCGCGGTCGACAACGTGTTCGCGCACCTGTATCGCAACGGCGTGTCGGTCGACATCGTGTTCCAGGTCGAGCGCATGCGCATGCGGATCCAGCGCGCCGAATCGCTGCTCAACGCGTGGATGGCGCGCGAGGATCTGCGCGGGCTCGCGCACCTGACCGCGGAGCTGGTCGACGCGAACCAGAACAGCCAGAGCGTCTCGCATCTGGTGCGCAGCAATTTCTCGCTGTTCGCGCGCAAGCTGGTCGAGACCAATGCCGACACGGGCGAACACTACATCTCGCGCGGCCGCGACGAGTACCTGAAGATGCTGCGCATGGCGGCGGGCGGCGGCCTCGTGACGGTCGCGACGGTGTGCATCAAGTTCTGGATCACGGGCGCGCACCTGCAGTCGATGCTCGAGGGCATGCTGGCCGGCATCAACTACGCGGCGAGCTTCATCCTCATGCACTTCCTGCATTTCTCGCTCGCGACCAAGCAGCCCGCGATGACCGCGCCGACGATCGCGCGCGAACTCGACGACATCGGCCATGAGGAAGGGATCCGCCAGTTCGTCGCGTCGGTGGTCGCGCTGATCCGCACCCAGGCGGCCGCGATCTCGGGCAACGTGCTGGTGGTGCTGCCCGTGTGCTTCGCGGTGCAGATGTTCGCGAGCACGGTGCTGCACGCGAACGTGATCTCGCCGCAGAAGGCGCACGCGACCCTGCAGTCGTTCTCGCTGTTCGGCCCGACGCCGATCTACGCGGCGCTCACCGGCGTGCTGCTGTGGGCGTCGAGCCTGCTCGCCGGCTGGGCCGACAACTGGTTCGTGCTGCACCGCGTCGGCGACGCGCTGACCTACAACCGCCGCCTGCGCATGACCCTCGGGGTCGCGGGCGCGGCGAAGCTCGCGCACTTCTGCCGCTCGAACGTCGCGGGCGTGATCGGCAACGTCGGCCTCGGCCTGATGCTCGGCCTCGTGCCGGCCATCATCAGCGCCTTCGCGTTCTCGTTCGAGGTGCGCCACGTGACGCTGAGCGCGGGCTCGATCGGCGTCGCGCTCGGCGTGCTCGGCAAGAACACGCTGCACACGGCCGAACTGTGGTGGGCCGTGGCCGGCGTGTTCAGCATGGCGATCCTGAACGTCGCGGTGAGCTTCGCGCTCGCCTTCACGATGGCCGTGCGTTCGCGCGCGCTGCGCCCGACCAAGGTGCGCGCGCTCGTCGCCGCGGTCGGCCGCGCCGTGCTCGCGAATCCGCTGAGCCTCGTCTGGCCGACCGGCCCGCGCGGCGCGCCCGCGCGCGAATCCGGCTCGCATTGAGCGGGCGGCGGGGCGGCGGCGCGGGGACGGCCGCCGCCCCGCGTACAATGGCGTACTTTTGTCCGTCCCGTCCCCTCCTATGTCCTCCCCTTCCCTGTTCGATTTCTTCGCCCCCTGCCCGCGCGGGCTCGAAGCGGTGCTTGCCGCCGAGATCGCCGAGATCGGCGCGCGCCGCCTCGGCGGCGCGCCGTTCGAGGCGGGCGCCCAGGTGCCGGGCGGCGTCCATTTCCGCGGCACCTGGGCGGCCGGAATGGCCGCCAACCTGCATTCGCGGATCGCGAGCCGGGTCCTGCTCAAGATCGCCCACCGGCCCTACCGGAGCGAACAGGACATCTATGGCCTCGCGCTCGAGCAGCCGTGGGAGCGCTGGTTCGCGGCCACCCAGACGCTGCGGGTCGACATCACCGCGATCAAGTCGCCGCTCAAGAGCCTCGAATTCGCCACGCTGCGCGTCAAGGACGCGATCTGCGACCGGCTGCGCGAGAAGACCGGCGCGCGCCCGAGCATCGACACCGCGCAGCCCGACGTGCGCGTGTTCGCGTTCCTGACCGCGACCGAGTGCACGCTGTACCTCGACACCTCGGGCGAGCCGCTGTTCAAGCGCGGCTGGCGGCTCGACAAGGGTGCGGCGCCGCTGCGCGAGAACCTCGCGGCCGGGATCCTGCGGATCGCGGGCTGGGCGCCCGACACGCCGCTCTACGACCCGATGTGCGGCAGCGGCACCTTCCTCGCCGAGGCGGCGCAGATCGCGCTCGATGTCGCGCCGGGGGTCGAGCGCCGCTTCGGCTTCGAGAAGCTCAAGCAGTACGACATCGGCGCGTGGCAGGGCCTCAAGGTCGCCGCGCAGGACGCCAAGCGCGCGGCGCGCGGACGGCGCGACAGCGTGCCGATCTTCGGCAGCGACATCTCGGGCGACATGCTGGAGAAGGCGCGCGCGAACATCGAGCGGGCCGGCGTGCCGTCGCTGTGGCTCAAGCAGGTCGATGCGCGCGGCATGACGCCGCCGTGCGCGGACGCCGGCCTGATCATCGCGAACCCGCCGTACGGCGAGCGGATCGAGGTGCGCGGCCGCGGCCCGCGCGGCGATGCACGCGAGACCGGCCGCAATCGCGGCAGCGACGACGCGTTCCGCCGCACGCACGAGGAACAACCCGACGCCGAGTTCTTCCAGGCGCTCGGCGACGCGCTCAAGCAGCGCTTCACGGGCTGGCGCGCCTTCCTGCTGAGCTCCGACCGGACGCTGCCGGGCCAGCTGCGCCTGCGCGAATCGGCGAAGACGCCGCTCTTCAACGGCGCGCTCGAATGCCGGCTGTTCCGCTTCGACCTGATCGCGGGCAGCGTGCGCCAACGGCCCGCGGCCGACAGCGAGGCGTAACGGCGCGCGCGCCGCGCGTCCTCGGGACGTGAGCGGCGCACGGCCAAGCCCGCCTTCTCCCGGCGGCGGTTTCGCGCGAAACCGCCGCTCCGGCCCCCTCCGGACAGCGCACGCCGCTTGCCGCGTCGCGCACCTGCCGGGCCGCGACGCCGCGCGATGCGCGACGACCAGGACACGCCCCGCCTGCGACTTTTCGCTCGCTTACACCTGCCTTTCTTTGCTGCAATCCATGCGCAGCGCCATCCCGTCGATTCGGCACTAGCCCGTTAGTCGCATACGCCCGTCGGACGGTCGACGCCACGCGTCCGGGCGGCCCACGCGCGGCCGCATGCTGCTGACACCACGCTGTCAGCAGCCCCCACGCACACTGCGCATCCGGCGCCGTGCCAAGCGGGTTTCCCGGGCGAGCGCCCCACCTCCAAGGAGTTCACCATGACAGCAGCCACCCCCGAACGCGCGATCGCCTGGTTCGATATTCCGTCGATCGACTTCGATCGCGCGATCCGGTTCTACGAGACCGTGCTCCAGACCACGCTGCAGCGCGAGGTGATCGGCGGCGTGCCGATGGCGGTGTTCGGCCACGAGGAGGCGACGACCGGCGGCTCGATCGTCTACGACCCGCAGCACTTCAAGCCCGGCGCGGACGGCGCGATCATCTACCTGAACGCAGGCGCGGCGGTCACGCCCGCGCTCGAGCGCGCGAAGCGCGCGGGCGGCCTCGTGCAGGGCGCGGTGGTCGAGCTGCCGAACCAGTACGGCTACATCGGCTACCTGATCGACACGGAAGGCAACCGCGTCGGCCTGCACGCGCCGAAATGCAGCTGAACCCCGCCGCCGGGCGCTATCATCGCGGCAGTTCCCCCGCCGCCCCCACCGAGACGTTGCGATGACGCGCCGCGCCGACCGCCTGTTCCAGATTGCCGAGCTGCTGCGCGGCCGCCGGCTGACGACCGCGCAGCAGCTCGCCGACTGGCTGTCGGTCTCGCTGCGCACCGTCTACCGCGACGTGCGGGATCTGCAGCTGTCCGGCGTGCCGATCGAAGGCGAGGCGGGCATCGGCTACCGCCTGAACCGCACCGCGAGCCTGCCGCCCCTCACCTTCACCGCCGAGGAGCTGGCCGCGCTCGCGGCCGGCGCGCGCATGCTCGAAACCTGGGGCGGCGCGCGCTTCGCGGGCGGCGCGCGGTCCGCGCTCGCCAAGATCGCGTCGGCGATGCCCGCCGACAAGCGCGCCGCGCTCGATCGCCTCGCCGTGTTCGCACCGTCGTTCCACGTCGACCGCGCGTTCTCGGAGAAGGTCGACGCGATCCACGAGGCGGTCGACCGGCGCCGCGTGGTCAGCTTCCCCTATCGCGACCGGCTCGGCGCCCACACGGAACGGCGCGTCTGGCCGCTCGGGCTCGTGTACTGGGGCGGCCGCTGGACCATCTGCGCGTGGTGCGAGCTGCGCGGGGCGTTCCGCAACTTCGACGTCGCGCGCATGGGCGACGTGACCGTGCACGAGCCCTACCCGGACGAACCCGGCCGCCGGCTCGCGGACTTCCTGCGCGCCGCCGACGCGCCGCCGATGCACTGAAGCACGCGCGGCGGACCGGCCACGCACGGCCGGCGCGGGCGACGATTTAAGACCGGTCCCATTTATCTCGATCGCGCAAGAGCCTAAAAGGAAAGCTCCTTTGCGAACGCCCATCGCGATGGCCATACCCTGCCGCCCCGTCCCGACAACGCGATCCCGCCCTCCGCATACGGTATGCTGGCGGCCGGGCTTCGGCGCGCCCGCGCCTCCCGACCGGCCGCGCCGGCCGTGCGCGTCGGGCGCGCGCGGCCCGGCCGGCAGCCCGCTTCCGCCACCCAACCAAGCCGCGACGTCGCCATGACCCAATCGAATCCCAGCATCGCCCCCCTGGTGCCGATCGCGCTCGCCGCGCTGTTCCCGCTCGCGGGCAACCTGATGTACGACGGGCTGCTCGCCGCGCTCATCGACGCCGAGGCGGGCAGCGTCTCGTTCATCACCGACGAGCCGAACGGCGTGTTCGCGCACCGCTCCGCCACGCTGGCATCGTTCGGATTCCTGGGTTTCTCGGTGGGCGCGGCGCTGGTCGCCTGCCGGCGGCGCGCGCAGGCGGCGCGCGATGCGCTCTACGCCTACCTGGGGCTCGCGCTGATCGCGGGCGGCGCGAGCGCGCTGTGTTTCGTGGTGCTGCACGCCCGCGCGACGGCCTTCACCGGCATCACGAACGACACCGGCATCCGCGTCGCGCTGCCGCTCGAGGATATTCCGCTGTATCCGCTCGGGGTGTTCCCCGGGCTGTGCGTGCTCGCATACGCAGCCGTGCTGCTGCTGCGCGGCCCGGCCAGCCGTCGCGGCTAGCCGGGCGCCCAGCGTCACTCGACCGATTTCACCATGTCCTCGATCACCTTCTTCGCGTCGCCGAACACCATCATCGTCTTGTCCATGTAGAACAGGTCGTTGTCGAGCCCCGCGTAGCCGGCCGCCATCGAGCGCTTGTTGACGATCACCGTGCGCGCCTTGTACGCCTCGATGATCGGCATCCCCGCGATCGGCGATTTCGGATCGTTCTTCGCCGCCGGATTCACCACGTCGTTCGCGCCCAGCACGAGCACCACGTCGACCTGGCCGAACTCGCCGTTGATGTCCTCCATCTCGTGCACGATCTCGTACGGCACCTCGGCTTCCGCGAGCAGCACGTTCATGTGCCCCGGCATCCGGCCCGCGACCGGGTGGATCGCGTAGCGCACGTCGATGCCCTTCTCGATCAGCTTGTCGGTCAGTTCCTTGAGCGCATGCTGCGCGCGCGCGACCGCGAGGCCGTAGCCGGGCACGATCACCACCGATTCCGCATTGCCGAGCATGAACGACGCGTCCTCGGCCGAGCCCGACTTCACCGGCCGCTGCTCCTGCCCGCCGCTCGCCGCCGCCGCGCCGGGCTCCGCGCCGAACCCGCCGAGCAGCACGTTGAAGAACGAGCGGTTCATCGCGTGGCACATGATGTACGACAGGATCGCCCCCGACGAGCCGACCAGCGAGCCCGCGATGATCAGCATCGGGTTGTTCAGCGAGAAGCCGATGCCCGCCGCCGCCCAGCCCGAGTACGAGTTCAGCATCGACACCACGACCGGCATGTCGGCCCCGCCGATCGGGATGATGATCAGCACGCCGAGCGCGAACGCGAGCGCCGTCATCACGATGAACGGCAGCCACGACTGGGTCAGCATGAACAGGATGCCGAAGCCGAGCATCGCGAGCGCGAGCAGCAGGTTCAGCAGGTGCTGGCCCGCGTACACCACGGGCGCGCCCTGGAACAGCCGGAACTTGTACTTGCCCGACAGCTTGCCGAATGCGATCACCGAGCCCGAGAACGTGATCGCGCCGACGAAGGTGCCGATGAACAACTCGATCCGGTTGCCGTACGGGATGAAGTTCGCGGCGTCCGCGCCCTGCGGCACGAGCCCGAACGCCTCGGGCTCCGACACCACCGCGTAGGCGATGCAGACCGCGGCGAGACCGATCAGCGAGTGCATCGCCGCGACCAGCTCCGGCATCTTCGTCATCTCGACGCGCGCGGCGACCACCGCGCCCACCGCGCCGCCGACCACCAGCGCGCCGAGCACGAGCGCGAGCCCGAGCGGCAGGTTCGCGCCGAGCCAGGCGGCCTGCTTGACGATCAGCGCGACGGTCGTGAGGATCGCGATCGCCATGCCGGTCATGCCGAATAGATTCCCTCGTCTAGCGCTCTTCGGATTCGACAGGCCCTTGAGCGCCTGGATGAAGCACACCGACGCGACGAGGTACAGCAGCGTGACGACGTTCATGCTCATCGCGCGCCCTCCTTGCCGCCCTTCGGCTCCTTCTTGCGGAACATCTCGAGCATGCGCCGCGTGACGAGGAAGCCGCCGAACACGTTGACCGCCGCGAGCGCCACCGCGAGCACCCCGAACACCTTGCCGGTCGTGCCGACCGTCAGCGCGGCGGCCAGCATCGCGCCGACGATCACGATCGCCGAGATCGCGTTGGTCACCGCCATCAGCGGCGTGTGCAGCGCGGGCGTCACGTTCCACACCACGTGGTAGCCGACATACACCGCCAGCACGAAGATGATCACGTTGATCACCGTGTGATTGATCAATTCCATCGCCGCCTCCCCGTTATTTGCGCACGACCTCGCCGTCGCGACACACAAGCGTCGCGGCGACGATGTCGTCGTTCAGATCGATCTGGAGCGCCCCGTCCTGGGTGATGATCAACTTCAGGAAATCGACGAGGTTGCGTGCGTACAGCGCCGACGCGTCGGCCGGCACCATCGCGGCGAGATTCGTGTAGCCCGCGATCGTCACGCCGTGCGTGCGCGTGACCTCGTCGGCCACCGTCAGCGGGCAGTTGCCGCCGCGCCGGCCATCGGTCTCGGGGCCGCGGCCGGCCGCGAGGTCGACCAGCACCGAGCCGGGCTTCATCGCCTGCACCGTCTCCGCCGAGATCAGCGTCGGCGCGGCCCGCCCCGGAATCAGCGCTGTGGTGATCACGATGTCCGCCTGCTTCGCGCGCTCGTGGACCAGCGCCGCCTGGCGCGTGAGCCACGACGGCGGCATCGGCCGCGCGTAGCCGCCCACGCCTTCCGCCGCGTCGCGCTCTTCCTGGGTTTCGTAGGGAACGTCGAGGAATTTCGCGCCGAGCGACTCGATCTGCTCCTTCACCGCCGGCCGCACGTCGGACGCCTCGATCACCGCGCCGAGCCGCTTCGCGGTCGCGATCGCCTGCAGGCCCGCGACGCCCGCGCCGAGGATCAGCACGCGCGCCGCCTTCACGGTGCCCGCCGCCGTCATCAGCATCGGCAGGAAGCGCGGATAGAGCGCCGCCGCGACCAGCACCGCCTTGTAGCCCGCGATGTTGGCCTGCGACGACAGCACGTCCAGGCTCTGCGCGCGCGTCGTGCGCGGCGCGGCCTCCAGCGCGAAGCCCGTCACGCCCGCCGCCGCGAGCCGCCCCGCCTGCTCGGCATTGAACGGGTCGAGCATGCCGACCAGGGTCGCGCCGCGGGTCACGTGCGCCAGTTCGGCGTCGGTGGGCGCCTGGACCTTGAGCACCAGCTCGGCGCCCAGCGCGGCCGCCGCATCGCCCAGCGCCGCCCCGGCCGCCTCGTAGGTCGCGTCCGGAAAACTGGCCCGCTCGCCCGCGCCGCGCTCGACCGTCACGCGATGGCCGGCGGCCACGTATTTCTTGACCGTTTCAGGCGTCGCGGCCACGCGCGCCTCGTTCGCCCGCGTCTCGCCAGGCACTCCGATATGCATCGTCGATCCTCCTGTTTCTCGTATTCGACTGCGAAAGCGAGCCGGAACGGCAACTGCGGACTGACCGGCTCGAGGCAACGGCTGGTTTCTTCACGCGCCACTTTAACCGAAAGCGTACGCCGCGCCGGAGTCCGACCCTTTGATGCACCACAGCCCTCTGGACAAACCGCGCGGTCCGTGCCTGGGTCGTTCATCATGGGGTCAGAGCAATGCGGCGGCACGCGGCCGGCAGGTCCCGCGCGCAACCGGTAAAATGCGCGGCTATGAAACCCGAAATCTGGACCCCGCACGTGACGGTCGCCGCGATCGTCGAACGCGACGGGCGCTTTCTCGTGATTGAAGAACACACCTCCGCCGGCCTGCGCATCAACCAGCCGGCCGGCCATCTCGAAGCCGGCGAAACCCTCGTCGACGCCGTGATCCGCGAAACCCTCGAGGAAACCGGCTGCCGCTTCGAGCCGTCGGCGCTGGTCGGCGTCTACCTGGCCCACTACGACCGCCCCGCGAGCGCGGGCGCGACCTACCTGCGCTTCACGTTCTGCGGCACGGCGGGCGAGCCGCTGCCCGGCCACCGGCTCGACGACGGCATCGTGCGCACGCTGTGGCTCGACGCCGGCGAACTGCGCGCCTGCGTCGACCGGCATCGTTCGCCGGCGGTGCTGCGCGGCGTCGACGACTACCTGGCCGGACGCCGGGTGCCGCTCGACGTCCTGCACACCCATTCGGTCGCGCCGCGCGCGGACGTCGTCGGGTTGAATCCGATGGAGGCCAAATGAGCGGGCGTCGCGTGGTGGTGGGGATGTCGGGCGGCGTCGATTCGTCGGTGACCGCGTGGCTGCTGAAGCAGCAGGGCTACGAGGTGATCGGCCTGTTCATGAAGAACTGGGAGGACGACGACGACGGCGAATACTGCTCGACCCGGCAGGACTGGATCGACGTCGTCTCGGTCGCGGACCTGATCGGCATCGACGTGGAAGCGGTGAACTTCGCGGCCGAATACAAGGACCGCGTGTTCGCCGAATTCCTGCGCGAATACTCGGCCGGCCGCACGCCGAATCCGGACGTGCTGTGCAACGCCGAGATCAAGTTCAAGGCGTTCCTCGATCATGCGATGTCGCTCGGCGCGGAAACGATCGCGACCGGCCACTATGCACGCGTGCGCGAGCGCGACGGCCGCTTCGAGCTGCTCAAGGCGCACGACCACACGAAGGATCAGTCGTACTTCCTGCACCGGCTGAACCAGGCCCAGCTGTCGAAGACGCTGTTCCCGCTCGGCGAGATCCCGAAGACGCAGGTGCGCGAGATCGCCGCGCAGATCGGCCTGCCGAACGCGAAGAAGAAGGATTCGACCGGCATCTGCTTCATCGGCGAGCGGCCGTTCCGCGATTTCCTGAACCGCTATCTGCCGACCCGGCCCGGCCCGATGAAAACGCCCGACGGCAAGATCGTCGGCGAGCACATCGGGCTTGCGTTCTACACCTTCGGGCAGCGCAAGGGCATCGGCCTCGGCGGCAGCCGGGACGGCAGCGGCGAACCGTGGTTCGTCGCCGCCAAAGACATTCCGTCGAACACGCTGTACGTGGTGCAGGGCCACGACCATCCGTGGCTGCTGTCGCCCACGCTCGTCGCCGGCAATCCGAGCTGGGTCGCCGGCGAGGCGCCCGCCGAAGGGCTCGCGTGCGGCGCGAAGACGCGCTACCGGCAGGCCGACGCGCCGTGCACGGTCGGCCCCGCCGACGGCGACGGCCAGTTCTCGCTGCGCTTCGACGCCGCGCAATGGGCGGTCACGCCGGGCCAGTCGGCCGTGTTGTACGACGGCGACGTGTGCCTCGGCGGCGGCATCATCGAATCGGCGGCCGAGCGCGTCGCGCTTGCCGATACGAGCGCGCCGCGTCCGCTCGCGCTTGCGCGCTGAAGCGTCCGAGCGGCGACGCGATCCGCCGCGCGTCGCTGCCCGCCTTCGCCGGCTGGCGCCCGCGCGCAACGCCGCGTCGTAGTGTTCGCACCCCGCGCCTGGCCGAACAGCCGGCGCTCCACCTGCCGAGACGACCATGCGCGTCGCGCTTGCCAAAGCGCATGGCCGCGTCCCTCGATACGGATCGAATCGCGGCTCACCGCTGCCGGCTCCCGTCTGCGCACAAGGCCGCGTCGTAGCATTCGTACCCCGCGTCCGGCCGAACAGCCGGCGCTCCACCTGCCAAGACGACCATCCGCGTCGCACTTGCCGAAGCGCATGCACCGCGACCCTCGATACGCATCGCCGCTCACCGCTGCCGGCTCCCCTCTGCGCACAAGGCCGCGTCGTCGCATTCGCACCCCGCGTCCGGCCGAACAGCCGGCGCTCCACCTGCCAAGACGACCACCCGCGTCGCGCTTGCCGAAGCGCATGCACCGCGACCCTCGATTCGCATCGCCGCTCACCGCTGCCGGCTCCCGTCTGCGCACAAGGCCGCGTCGTAGCATTCGTACCCCGCGTCCGGCCGAACAGCCGGC
>NZ_JBXAPG010000044.1:56829-67236 GCF_058803765.1 Burkholderia sp. GW821-FHT14F03
GCGCTCCACCTGCCAAGACGACCATCCGCGTCGCGCTTGCCGAAGCACATGCACCGCGACCCTCGATACGCATCGCCGCTCACCGCTGCCGGCTCCCGTCTACGCACCAGGCCGCGTCGTCGCATTCGCACCCCGCGTCCGGCCGAACGGCCGGCGCTCCACCAACCACGACGGCACCCGCGACGCGCACGCGCCGCACCGCGCTCCGCAAGCGCCACCGCGCGCCTCTACCGGCCCCCTCCCGCGCGCACCGCCGCGTCGTAGCGTTCGCGCGCCGCGTCCAATTCCGGGAAATGCCGCTCGGCCCAGCGGTCAAGCGCGGCCAGCGTCTCCACCAGCGAGACCGCGACCGGCGTCAGCCGGTATTCGACATGCGCGCGCCGCGCCCGGAGATCGCGGCGCGCGATCAGCCCGTGCCGCTCCAGTTCGCGCAGGTTCTGCGTCAGCACCTTCTGCGAGATGCCGCCGATCCGCGCGAGCACTTCGCCGTTACGCAGCGGCCCCGCCGCGAGCGCGGGCAGGACCAGCAGCGCCCATTTGCCGGCGATCAGCGCAAGCGCGTCGCGCGCCGAGCAATCGGCCGCGTAGACATCGCCGGGACATGCCATGGTCACCTCCGGGTACGTGATTGCGCGGCCGTCGGCCGACCGACATGATCGTCGCACCTCACCGGAGTCCGTTCATGCACGCGCTGATCCTCGTCGCCCATCCCGAACCCCAGTCCTTCAACGCGCATCTCGCCGGCACGGCCGCCGCCGCGTGGCGCGACCACGGCCATACCGCGACCGTGATCGACCTGTACGCGGAAGACTTCGATCCGCGCGAGGCGCGCGGGCACTATCGCGACCCGCTCGATCCCGCGCGCTTCGACGCGCAGCGCGAGCAGCGCCATCACTGGCGGCGCGGCACGCTCGCGCCGACCATCGAACGTCACCTCGCGCTGCTGCGCGCGGCCGATGCGCTGGTGCTGCAATTTCCGCTGTGGTGGTTCGGCGCGCCCGCGATCCTCAAGGGCTGGATGGACCGCGTATTCGTCTACGGCGCGCTCTACGGCAGCAGCCGACGCCACGAGCACGGTCCGCTGCGCGGCCGCGCGGCGCTCCTCAGCGTGACGACCGGCTCGTCCGCCGCCGCGTGCGCGCCCGGCGGCCGCGAAGGCGACACCCGCCTGCTGCTGTGGCCCTTGATGTATGCGCTCCGCTACATCGGCTTCGAGGTGCTCGAACCGTACCTGATCCACGACGTGCGCGGCGACCTCGACGGCGCGGCGGCCGGCGCGCGCGACGCCCGGCTCGCGCGCCGCTGCGACGCGTATCGCGCGCGGCTCGCCGACTGGGCCGGGTGGCCGCGCGTGCCGTTCAACCCCGGCACGGACTTCGGCCCGGACGGCGCGCTCAGGCCCGACGCACCGTCCCACGGCCCGTTCGTCCGCCACGCGCGGCGCGACGCCTGACGCACACGGCCTCGGCGCGGGCCGCGCGCCTCCCGTAGTAGACTCTCGGGCAGCGTCGGCCGCGCGGCCGAAGCCCGCGACGCGACGTACGCCGCGGCAAGCTTAGAAAATGATTACGGAGTCCCCATGTTTTCCCGACGCTATCTTGCGATGTGGTGCGCCGTCCTGCTGTGCGTGGCGCTCGCACTCCTCGCCGCCCGCCATGCGATCTCGTGGCTGTGGCTCATCGCGCCGGCCGCGCTCGTCGCGCTCGGCCTCTACGATCTCCGCCAGGACCGCCACGCGATCCTGCGCAACTACCCGCTCTGGGGTCACCTGCGCTTCCTGTTCGAATTCATCCGTCCGGAAATCCGCCAGTACTTCGTCGAGGACGACACCGACGAGAAGCCGTTCTCGCGCGCGCAGCGCAGCCTTGTCTACCAGCGCGCGAAGAACGTCGGGGACAACCGTCCGTACGGCACCGAGCTGAACGTGAAGGCCGTCGCGCACGAGTGGATCAGCCACTCGCTCGCGCCCACCCGGCTCCCCGATCATGACTTCCGCGTGCGCGTCGGCGGCTCCCGCGCGCAGCCCTACGACATCTCGATCTTCAACGTCTCCGCGATGAGCTTCGGCTCGCTGTCGGCGAACGCGATCCGCGCGCTGAACCTCGGCGCGAAGAAAGGCGGCTTCGCGCACGACACCGGCGAGGGCTCGCTGTCGAAGTATCACCGCGAGCACGGCGGCGACATCATCTGGGAAATCGCATCGGGCTACTTCGGCTGCCGCAACGACGACGGCACCTTCAACGCAGACACGTTCGCGAAGCAGGCGAACGACCCGCAGGTGAAGATGATCGAGGTGAAGCTGTCGCAGGGCGCGAAGCCCGGCCACGGCGGCGTGCTGCCCGCCGCGAAGATCACGCGGGAAATCGCCGAGACGCGCGGCATCCCGATGGGCAAGGACTGCATCTCGCCCGCCACGCATTCCGAGTTCTCGACGCCGCGCGGCTTGCTCGAATTCGTCGAGCGCCTGCGCACGCTGTCGGGCGGCAAGCCGACCGGCTTCAAGCTGTGCGTCGGCCACCCGTGGGAATTCTTCGGCATCGCCAAGGCGATGCTGGAAACCGGCATCGTGCCGGACTTCATCGTCGTCGACGGCGCGGAAGGCGGCACCGGCGCCGCGCCGCTCGAATTCACCGATCATGTCGGCGTGCCGCTGCAGGAAGGGCTGCTGCTCGTGCACAACACGCTGGTCGGGATCGGCCTGCGCGACCAGGTGAAGCTCGGCGCGAGCGGCAAGATCATCACCGCGTTCGACATCGCGCGCACGCTCGCGATCGGCGCGGACTGGGTCAATTCGGCGCGCGGCTTCATGTTCGCGGTCGGCTGCATCCAGGCGCAGACCTGCCACACCGGCCGCTGCCCGACCGGCGTCGCGACCCAGGACCCGGTGCGGCAGCACGCGCTCGTGGTGCCGGACAAGGCGGAGCGCGTCTACAACTTCCATCGCAACACGCTGCACGCGCTGCAGGAGCTGGTGCAGGCGACGGGGCTCGCGCATCCGTCCGAACTGCGCGCGCATCACATCGTGCAGCGCATCTCGTCACACGAGGTGCGACTGATGTCGCAGTTGCTCAAGTACCTCAAACCGGGCGCGCTGCTCGACGGCGGCGCGCAATGCGGCCTGACGCTGTACGAGCAATGGTGGCCGCTCGCGCGCAGCGACTCGTTCACGCCCGGCGAAGGCGTATACGCCTCGCTCGGCTGAGCCGCCGCCGCAACGAAAAAAGCGCCCCGGAGGAGCTAATGCCGTTCAGTTAAGACCTGAACGGCATTTTCTTTTGGGGTTGGAGTTGTAAACGGCGGGCCAAACTGCTCGCGTTTGACGCGATGCTGACCGACCACCCGATCTTCATGCTGGATTGCAGCCGGACCGTCGACGGCATCTACCAGGAAATCGGGGGATCGTTGATCGCCTACAACCTGATTCGTCGCGAAATGGCTTGCGCTGCCTTCGAGGCCAAGTGCGAACCGAGCGAACTCAGCTTCGTTCGCTCGCGCCATCTCATCCAGCACGAAATGATGTGGGCCGCGCGTACGCCTGCCTTCGCCAGGTTGCCCGCCGTCCTCAGGCGACTTCGCGAACACCTCAAACTGCTCATCAACGTAAAACGGCCCGACCGCAAATGCGATCGGGCCGTCAAGTCCCGTCCTGCTCGTTATCCCGTCCGCTTCCTCAGAAAGAGCCTTAACTGAACGGCATTACCCCGGAGGGACGCTTTTTTCATGGACGACCGCGCGCTTACTGCGGCAGCGTGTCGAGGAACGACGGGCGCTGCGCGAGCTTCGCGAAATGCTTGTCGAGGTTCGGATGGCGCTCGCGCCAGTTCAGCTCGGGCATACGGAAGTCGAGATAGCCCAGTGCGCAGCCGAGCGCGATGTCGGCAAGCGTGTAGTGGTTGCCGACGCACCAGGGCTTGCTGCCCAGGCCCTGCGACATCGCGACGAGCGCGTCGTCGATCTTGCGCTGCTGGCGCGCGAGCCACGTGTCGCTGCGCTGCGCGGGCTCGCGCTGCACGTGCTCGATACGGATCGCAACCGCCGCGTCGAGCACGCCGTCGCCGAGCGCCTCCCAGCAGCGCACCTCGACGCGCTCCCGGCCGGACGGCGGGATCAGCTTGCCCACCGGCGACAGCGTGTCGACGTATTCGCAGATCACGCGCGAATCGAACACCGCCGCGCCGTCCTCCATCACGAGGCACGGCACCTTGCCGAGCGGATTCGAGGCATGAATGGCGGTATCCGCCGCCCAGACGTTCTCAAGCTCCAGCCGGTAGTCGATCTTCTTTTCAGCGAGCACGATTCGCGCCTTGCGAACGAACGGGCTGCTGAGCGAACCGATTAATTTCATCATCTGCCTTAGTTGGGAAAACACCGCCCGAGAGTATACGTTGTCGCCGATCATAACCGGCCGGCGCGCGCCCGATGACAATCGGCCGGCCGGCCTGTGGATGGTTTGCAACAGCGCCGCGGCACGCCCGGGCGCGAACGCCGTGCGCCGGACAGCGCTACAATCGCACGATGAATAAGCCGACCTCCCCCGCCATCGCCACCGACGTCTACCGCCTGCGCCGCGAACGCGTGCTGGCCGCGCTGCGCGCGGGCGGCGGCGGCATCGCCCTCGTGCCCACGGCGCCCGAAGTGCCCCGCAGCCGCGACACCGACTACCCGTATCGGCACGACAGCTATTTCTATTACCTGACGGGGTTCACCGAACCCGACGCGCTGCTCGTGCTCGATGCCGGCGACGCGCCGCGCGCGATCCTGTTCTGCCGCGCGAAGAATCCCGAGCGCGAAACCTGGGAAGGGTTCCATTTCGGCCCCGAGGCGGCGCGCGACGCATTCGGCTTCGACGCCGCGTTCCCGATCGACGCGCTCGACGCCGAGCTGCCGCGCCTCCTCGCCGACGCCTCCGCGGTCCACTACCGCTTCGGCGCGTCCGCCGATTTCGACGAGCGGCTCGCGACCGCGCTCGACGCGGTGCGCGCGCGCAGCCGCGCCGGCGTCGCCGCGCCGGCCGCGGCCTTCGACCTCGCGCCGCTGCTCGACGACATGCGGCTCGTCAAGGAGCCGCACGAGCAGGCGATCATGCGCCGCGCGGGCGAGATCTCGGCGCGCGCGCACCGCCGCGCGATGGCCGCGTGCCGCCCGGGGATCCGCGAATACGAGCTGGAAGCCGAGCTGCTGTACGAATTCCGCCGCCAGGGCGCGCAGGGGCCGGCCTACGGCTCGATCGTCGCCGCGGGCGCGAATGCCTGCGTGCTCCACTATCCGGCCGGCGGCGCGATCGCGCGCGACGGCGACCTGATCCTGATCGACGCCGCGTGCGAGCTCGACGGCTACGCATCCGACATCACCCGCACGTTCCCGGCCAACGGCCGCTTCAGCGGGCCGCAGCGCGCGCTGTACGACATCGTGCTCGCCGCGCAGCAGGCCGCGATCGACGCGACCCGCGCGGGCGCGTCGTTCGACGCGCCGCACGAGGCCGCGGTGCGGGTGCTCGCGCAGGGCCTGCTCGACACCGGCATCCTGCCCAAGGCGCGTTTCGCGAGCGTCGACGACGTGATCGCCGAGCGCGCCTATGCGCGCTTCTACATGCACCGCACGGGCCACTGGCTCGGCATGGACGTGCACGACTGCGGCGACTACCGCGAACGGCAGGCGCAGCGCGACGAGCAGGGGGCGCTGCCCTCGCGCACGCTGCGCGCGGGCATGGCGCTCACGATCGAGCCGGGCCTGTACGTGCGCGCGGCCGACGACGTGCCGGCCGCGTACCACGACCTCGGCATCCGGATCGAGGACGATGCGTTCATCACGCCGGATGGCTGCGAACTGATCACGCGCGGCGTGCCGGTGGCCGCCGACGAGATCGAGGCGCTGATGCGCGACGCCGGTACGCGCGCGTGAGCCGCCCCCTTTCACTCACCGTAGCCCCTGATGCACCCATGACGACCGACTCCCCGCCCGCTCCCGACTTCGACCTCGCGATCGTGGGCGCCGGCCCCGTCGGGCTCGCGCTCGCAGGCTGGCTCGCGCGGCGCAGCGCGACGCAGCCGCTCGCGATCGCGCTCATCGACGCGCGCGATCCCGAAGCGAGCCTCGGCGACCCGCGCGCGATCGCGGTGTCGCAAGGCAGCCGGATGCTGCTCGATGCGCTCGGCTGGCCTGACGACGCGACCCCGATCGAGCACATCCACGTCTCGCAGCGCGGCCACTTCGGCCGCACGCTGATCGACCGCGACGAGCACGGCCTGCCGGCGCTCGGCCACGTGGTGCGCTACGGCTCGATCGTGCAGGCGCTCGCGCGCGCGGTGCGCGGCACGGCCGTGCAGTGGTTCACGTCGACCACCGCGCACGCGCCGCAGCAGGACGAACACGGCGTGACCGTGCTGCTCGAGACGCCGCAGGGCACCCGCACGCTGCGCACGCGGCTGCTGGTCAACGCCGAAGGCGGGCTGTTCCACGAGCAGCGCCGCCAGCCGGACGCGAGCCGGCGCAATCGCGATTACGGACAGACCGCGCTCGTCGGCACGGTCACCGCATCCGCACCGCGTCCGCACGTGGCCTGGGAGCGCTTCACGACGGAGGGCCCGCTCGCGCTGCTGCCGCTGGGCGGCCCGGGCCAGGCCGACTACGCGCTCGTCTGGTGCTGCGCGCCCGACGAGGCGGCGCGCCGCGCGCGGCTGAGCGACGACGCCTTCCTCGCCGAACTGGGGGCCGCGTTCGGCCAACGCATGGGGCGCTTCATGAAGATCGCGGGCCGCGCGGCGTTTCCGCTCGGGCTCACCGCGGCACCCACGCTCGTGCAGGGGCGTATCGCGATCGTCGGCAACGCGGCGCAGACCCTCCATCCGGTCGCGGGCCAGGGCCTGAACCTGGGCCTGCGCGATGCGCACACGCTCGCCGAGGCGCTCTCCGAGCACGGCCCGACGCCGCAGGCGCTGGCGGCCTTCAATGCGCGGCGCGCGCTCGACCGCCGGCTGACCATCGGCGCGACCGACACGCTCGCGCGCCTGTTCACGATCGATTCGCGCCCATTCGCGGCGCTGCGCGGCGCGGCGCTGGCCGCGCTCGATTTCGTGCCGCCGCTCAAGACGGCGATCGCGCGGCAAATGATGTTCGGGCAGCGGCGCTGAGGTCGGCGGCGCGGCTCGACGCCGTTGCCTGAGCGCGACGCCGCAGCGCGTCGAACCGCGCCCGGTCCGCGGGGCCCGCACGAGCGCCCGCCCGGCCGCCCCACCGCGCCGATGCACGATTCAACCATGGCGGACAGTTCCCCGGATCCGTCGATCCGGCCGCTTACGGTAAAATACCCGTTTTCCCTCCGCCCGCTTCCCGCCTGCGCCTCGCGCGGGCTGCCCGATATCGCCATGCCCGTCCTCGGCTCTCACGTTCTGCGCAACAACCTGTTCGTCGCCCCCATGGCGGGCGTGACCGACCGGCCGTTCCGCCAGCTGTGCAAACGGCTCGGCGCGGGCTATGCGGTGTCCGAGATGGTCGCGTCGAACGCCCAGCTGTGGAAGAGCGAGAAGACCATGCGGCGCGCGAACCACGCGGGCGAAGTCGAGCCGATCGCGGTGCAGATCGCGGGCGCCGATCCCGCCATGATGGCGGAGGCCGCGCGCTACAACGTCGCGAACGGCGCGCAGATCATCGACATCAACATGGGCTGCCCGGCCAAGAAGGTCTGCAACGTCGCGGCCGGTTCGGCGCTGCTGCAGAACGAGCCGCTCGTGCAGCGCATCGTCGAGGCGGTGGTCGGCGCGGTCGGCATCGGGCCGGACGCCGTGCCCGTCACGCTGAAGATCCGCACCGGCTGGGACCGCGAGCACCGGAACGCGCTCTCGGTCGCGAAGCTGGCCGAGGACGCCGGCATCGCGATGCTGACCGTGCACGGCCGCACCCGCGCCGACCTGTACCGCGGCGACGCCGAGTACGAGACGATCGCCGCGGTGAAGGCCGCCGTGCGCATCCCGGTGGTCGCGAACGGCGACATCACCACGCCCGCGAAGGCCAAGGCGGTGCTCGATGCGACGGGCGCCGACGCGCTGATGATCGGTCGCGCCGCGCAGGGCCGGCCGTGGCTGTTCCGCGAGATCGAGCACTTCCTGCGCTGCGGCGAGCCGCTCCCGCCCCCCCTGATCGACGAAATCCAGCAGGTCATGAACGAGCACCTCGAAGACCACTACGCGTTCTACGGGGAATTTACCGGCGTGCGTACTGCACGCAAGCACATCGGCTGGTACACTCGCGGCCTTTCCGGCGCCAATGCGTTCCGGCATCGCATGAACACGCTCGACACCACCCGTGAGCAGCTCGCCGCCGTCAACGCGTTCTTCGACGCGCAAAAAGCCCTGTCCGACCACCTGATCTACGTGGACGACGAGCCCGACGCCGACGGCAAGCCGGACGACAATAACCAGTTAGCAGCATGAGCAAGCACAACATCGAACAATGCGTCCGCGACAGCCTGGATGGCTACTTCCGGGATCTCGACGGCTCCAATCCGCACGACGTCTATGAAATGGTGATGTCGTGCGTCGAGAAGCCGATGCTCGAAGTCGTGCTCGTACAGGCGGGCGGCAACCAGTCGCTGGCCGCGGAGTACCTCGGCATCAATCGCAATACGCTGCGCAAGAAGCTGCAGCAGCACGGCCTGCTGTAGACAGCGGCCCTGTCCCCGTTTTCCTGGCTATGGGTGGCACCATCATGATCAAGCAAGCGCTTCTTTCCGTTTCCGACAAAACCGGCATCGTCGACTTCGCGAAAGCGCTGTCGCAGCAAGGCGTCCAGCTGCTGTCGACGGGCGGCACCGCAAAACTGCTGGCCGACGCCGGCCTGAGCGTCACCGAGGTGGCGGACTACACGGGCTTTCCCGAAATGCTCGACGGGCGCGTGAAGACGCTGCATCCGAAGGTGCACGGCGGCATCCTCGCGCGCCGCGACCTGCCGGAGCACATGGCGGCGCTCGACGCCCACCAGATCCCGACGATCGACCTGCTGGTCGTGAACCTGTACCCGTTCGTCGCGACCATCGCGAAGGACGACTGCACGCTCGCCGACGCGATCGAGAACATCGACATCGGCGGCCCGACCATGCTGCGCTCGGCCGCGAAGAACCATCGCGACGTCACGGTCGTCGTCGACCCGGCCGACTACGCGGTCGTGCTGGACGAGATGAAGGCGAACGGCAACACGGTCGGCTACGCGACCAACTTCCGCCTCGCGACCAAGGTGTTCGCGCACACCGCGCAGTACGACGGCGCGATCACGAACTACCTGACGAGCCTGACCGACGAGCTGCAGCACGCGTCGCGCAAGCCCTACCCGGCTACGCTGAACCTCGCGTTCGACAAGGTGCAGGACCTGCGCTACGGCGAGAATCCGCACCAGAGCGCGGCGTTCTACCGCGACCTCGCGGCGCCCGCGGGCGCGCTGTCGAGCTATCGCCAGCTGCAAGGCAAGGAACTGTCGTACAACAACATCGCCGATTCCGACGCAGCGTGGGAATGCGTGAAGACCTTCGACGCGCCGGCCTGCGTGATCGTCAAGCACGCGAACCCGTGCGGCGTGGCGGTGGGCGCCGATGCGGCCGACGCGTACGCGAAGGCGTTCCAGACCGATCCGACCTCCGCGTTCGGCGGCATCATCGCGTTCAACCGCGAAGTCGACGAGGCTGCCGCGCAGGCGGTCGCGAAGCAGTTCGTCGAGGTGCTGATCGCGCCGTCGTTCAGCGACGCCGCCAAGCAGCTGTTCGCCGCCAAGCAGAACGTGCGTCTGCTGGAAATCGCCCTGGGCGAAGGCCATAACGCATTCGACCTGAAGCGGGTCGGCGGCGGCCTGCTGGTGCAGTCGCTCGACGCGAAGAACGTGCAGCCGGACGAGCTGCGCGTGGTCACGAAGCGCCAGCCGACGGCGAAGGAAATGGACGACCTGCTGTTCGCGTGGCGCGTCGCGAAGTTCGTGAAGTCGAATGCGATCGTGTTCTGCGGCAACGGCATGACGCTCGGCGTCGGCGCAGGCCAGATGAGCCGCGTCGATTCGGCGCGCATCGCGAGCATCAAGGCGCAGAACGCCGGCCTCGCGCTGGCCGGCTCGGCGGTCGCGTCGGACGCGTTCTTCCCGTTCCGCGACGGCCTCGACGTGGTGGTCGCGGCGGGCGCGACCTGCGTGATCCAGCCGGGCGGCTCGATGCGCGACGACGAAGTGATCGCCGCCGCCGACGAGCACGGCATCGCGATGGTCCTGACGGGCGTACGCCACTTCCGTCACTGATCCCGGCGCGGCGTCGCGCACTGCGAAACCCGGCCGCCGCCGCGCTGCCGGGTTTTTTATTGGTTCATCGCGGGAAACCGTGGAAGCTTTGGGTGCAGTTGGTAATCTGACGCCAGTGGAAACGGGCGTTGGAGGCCA
>NZ_JBXAPG010000045.1:0-61728 GCF_058803765.1 Burkholderia sp. GW821-FHT14F03
GCTCGACCACGGCGGAGTAGCGCGTGCGCCGGAAACCGGTGTCGCCCTGAACGAAGGAGGACACGGCGCCGTGAATGTAGCGCACCGGGGTATCGCCATGCCAGACGGTCAGACGAGCGGGGCGGTCGAGTACCTGGCCGAAGTCGACCGTGGGGTTGGCGCAGGTCAGTTCGACTGCGAGGTGGAAGGTCTCGGACAGCGCTTCGTGGCACTCGAACTCGACGACCTCGAAGACGTCGCGTGTCTCGCTGCCGACAAGGTCGAAGGCGAAGCGCAGATCGGATTGGGTAGGCATGGCGGGCTCCATAGCAACCTGGGCCCTTGCCCGGGTTATCGCTCAGCTCAAGGTCGGCACGGCCGGCGCACTAAGCGCCGGCCGCGCTTCTGGCCTGGGGTCAGGCTTCCTGCGGTTTGCGCCAGTCGTCCGAAGCTTCGGTGCCGGCGATGGCATGGGTCCAGGTGATCTTGCGGTAGGCCATGGAGACCTTGACCAGTTGGGTGTACTCGGCCTTGCTCGGGTCCTGCGCGTGCGGCAGAACGGTGTTGATATTGACGATGGTGGCGTCTTCGAGCTTGGTGGTGAAGAAGTGCTCCTGCTTGCCCTCGGTGGAGGTGCGGTACCACTTCACTTCCACTTCCGGCAGCATCTCGCCGGAGGCCAAGGCCTGGTACAGCAGTGGGGTGGCCTTGTTCAGCGGTGCGGTGAACACGAACGGCTTGTGCACGCGTTGGCCGGACGGTTGGCCGCTCTGCGGGTCCGTTGGGGTGGCAATCAAGTGCTCGATTTCCTGGACTAGGATCTGGTCTTCATGACCTTCCTGATAGACGTTGCCCACGGAGTCTGCGGTGAAGGCGCCCTGGGTGATGTTGCCCTGGGTCTTGCCCTGGATGCTGATATAGGCGGGAGTCGGCATTAGCTGCTTCCTTGTGTCGTTGACGAAAAGGCCGGTTGGGCCGCGATGCCATCGGTGATGACAGAGGTCTTAACGCAAACGCTGTGCCAGCTTTTGTTTTTGTTTTTTGTTCTTATTTATCAATAGGTTAAATTTATTTCATCGAGACATTGGGAATCATCAAATCTTCGGAAGTCGCGATAAGTGTTCTTTTCTCGGATTTTTCGAGCCAACTTTGACTCGAATTGAAATAACCAATTGAAAATTAAAGATAAAAAATCGAGCCACATTTGGCCTGACCGGGCCAAATGTGGCTCAGTCATTTAAGCCACAACAAATGCCGCGCACCGACTTCTGAAGCGCTACACCCTGGGGACTCGCACCCTGAAGGTGTGCTCCATATGCCAGACCCACCACATCCCTAAACAGCAGATATCTGATGGGTAAATCAGATACTTCTCATTTCTAGAGATGTGTGAAACTTCTAGTATTGACGGAGCCTTCACCCAGCAGGGATCCCGGAAATTCTCACGACATGCACCCGTGCCTTGCATAGCGCAGATGCGGGTGCGCTGAGTGCGCGGGGAGAATTCCCGAGTGGGCAACCTCTTCGACGTGGACCGGTCATGGACATATTCCCTTCTCGGCGTGACTTGATTTCTGTACAGGCAGGCGCGCCGCAGAACGAACCAGGCCAGCATCTGACTCTTGAAAGCAAAAGCACGGCTGATGTGGTCATGTCTGTCCTAGGGCGTGTTCACACTACATTGATTGAAGGTTATGCTTCGGAGATGGAAATCTCCGAAGCCCAATTCAAGCAGATCGAACATTGCTTGCCGCAACAGCGAGCAATGTGAGCCTGTCGAACCTGCAAGTGCTCAACGCGATCCTCTATGTTGCCGAGCACGGATGTAAATGGCGCGGCCTGCCGCCACGTTTCGGTCGCTGGCATACGATCTACACGCGCATGAATCGTTAGTCGCGCAACGGCGTACTGGACCGAGTGTTCACGGAGTTGCAGCGCGCCCAATTATTCGCGTTCGAATTGAAGCAGTATCGCTGGATAGCCCGATCGTGAAGGTTCATCCTGACGGCACCGGTGCGTTAAAAAAAATGGACCCCAAGCGATCGGCAAGTCCCGCGGAGGATGGACAACCAAGATTCATATGGTTGCCGCGGATGCTCGAACAGCCATAACGTTCGCACTGTCGCCCGGTCAAGCCGGCGATGCGCCGCACGGACGTGCATTACTCGAACGCCTGGGACCGCCGAATCGGCCGCTGCATCTGCTGATGGACAAGGCAGACGAAGGCAACGAAACCCGACAACTCGCGCTTGATCTGGGCTTCATCCCGGTCGTTCCTCCGTTGAGCACGCGCGTCGAGCCCTGGGAGTACGATCGACAGATGTATAAACGTCGCAACGAAGTCGAGCGGCTGTTCCGTCGATTGAAGGGCTTTCGTCGCATCTTCTCGCGCTTCGACAAACTCGATTTGATGTTCATGGCTTTTATCAACTTCGCCCTGATCGTCGAAGCCCTTCGCTAGTGTGAACATGCCCTAAGCCGCCCCCCCTTCGAACACCCTGCCTTCACCACCCCGCCGCGCCCCATTCAGAAACCTTTGAACTTGTTTTGGACATTGTCCCAACAACACCAGAATCGGCGCCTCTCGGCCTTCCCCCGATGGTGAAGACCACGATCGAACCCGTTCTGGAGCAGGTGTGCACAAGAAACTCGGCTTATCGTTATTCGCGCTGGTCGCCGGCGCAGCCTTTTCGTCGGCCGCATTCGCAGCCGACGATCCGCGCCCCATCTTCATCCGGATCAAGGCCGAGGCGCAGGAACCGGCGGCACGCGCCACCGCCGAACCGCAGCGCCAGCGCGACATGGCGGAATTGAAACGTCTGGCGGCGAACATGCAGCCGTTGATCCCGCAAGGCGCTGCGCGCAGCGCGGCGGAACGCGCCCCGCTCGAACGGCACAATCTCACGCGCTACTACAAGATCTCGGCCGCGTCGCTGCAAGGGCGCGACGCCGAGGAACTCGTGCGCGCATTGAAGCGCAATCCGCTCGTCGAAAGCGCGCAGGTCGAGCCGAAGCCGGTATCGATGAGCAAGCAACGCCCCACCCCGTCAACCGACGCCGATGCAATCGCACCTGAAGCCGGCGAACGTGCGGCCGGCATCCCCGACTACACGAACTGCGAAGGCAAGAACGCGAGGATCTGTCAAAACTACATGGGGCCGCCGGACCCGGCTTCTTCGTACTGGAAGCTGGGCGGCGTCAACGCGTTCGAGGCGCATCGCATCAACGACCATCTCGGCGACAAGGTGCGACTCGTGTCGGACGAGAGCGATCACTGGGACTACGAGCACGTCGACCTGCCGAAGCCGTTCATCGAGCACTGGCACGCCGAGCCCCACCGAACCGGGTCGCACGACACAAGCTCGGCCGGCATCATGTTCGGCCGGGCCAACGGCTTCGGCGTGACCGGCATCGCGCCGAAGGCGCAGGCGGGCTATACGAAGTACGGTGCCGAAGGGCTTGTCGACCTGCGCAACGTGCTGCAGGCCGGCGACGTACTTCAGATCGGCGTGCAATATGACATAAGCGACGGCTGCGGCCCGAACGTCGACTGTCTCTTGCCGGTCGAGACCGTCGACCTCGCGTTCGACGCGATCTCCTATCTGACCCAGGAAAAAGGCGTGCACGTGATCCTCGCGGCCGCCAACGGCGGCGTCGACCTCGACGCCCCCCACCATCAGGGCCGCTACGATCGCCGACGCAACGATTCGGGCGCAATCTACGTCGGCGCGGGCAGCCCGGAAACCGGCGCGCGCAATGACTTCTCCGAATACGGCAGCCGCGTCGACGTGTTCAGCTGGGGCAGCAACGTCACGACGACGACCTGGAAACAAGGCAGGCATCAGCTGTACACGATCGGCTTCGCCGGCACCTCGTCGGCGAACCCGATCATCGCGGGCAGCGTGGCATGGCTGCAAAGCCTTGCGCGCGAGCGCGGGCTCGGCAATATCGCGCCGAAGCAGATGCGCCAGCTTCTCGTCGACAGCGGCAAGCCGCTGCCGGTGGTCGATCCCGGCAAGAACATCGGCACGCAGCCCGATCTCGTGCGCGCGGCGGAGTTGCTCGATCGCGACGGCGGCGCCGGTCCCGCACCTGTCGCCGCGCTGACCGGCCCGACCGATGCGCAAGGCGGGCAACGCGTCGAGTTGTCCGCTCAGGCATCGACCGGCCAGGATCTGACCTATGCATGGAGCAGCCGGCCCGCACTGACATTCGAGCAACGGGGTGCGCACGCCAGCTTCATCGCGCCGACGCTGCAGCAGGACACCGATTATCGGATCACGGTGAAGGTGGTCGACAAGCAAGGGCGCGACTCGCAGGCGAGTCACGACCTCCGGATCAAGTCGAGCGGCAGTGCTTGCCTCGACGCACCCGCGTGGGACAGCAAGAAGACCTACTCGACGTTCCACGAGACCGTGGTCTACGACGGCAAGCTGTATCGCCAGAACTTCTGGAATGTCGGCCAGCGCCCGGATCTGAACTCGGCGCAGTTCGGCAAGCCCTGGTTGCAGCCGGAAGCCTGCGGTCTCGTGCCGCCGCCTGTCGCGCGGATCGAGGGGCCGTCGACGGCGAACGCGAACGATCAAGTCAAGCTCTCGGCCGGCGGCTCCGGCGGCAAGGATCTGAAATACGCGTGGACGAGCCTCGACGGCATCGCGTTGCAGGTCAAGGGCGCCGAGGCGACCTTCAAGGCGCCCGCACTCGAACAGGACAAGAACCTGACGTTCCGGGTGGAGATCACCGACGCCCAGGGTCGCAAGGCAAACGCGAACCATGTGGTCAAGGTCAAGGGGCAGTCAGGCGGCGGGGGTGGAGGCGGCGAAGGCGGCGGCGGAGACGACGTTCCCGCATACCGGCCCGGTACGGAATACCAGGCCGGCGACCGCGTCACCAACGGCGGCAAGATCTACGAATGCAAGCCGTGGCCGTACACGGGCTGGTGCGGACTTTCTCTCGCACACTACGAGCCCGGCAAGGGGACGAACTGGACGGATGCGTGGATTGCCCGCTAGGGCGTGTTGGCCCGCCGCGCCGGAACGCGTCTCGCGAGACGCGGCAGCCGCGATCGAATCCGGTTGTCTGGTGGGCGGACCACCTCATGGCGGAGGGTGTCGCGTTCGTAGTCGATCTGCCCGCGGCTGTGCGATTGGGAGGTCGGAACGTGGCAGTCGGTATCGTCGTATTGCTTGAGCAAGTGACGGGTATTTGCTTATCGGGAACCCGCCCGATCACCCAATGTGGCCGGTTGATCGACATGAGGCCCAAGGAGCGATGCCAGAGCGCGCTGCGTCGGCGGCGTCGTGGAGATCAGCCGCGCAGTTTCCTGCATCATCGGCACGAAACGCGACACCGCTCGATCGAGCGACCACCTGGACGCGGACACGGAAACCTGCAAGCTCGCGACCACGCGTTGACCGAGATCGAATACCGGTACGGCGAGCGCGAGGTCGCCGCGGTAATACTCCCCGTTGCAGTACGCATATCCATCCTGGCGCGCCCTCTGCAAGCGCTTGAGCAACTCGTCCACATCCACCACCGTGCTGGGCGTGAAACGCACCGGTTGTGTGCCTTGCAGGACCCGACGCGCCTGCTCTTCGGGCAGACACGACAGAAACGCCCGTCCGGCCGAAGAACAGTACATCGGGATCCGGCGGCCAATCGGCATGTGCACCATCAGCCGCATCGGGCTCGGGAATCGGCCGATATAGATCATGTCCGTCCCGGCCGGCTCCGCCAGGTTGACTGTTTCACCCGCGCTGCGATTGAGTTCGAGCAGATAGGGATTGGCGCGATCCAGCAGCGGATGCGACTGCAGATAGCGACAACCCGCATCCAGGGTACGCGACGACAGCGAATAACGCTTACTGACCGGATCTTTCATCAACAAGCCGATCGCTTCGAGCGTAAAGGCGAACCGCTGGGCCGCGCTGCGACTGATACCCGCGGCAGCGGCAATCTCCGGCAAGCTCATCGATGCGTTCTGCACATCGAATGCATCCAGCACCGCGATGCCCGTGGCGAAAGATTGCACATAGAGCGTCGAGTCTTCGGGGTTCATGATCATCCGTGCGTTGGCGGCAACGTAAATCAGCTCACAAAATGGAGATTAAATCTCGATATTTATCTACCGCATGAGGCCACGGAAAATAAATCAAATATCTCGCGACATCACGATCTCAAAATCGATACGAAATCCTATCCGCCGTCATTTCATATCGCAACCGGGTCTTTTGACTATTGACGATTCTCCGCCCCTGTCGCACGATCAAATCAACATGCAATTCATTAGTATCGCTATGCAATAGCAAAACGCTCGCTGAATAATTTTTCCAGCCGGTGCTTGCCGGCTTGTGCCGCGCGTCATCGATACGGTTTCACGAAGGGAGTCCACATGTTGCAGAAAACCATGAAGTCGTGGGTCGCCGTGATGGCGGCCGCCGCCGCGATCTCGACGGCATACGCCGACCTGCCGTCCTTGAAGGTCGGCGCCACGCCGAGCGCGGTGCCGTTCAACTATCTCGACCCACAGACCAACACGCTCAAAGGCGTGATGATCGACATCGCTGATGCGGTCGGCAAGGAAGTGGGCTTCAAACCCGACATCGTGCCGATTCCCTTCACCTCGCTCGTGCCGGCGCTGCAAACCGGCAAGATCCGGATCATCGCTTCCGCCTTCGCGCGCACTCCTGCACGCGCCCAGGTCGTCGACTTCTCGGACGTCGTCGTCAGCTATGGCGAAGGGCTGATCGTGTCGGCAAAGGACAGCACGCCTTATCGCAGCTTTGCGGACCTGAAGGGCAAGACCGTCGGCGTCCAGGTCGGCACGACCTATGTCGAACCGATCAAGGCTGCCGGCGCCTTCAAGGAGGTCAAGATGTACGACACGATGGCCGACATGGTCCGCGACATCTCGCTTGGCCGTCTCGATGCCGCATTCGGCGACGGCCCCGTGGTCGCCTACCAGGTGCGTCAGGTCGGCGCAAACGTGCGCTTCGTCGACACCTACAAACCGGTGATCGCCACTGACATCGCCCTGGCCGTCAAGAAGGGCAATGCCGCGACGGTCGCGCGGCTCAACGAGGCAATCGCCAAGCTCCGCCGCGACGGGACGCTCAGCGCGATCCTCGCGAAGTGGCACGTCACGTCCTGATCGACTCGTCTCCACCACGCATGCATCCATGGGCCTGTCCCCGACGGGATGCATGCACACGCTCCCGAGAGTTGCAGATGCTCGATTCTTTCCTGACCGATGCAGTGGCCTACCTCCCCTTGCTGCTTCAAGGCGCACTGACCACGATCTACATCACCGTCGCGGCGCTGGCGATTGCCACGCTGCTCGGCTTGTGCTGGGCGCTTCTGCGCGTGAGCGGCATCGCCCCGCTTGCCCATGCAAGCCGCGTGCTGACCAACGTCATCCGCGGCGTCCCGATCATCGTGGTGCTGTTCTACATGTACTTCGTGATCCCGGAGATCGGCATCAGCCTGACCGCCTTCCAGGCCGGCTCCCTGGGGCTCGGCATCGCCTATTCCTCGTATATGGCGGAAGTATTCCGCGCCGGCATCAACGCCGTGGATGTCGGGCAGTTCGAGGCCGCACAGTCGTTGGGCATGTCGCGGACGAAGTTGATGCGGCGGGTGATTCTGCCGCAGGCGCTGCGCATCGCACTACCGCCGTACGGCAACAATGTCGTGATGATGCTCAAGGACTCCTCCCAAACCGCAGTCATCACCGTGGTCGAATTGTCGATGCAAAGCAAGCTGATCGCATCGGCGACCTTCAAGAGCGCGACGGTCTTTACGCTTGTCGCACTGATGTACCTCGCCATGAGCCTGCCGATGATGTACTCGCTCGGCCGCCTCGAAAAACGCATGGGGAGCAGCAAATGATCAAGATCGAGCACCTGAGCAAGTCATTCGGTACGCACCGCGTGCTGAACGGCATCAACGCCGAGATCCACCCAGGCGAAGTGGTTTGCCTGATCGGCCCGTCGGGTTCGGGCAAGTCGACGCTGTTGCGTTGTATCAACGGGTTGGAACGCTATGACGAAGGAAGTATTTCGGTGGAAGGCATTCGCGTCGACGCCGGACACGCGGGAATCCGTCTGGTCCGGCAACGCGTCGCGATGGTCTTCCAGCGGTTCAATCTCTTTCCCCATCGCACGGCGCTCGGAAACGTCACGGAAGGCCCCGTTCACGTGAAGGGGGAAGATGCCGCCGCGGCTGCCGATCGCGGGCGCGAACTGCTGGCCAGCGTAGGTCTGGCTGAAAAGGTCGATCACTACCCGCATCAGTTATCGGGCGGTCAGCAGCAGCGCGTCGCCATTGCACGCGCATTGGCGATGCAGCCCGACGCCATTCTGTTCGACGAACCCACCTCCGCGCTCGATCCGGAATTGGTCGGCGAGGTTCTGGCCGTGATGCGCGGGCTGGCCGAGAAAGGCATGACGATGATCGTCGTGACGCACGAGATGGACTTCGCCCGAAACGTATCCGACCGGGTGTTGTTCCTCGATGGCGGGCGAATCGCCGAGCAAGGACCATCGAGAGAAATTCTCACCGCACCGGCCAACGAGCGCACGCGGGATTTCCTGCGGCGCGTCACCCACGCCGCCTGAAGCAGCGAAAGACCTTCGCCATCTCCGAATCCGCATAACGTATAGGCTTGCCATGACGCCCAATTCCTTCATGCCGACGTCCACGCTCTGGGCTGCCACCACGCTCCCGCGTCAGGCAGCGCCCCCCATCTCCGCGCCGCTTTCCATCGATGTCGCCGTGATCGGCGGGGGCTTCACGGGATTGTCGGCTGCGCTCCACCTTGCCCAGTCCGGCATCAAGGTGGCGCTCTTCGAGGCTCACGAAATCGCTCACCGTGCGTCGGGCCGCAATGGAGGCCAGGTGGTCCCAGGCTTCAAACCGACGCCGTCGGCCCTCATCGCCCGCTTTGGAGCAGAGCGCGCCGCGCGCATGATGCGATTTGCCTACCGCAACGCGGATGAGCTGTTCGAACTTGTCGAGCGCTATCGGATCGATTGCGACGCGGCGCGCGGCGGCTGGATCCAGGGTGCGTATTCCGACATGTCCGCGCGCTATTTGCGAGCCAGGGCCGAGGAGATCAACATGCACGGCGGCGACGTCGAATACCTCGAACGCGATGCCATGGCAGCGGCGACCGGTTCGACATTCTGGCCCGCGGGCTTGCTCGAGCGGCGCGCCGGAGCGGTGCATCCGCTTGCCTACGCGAGAGGATTCGCAAACGCTGCAATCGCGTGCGGCGCAATCATCCATGAGCACTCGCATGTCAGCGCGGTCATACCGACAGGAAGCCGTATCGCGCTGACCGTGAACGGCTACCTCGTTCACGCACGGCAAGTAATCCTGGCTACCGATGCCTACACCGACCGGCTATGGCCCGCGGTCGCGCAATCGTACGTCACCGTGTCGAGTGCGCAGATCGCCACGGATCCTCTTCCGTCAGCGTTGCGTGACGTCGTCATGCCGCGCCGCGCAGGCATCTCCGAGACGCGCAAGATCACGTACTACTGCCGCATCGACCCCGAGGGCCGCTTTGTCATCGGCGGCCGCGGACGCTCTGCCGAAACGCTCGATCCCGCGACGCGCGCGCAGCTTCGAAACGCCGCCATCAAGCGCTATCCCGAACTCGCCGATGCGACTTGGCCCCATGGATGGGTGTGTCGTGTGGGCATGACCATCGATGACTTGCCCCGTCTGCACCGCCTGGCGGACGGCGTATGGACCGCCTATGGATACTGCGGCCGCGGCGTGGCGATGGGTACGGCGCTCGGCCGCGTGCTCGCGCAGGCCGTGCGTGGGCATGATGTCGCTCAGCTCGACTTCCCCGTCACGCCGATCTCGCGCCTGCCGCTCTATCCCGCCCGGCAGCTCGGCGCTGCCCTGGCAATCAACTGGCACCGGCTGCGGGATACGCTGGGATATCCGGCCTGACGTGCGTGAATCCCCGCATGCGCCGCAACGACGCCTTGCAGGGATCCTCCGTGGAAAATTCAAGATCTCATGAAACGGATGGCGCAATCGAATCGAAAAGATTGCCTCCCCGACGCTCGCGCGCGTCGGGGAGCATGCGTCCACGGCTGCTATTGCGCAGACCACACCGCCAGTTCGTAGCCATCGGGATCGATGAAATGAAACCGGCGCCCGCCAGGAAACGAAAACGGTTCGCGGCTGATCTGCCCGCCGGCCGACACCACGCGTCGTTGCGCATCGGCAAGATCATCGGCATACAAGATCACGAGCGGCCCGCCCGGCCGCACCTGCTCGCCCATGGCGAAGCCGCCAGTCAAGCGGCCATCGCTGAACTCGCTGTAGGCAGGGCCGTAGTCGGTGAAAGTCCAACTGAACGCCGTGCCGTAGAAGCGCTTGCTGCGCGCGATGTCCGTGACGTTGAACTCGATATTGTCAATCCGGTGATTCTTGCTCCCGACGTCCATGCAGTCCCTCACGCAAAAAGATGAAAGAATGCATGATCCCTCAATTGCTCCTTCGGGTCTCGAGAAAAATAGCCACCATCGAATCGCGTAGTCCGCACACCCAGTCCCCGCCTTCCCTTTCACACGCCATGCCGGACCAGGCATACGCCCCCCATTCCCACCGAAGGACGAGCCCACCGAATCAAGTCACGCCGACGCCCAGCGGCTCGAAAAGGCTTCGGCGCAATGCCGCTCGTCCCGACAGCAGGGCCGTGCAGCAGGCTAGCCAGCCGGTCTCTGGACCGCGGTTCCGCTTATGTGGGACAATATCGCCCGCTCCACCTTCCGCTGCCAGGCAGCCTGAATCGCACCGTGTAGCCCGCGCGAAGCCGCCTCGTCGAAGGCGGCTTTTTCGTATCGGGCGCCGGACGGGTCCCACCCGCCGCACGCGACCAGGCACCGCCGCCCCGCTCACTGATTGCGAAGATGATCCACGATCCGAACGACCCCGCCCTGCCGCAAGACGGCGCGAGCGCCGACGACACCCCCTCCGACGCGAACAACTCGGACAATCCGCTGCGCCACCGCCGCATCCGCAGCTTCGTCACGCGCGCCGGCCGCGTCTCGACCGGCCAGCGCCGCGCGCTCGACGAGCTTGGCCCGCGCTACGTGGTCCCGTACACGCCCGAGCAACCCGACTGGAACCTGGTGTTCGGCCGCGCCGCGCCGCGCATCCTCGAGATCGGCTTCGGCATGGGCGCGTCGACCGCGGAAATCGCGGCGCTGCGCCCCGGCGACGACTTCCTCGGCGTCGAGGTCCACGAGCCCGGCGTCGGCGCGCTGCTGAAGCTGATCGGCGAACAGAACCTGACCAACATCCGCATCATCCAGCACGACGCGGTCGAGGTGCTCGAGCACATGATCGCGCCCGCGAGCCTCGACGGCGTGCACATCTTCTTCCCCGATCCGTGGCACAAGGCGCGCCACCACAAGCGCCGGCTGATCCAGCCGCCGTTCGTCGCGAAGCTCGCCGCGCACCTGAAGCCGGGCGCCTACCTGCACTGCGCGACCGACTGGCAGAACTACGCGGAACAGATGCTCGAGGTATTGAGCGCCGACCCCTCGCTCGACAACACCGCCGACGACTACGCGCCGCGCCCCGACTACCGGCCGGTGACGAAGTTCGAACGGCGCGGGCTGCGCCTCGGTCACGGCGTCTGGGACCTCGTGTTCAAAAAGCGCGCAGGCTGATACGCGCGGCACGCGGCCCACAACAAAAAGGCGGCGCCCTCGTCCGAGGCCGCCGCCTTTTTCATTGCCGCGCCGCCGGCATCAGCGCCGGCGTCGCCGCCTCAATTCCAGTTGAGCCAGCCGCTATACCCGACGAGCAGCACGAACAGCCCGAACACGATCCGATACCACGCGAACACGGTGAAGTCGTGCGACGCGATATAGCGCAGCAACCAGCGCACGCACGCGAATGCGCTGACGAACGCGGCCAGGAGCCCGATCGAGAACAATCCGATCGCGTCGACCGAGAACGCGTGCCAGTCCTTCACGGTTTCATAGAGCGTCGCGCCGAAGATGATCGGGATCGCGAGAAAGAACGAGAACTCGGTCGCGACGCGCCGGTCGAGCCCGAACAACATCCCGCCGATGATGGTCGAGCCCGAGCGCGACATGCCCGGAACCAGCGCGAAGCATTGCGCGAGACCGACCTTGAGCGCGTCGACCGGCGTGAGCGCATCGATCGTCTGTACGCGCGGCGGCTCGGTGCGCTCGCGCTGACGCGCTTCCGCCCACAGGATCACGAGCCCGCCCGCGACCAGCGCAAACGCGACCGGCACGGGCGAGAACAGCGCCGCCTTGATCGCCTTCTCGAACAACAGCCCGAGCGCGACCGCCGGAATCGTCGCGATCACGACGTTGAGCGTGAAGCGGCGCGCCTGCGGCTGGCTCGGCAGCCCGCCGATCACCGCGCCGATCCGCCGCCGATATTCCCAGCACACGGCCAGGATCGCGCCGAACTGGATCACGACGTCGAAGGTCTTCGCGTGTGCGTCGTTGAAGTTCAGGAAGCTGCCGGCAACGATCAGGTGGCCGGTGCTCGACACCGGCAGAAATTCCGTCAGCCCCTCGACCACGCCGAGGAGCAACGCTTTGCAGATCAGGATCCAATCCATCCGTAGCCCAGTTTCGAAAGTCCCGGAAAAGGCCACGGCGCCCACCCGACGCGCGACCCGCCCGGCCACGCGCGTCGCATCTCGTCATTTTTCGACGATCGCCACACGTATGCCGTTTGTAAGAATTGTGATTGTACCGGGTTCGTAGTTCACCCCGCCGAATTGCAGCTGCTCGGGCTTGAACGTGTAGATCGGATAGTTGGTCAACAGCTGGGTCGCGAGCATCCCGGCGGCCGCGCCGATCTGCTGGGTATAGGCCTGCGCTTCGCCGTCGAGATTCACGCTGTCGACGGCCGGCGACTTCAGCACCACCGAACGGCTCGGCGCGTCGTAGGCGAGCTGGCCGGACACCGTGAAGGTGCCGTTCACCGGCGCGCGCAGGAACGGGCTCGTGAAGCGGGCGTCGAGCTGCACCGCCACCCGGTTCTGCTCGGGCTTCAGCCCCACCGCCGGATTCGCGAGCGCGACCTCGACCACCTGCGCGACGGTGTGCTGGTACGGGAACTTGCGCGCGATCGCCTTCTGCACGTCGCCCTGCGAGAACGTGTAGTGATCGGGAATGAACGGAAACGTCGATGCGCACGCGGCGAGCGAGACGGCTGCGCCGAGCGCCGCCAGCGACGCGGACAGGAAGCGGCGCCGGCCCGGCGCGCTCGATGGGATCATGCGCAATCTCCTGCTGATGGGGTCTGGGCTGAGGGCCGCGTCGCGGCTTCCAGCGTGGTGAGCCAGGCGAGCGCGTGGGCGCGGGTGCCGCCGCACATCTCGTCGCTGGGCTGCAGGCCGCCGCAGCACGCGGGCCGTTCGGGGCGGCCGAAGATCCTGCAGCGCGCGTCGGCGTCGAGCTGCACGCAGGGCACGCCGGCCGGCTTGCCGTCCGGCATCCCGGGGATCGGGGTCGAAATCGACGGCGCGATGCAACACGCCGCGCAGCCTTCGCGGCACGCATGCGCCGCCCGCTCCGGCAACCCTGCCTGACCTTCCTCAACCATCGGATCCATCCCCAACCTGCCTCGATACCCTGCGCTGCAACGACCTCGGCGGCAACGCGCACGACGCCGGCCGAAACCGCATTGTGCCATCCCTCGTCTGCTGCGACGTTATTACACAATTCGGCGCGCGCGCCCGTTTATATACTCGGAAGCGTCCTGAAGCACGCTCCGAGCCCCGCATGACGACGCCCTCCGCCTCCGATCTGTTCCGCCCCGACCTGCTCGCGAAATACAGCGCGAACGGCCCCCGCTATACGTCCTACCCGACCGCGCCGCAGTTCCGCGACGACTTCGATCCCGCCGACTACCTCCGCGCGGCGGCCGATCCGGGCGCGGCGGCCAGCGAGCTGTCGCTGTACCTGCACGTGCCGTTCTGCGCGACCGCGTGCTTCTACTGCGGCTGCAACCGGATCGCGACCCGCAACCACGCGCGCGCACGGCCCTACCTCGACCAGCTGCGGCGCGAACTGGCGCTGCAGTCCGCGCTGTTCGACCCGGGCCGCACCGTCACGCAGCTGCACTGGGGCGGCGGCACGCCGACCTTCCTGTCCGGCGACGAGACGGCCGAGCTGATGGAGGCGATCCGTGAGCACTTCACGCTCGCGCCGGACCGGCACGGCGAATTCTCGATCGAGATCGACCCGCGCACCGCGTCGCCCGACACGCTCGCGCACCTGCGCGAACAGGGTTTCAACCGGCTGAGCCTGGGCGTGCAGGACATCGATCCGCAGGTGCAGCAGGCGATCAACCGCGTCCAGCCGCTCGACCTGACCGCGCGCCTGCTCGCGGCCGCGCCCGCGCTCGGCTACCGCTCGACCAGCATCGACCTGATCTACGGGCTGCCGCACCAGACCGTCGACAGCTTCTCGCGCACGCTCGACACGATCATCGAACTCGCGCCGGGCCGCCTGTCGGTGTTCGGCTACGCGCACCTGCCGCACCTGTTCAAGATGCAGCGGCAAATCGACGCGGCCGCGCTGCCCGATCCCGCGACCCGGCTCGCCCTGCTCGGCCTCGCCATCGAGCGGCTGACGGCCGCGGGCTACGTCTACATCGGCATGGACCACTTCGCGCACCCCGACGACGAACTGGTGCGCGCGCAGCGCGACGGCACGCTGCAGCGGAATTTCCAGGGCTACAGCACCCAGGCCGACACCGACCTGATCGGCATCGGCGCGTCGTCGATCGGCAAGGTCGGCGATGTCTACGCGCAGAACGCGAAGGACCTGCCCGCCTACGGCGCGGCGCTCGACGCGCGGCGCCTGCCGATCGCGCGCGGCATCCGCCTGAGCGCGGAGGACCGGCTGCGCCGCGACCTGATCACGCAGCTGATGTGCAATCTCGAACTGCCGTTCGAGACCTTCGAGGCGATCTACGGGATCCGCTTCGCGGAGCGCTTCGCGCGCGAGCTGGACAGCCTGCGCGACTTCGAGCGCGACGGCCTGCTGTCGATCGGCGCCGACCGCCTGAAGCTCCATCCGGCCGGCCGGATGTTCGTGCGCAACATCGCGATGGTGTTCGACGCCTACCTGACCGGCAACGCCGCGCCGCGCTATTCGAGCACGGTATGACGCGCCGGGCGGGGGCGACCGGTTCTTGCTAAAGTGTCGGTTTTCCCGCCCCCGGTTTTCCCCGCACGATGCGCACCACCAAAGCGACCTACGCGGTCGAACGCCTGAAGACCCGCACCGGCAACCCCCGTTACGCGGCGGTCAGCATGCCCGGCGACCTGTTCTACCTGGCCGACCGTTCGAGCGGCGCGACCGAGAAGCTGTGCACGCCGCTGCCGCTCGACGAATTCGTCGCGTTCGTCGACGGACTTGGCCCCAGAAAGCCGCGCAAGGTCAGCAAGCTCGACCTCGCGCTCGAGGAACAGATGCGCAACAGCAAGCGCTGACCCGCCCGCGGCCGCCCCGCAGGCCTTCTGAAGGCGAGCCCGGCGCGCCGTTTGGTACAATCGCGGCGTTTCTCTACCCTCGCTGATGGCCTATCCGGCTGCATGACCACCATGAATATCGAAAACGCGCGTTTCAATATGATCGAACAGCAGATCCGGCCGTGGGACGTGCTGGATCAGGAAGTCCTGGATCTCCTGTCGGTGATCAAGCGTGAAAACTTTGTCCCCGCCGCGCACCGCAACCTCGCGTTCGCCGACCTCGAGCTGCCGCTGCCCGGCGGCCGGAAGATGCTGTTCCCGCGCGTCGAGGCGCGCATCCTGCAGGAACTCGCGGTCAAGAAGCACGAAAGCGTGCTCGAGATCGGCGCCGGCTCCGGCTTCATGGCGGCCCTGCTCGCGCATCGCGCGCAGCACGTCGTGTCGGTCGAGATCGATCCGGCGCTCGCGGCGCTCGCCGCCGAGAACCTCAGGAACAACGGCGTGACCAACGCCGAAGTCGTGCTCGCCGACGGCTCGCAGGGCCTGCCCGCGAAGGCGCCCTTCGACGTGATCTGCGTGTCGGGCGGCCTGCCCGTGGTGCCGCAGGCGCTGCTCGAACAGCTGAAGGTCGGCGGCCGCCTCGCGGCGTTCGTCGGCGGCCGGCCAGTCATGAAGGCGCAGATCATCACGCGCGTCGACGACACCCAGTTCCGCGTCGCCGACGTGTTCGAAACCTACGTCGATCACCTCGTCAACGCGGTCGAGCCGTCGCGCTTCAAGTTCTGAGCCGCACGATGACGATGCAGATCCTGACCGCCCGCGATCTCGCCGCCTGGCTGGCCGACGCGTCGCGCCCCGCGCCCGTCGTGCTCGACGTGCGCGAGCCGTGGGAGATCGAGACCGCGCGGATCGCGAACAGCGTGTCGATCCCGATGCAGCAGATCCCCGCGCGCAGCGAGGAGCTGGACGACGACGCGGAGATCGTCTGCGTCTGCCATCACGGCATGCGCAGCGCGCAGGTCGCGATGTTCCTCGCCTCGCGCGGCTACACGAAGCTCTACAACCTGCAAGGCGGCATCGACGCGTGGTCGCGCGACGTCGATCCGTCCGTTCCGCGCTACTGATCCCGCGGTGCGTCCCGCACGCACCCCACGCGCCGTTCCGCCCGCCGCCGCACCCGCGCGATGCCGCACCCGCGCGATGCCCTGAACCGGGCCTCGCCGGCGCGCGGCGCGGGGGCGGCCCCGCCCGGTCCGCGCCGCCGGCGCCGTTCGATCCGCCGCACGCATGACGCACGCCGCCTCCCCAGGCCGCGCCCTCGTGCACCATTTCCGCCCCTGATACTGCACCGCGACGCATCATCGCGTGCGCGCCGCCGTCGCGCACGCCGCCCGCCGATCTTCGCGCGGCCCCCGTCCCCGCACGCGCCGCGCCCCGCGGCGGGCGATCTGGCACATGCCTTGCGTAGTGCTGAGCGTTGCGCGTCCGTTACGGTGCGCGACCCAGCCAACACGTCAAGGGGAACCCGATGAAACGCCGCAGTCTGTTGAAATTCGGCTCGATGGCGGGCGCGCTCGCGCTCGTGAACCGCCTCCCGCTCGCCCACGCCGCGGACGCGGGCGGTCCGATCAAGATCGGCATCCTGCACTCGCTGTCGGGCACGATGGCGATCTCCGAGACGTCGCTGAAGGACACCGCGCTGATGACGATCGCCGAGATCAACCAGGGCGGCGGCGTGCTCGGCCGGCAGTTGCAGCCGGTGGTCGTCGATCCCGCATCGAACTGGCCGCTGTTCGCGGAAAAAGCGCGCCAGCTGCTCACCCGGGACAAGGTCGCGTGCGTGTTCGGCTGCTGGACCTCGGTGTCGCGCAAGTCGGTGCTGCCGGTGTTCGAGGAGCTGAACGGGCTGCTCTACTACCCGGTGCAGTACGAAGGCGAGGAGATGTCGCGCAACGTGTTCTACACGGGCGCCGCGCCGAACCAGCAGGCGCTGCCGGCCGTCGAGTACATGATGAGCGCCGAGGGCGGCGGCGCGAAGCGCTTCTTCCTGCTCGGCACCGACTACGTCTATCCGCGCACGACCAACAAGATCCTGCGCGCGTTCCTGAAATCGAAGGGCGTGAAGGACGCCGACATTCAGGAGGTCTACACGCCCTTCGGTCACAGCGATTACCAGACCATCGTCGCGAACATCAAGACCTTCGCGCAGGGCGGCAAGACCACCGTGATCTCGACCATCAACGGCGACTCGAACGTGCCGTTCTACAAGGAACTCGGCAACCAGGGGCTGAAGGCGACCGACGTGCCGGTGGTCGCCTTCTCGGTCGGCGAGGAGGAGCTGCGCGGCATCGATGCGAAGCCGCTGGTCGGCCACCTCGCCGCCTGGAACTACTTCATGTCGGTGCGCAATCCGACCAACACGAAGTTCAAGTCGCGGTTCGCCGCGTGGGTGCAGTCGCAGAACCTGCCCGGCGGCGCGAAGCGCGTGACCAACGATCCGATGGAAGCGACCTATGTCGGCATCCATCTGTGGAAGCAGGCCGTCGAGAAGGCGAAGAGCACCGACGTCGACAAGGTGCGCGCCGCGATGATCGGCCAGAGCTTCGCCGCCCCGTCGGGCTTCACGCTGACGATGGACGGCAACCATCACCTGCACAAGCCCGTGATGATCGGCGAGATCCGCGGCGACGGCCAATTCAACGTCGTGTGGCGCACCAAGACCGCGCTGCGCGCGCAGCCGTGGAGCCCGTACATCGCGGGCAACCAGGGCAAGCCCGACGTGGTCGCCTCGATCCCCGCGTTCCTGCGCCGCGCCCGCGTCGCCTGACGCCCCGCTCGCGCGCGGCCCGGCCGCGCGCGCCCTCCGAGTTCGCCAGGAAACCCTGATGCCGATGCTCTCTTCCCGCGTCGTCCGCGCGTGCGCCGCGCTCGCGACGCTCCTCGCGCTCGCCGCGGCCGTGCCCGCGCACGCGCTCACGGCGGCCGACGCCGCCGCGCTTGCCGGCGACGATTTCGATGCGAAGGCCGTCGCGGTCGATCATCTGGCCGCCGCCGGCGACCCGGCCGCCGTCGCGCTGCTGCACGCGCTCGCCGACGGCGACGCGCTCGCGACCGACGACGGCCGCCTGCTGATCCAGCAAGGCGACGCCGCGCGCGACGCGCTCACGCAAGCCGCCGTCGCGGCGGGCAACGCGCAGCCCGTGCTGCTCAACAACCTGTTGCGCTCCAAGCTCGCGAACGCGCTCGCGGCGCTCGATCTCGGCTCGCCCGATCCCGCCGCGCGGCGCAGCGCGCTCGACGCATTGCTGAAGAATCCCGACCCGTCGTTGAAGCCGCTGATCGACGCGGCCCGCGCGCGCGAAACCGATCCCGCGCTCAAGCGCCGCCTCGATGCGCTGTGGGCGATCGCCGCGCTGCATGACCCCGATCCCGCGAAGCGGCTCGCAGCGGTGCAGCTCGTCGCCGCCCGCCATGATCTCGACATGATCGAGCAGTTGCGCCCGCTCGTCGCGAAGCGCGCCGACGGCGGCTGGGCGGAACCCGACGCCGCCGTGCGCGCCGCCGCGCAGCAAGGCCTCGACGCCCTGCACGCGATCCAGCGCCGCGGCGAGATCGTCGGCACGCTGTTCGCCGGGCTGTCGCTCGGCAGCGTGCTGCTGCTCGCGGCGCTCGGCCTCGCCATCACCTACGGCCTGATCGGCGTGATCAACATGGCGCACGGCGAATTCCTGATGATCGGCGCCTACGCGACCTACGTCGTGCAGACGCTCGTGCAACGCTACCTGCCCGGCGCGTTCGACTGGTATCCGCTGCTCGCCGTGCCCGCGTCGTTCTGCGCCGCGGCGGCGGTCGGCATCGTGCTCGAACGCACGGTGCTGCGCCACCTGTACGGCCGCCCGCTCGAAACGCTGCTCGCGACCTTCGGCGTGAGCCTGATCCTGATCCAGGCGACCCGCATGCTGTTCGGCGCGCAGAACGTGCAGGTCGAGAATCCCGCGTGGATGAGCGGCGGCGTCACCGTGATGCAGAACGTGATCCTGCCGTACAACCGGCTCGCGATCCTCGCGTTCGCGCTGCTCGTGGTCGGCATCGCATGGGCCGTGCTGAACCGCACCCGGCTCGGCCTGTTCGTGCGCGCGGTCACGCAGAACCGGCGCATGGCCGCCTGCGTCGGCGTGCGCACCGCACGCGTCGACGCCTATGCGTTCGCGTTCGGCGCGGGCATCGCGGGCCTCGGCGGCTGCGCGCTGTCGCAGGTCGGCAATGTCGGCCCGGATCTCGGCCAGGGCTACATCATCGATTCGTTCATGGCCGTCGTGCTGGGCGGCGTCGGCCAGCTCGCCGGCACCGTGCTCGGCGGCTTCGGGCTCGGGCTCGCGAGCAAGGCGATCGAACCGTTCTGGGGCGCCGTGCTCGCGAAGATCATCGTGCTCGCGATGATCGTACTGTTCATCCAGAAGCGGCCGCAAGGCCTGTTCGCCCTGAAGGGGCGCAGCGCGGAGGCCTGACATGACATCGCTCACCTCATCCCTGTCCGGCACGCGCGATGCGCCCGCGCCGCCCGCCGGCGCCGCCGCCGACGGCTTCGCGCTCGGCCTGCCGCCGCGCCCCGCGCTGCTGTCCCCGCGCGCGTGGCGCGCGCTCGTCGCGCTGTGCCTCGCGGTCGGCGTCGGCGTGCCGCTCGCCGCGCTGGTGGCGCCGGAAACCAGCGCGCTCCATCTATCCGCGTATGCGATGACGCTGGCCGGCAAGCTCATGTGCTACGCGATCGCGGCGCTCGCGCTCGATCTCGTGTGGGGCTACTGCGGAATCCTGAGCCTCGGCCACGGGCTCTTCTTCGCGCTCGGCGGCTACGCGATCGGCATGTACCTGATGCGCGCGATCGGCCGCGACGGCAAGTACGGCAGCGACCTGCCCGACTTCATGGTGTTCCTCGACTGGCACCAGTTGCCGTGGTACTGGAGCGGCACCGGCCATCTCGCCTACGCGCTGCTGCTGGTGATCGCCGCGCCCGCGCTCGTCGCCTGGGTGTTCGGCTACTTCACGTTCCGCTCGCGCGTGAAGGGCGTCTACCTGTCGATCATCACGCAGGCGCTGACCTTCGCCGCGATGCTGCTGTTCTATCGCAACGAGACCGGCTTCGGCGGCAACAACGGCTTCACCGACTTCAAGCGCATCGCGGGCTTCGCGATCACCTCGCCCGGCACCCGCACCGCGCTGTTCCTGCTGACCTTCGCGACCCTCGTGCTGGCCTTCGTCGGCGCGCGCGCGATCGTCACGAGCAAGCTCGGGCGGGTCGTCACCGCGGTGCGCGACGGCGAGACGCGGCTCATGTTCCTCGGCTACAGCCCGCTCGCCTACAAGCTGTTCGTGTGGACCGTATCCGCCGTGCTGTGCGGCATCGCGGGCGCGCTGTACGTGCCGCAGGTCGGCATCATCAACCCCGGCGAGATGTCGCCGGGCAATTCAATCGAGATGGCGATCTGGGTCGCGGTCGGCGGGCGCGGCACGCTGATCGGCCCGATCATCGGCGCGTTCGCGGTCAACGGCGCGAAGAGCGTGTTCACCGCGTATTTCGCCGAGTACTGGCTGCTGTTCCTCGGGCTCATCTTCGTGCTGGTGCCGCTGCTGCTGCCGCGCGGCATCATGGGCCTGCTCGATTCGATGCGCCGCCAGGGAGATCGCTCATGAACGCAGCCCACGCCCCTGCGGGCGAGCCCGACCTGCGCGCCGTCAGCGGCAGCGCCTCGCTCGCGCGGCCGGTCACGCCCGGCGCGATCGACACCTCGCACGGCACGATCCTGTATCTCGACGACGTCGAGGTGAGCTTCGACGGCTTCCGCGCGCTGAACAAGCTGTCGCTCTCGATCGACGCGGGCGAGCTGCGCTGCGTGATCGGGCCGAACGGCGCGGGCAAGACGACGATGATGGACGTCATCACCGGCAAGACCCGCCCCGACGCCGGCAAGGTGTTCCTCGGCCAGACCCTCGACCTGACCCGGCTCAACGAGCCGGAGATCGCGCGCGTGGGAATCGGCCGCAAGTTCCAGAAGCCGACCGTGTTCGAGCAGCATCCGGTGTGGGAAAACCTCGAATTGGCGATGCAGACCGACAAGCGCTGGTTCGCGTCGCTGCGCGCGCGGCTCGATCGCGCGGCACAGGCGCGCATCGAGGAGACGCTCGCGCTGATCCGCCTCGAAGACAGCGCCTATCGGCTCGCGGGCGAGCTGTCGCACGGCCAGAAGCAGCGGCTCGAGATCGGCATGCTGCTGATGCAGCGTCCGGCGCTGCTGCTGCTCGACGAGCCGGCGGCCGGCATGACCGACCACGAGACGATGGCGCTCGCCGAGCTGCTGAACACACTGCGCGGCAGCTGCTCGATGATGGTGGTCGAGCACGACATGGAATTCGTCGCCGCGCTCGCGGGCGAGACGGGCCGCGTGACGGTGATGGCCGAGGGCGCGGTGCTCGCGCAGGGCACGCTCGACCAGGTCAAGCGCGACGAAACGGTGATCGAGTCTTATCTGGGACGATGAAGCGATGCTGACGATCGAAGGTCTCAACCAGTACTACGGCGGCAGCCATATCCTGCGCAACGTGGGCCTGTCGGCGCGCGCGGGCGAGCTGACCGTGCTGCTCGGCCGCAACGGCGTCGGCAAGACCACGCTGCTGCGCTGCCTGATGGGCGTGGTGCCCGCGCAGAGCGGCCGCATCGCATGGCGCGAGCGCGCGCTCGGCGCGCTGCCGCCGTATGCGCGCGTCGGGGCGGGCCTCGCCTACGTGCCGCAGGGCCGCGACATCTTTCCGCGGCTGACCGTCGAGGAAAACCTGCTGGTCGGCGCGGCGAGCCGCAAGGCGCCCGCGCGGATCCCCGAACGCATCTATCGCCTGTTCCCGGTGCTGAAGGACATGCGCGCGCGCCGCGGCGGCGACCTGTCGGGCGGCCAGCAACAGCAGCTCGCGATCGGCCGCGCGCTGATGAGCGAGCCGGAGCTGCTGATCCTCGACGAACCGACCGAGGGCATCCAGCCGTCGATCATCCAGGACATCGGCCGCACGCTGCGGCAGCTGGTCGAGGAAGCGGGGATGACGGTGCTGCTGGTCGAGCAGTATTACGATTTCGCACGGGCGATCGCGGACCACTACTGGGTGATGAGCCGGGGCGAGATCGTCGCGGGCGGCGCGGGCCGCGATATGGAGGCGCATGGCGTGCGCGAGTTGATCGCGGTGTGAGCGGTGTCGGCGGTGTTGACCCGGGCCGATCCGCCGCGCGCCGACCGCACCGGATACGCCGCGTGCGACTCGCCGCGCAAAGCCCTCGTGCCGAACCGCCGCGCATCCTGTAGCATGGGCGCGCCGTTTGTCCCGATTGCGCCGATGTCCGCCCACGATCCCCACACCCCGCCCGCCCCCGCCTCCGCCAAGTCGTGGCGCGCCCGCCTCGAACTCGGTTTCGAGCGGCGCGGCGCGCGCACGACCCTCACGCACCGGCTGCACGACGGCCCGCTGCGCGTGCAGCGCGCGCTCTACCCGGAAGGCGAGGCCGTCTGCCATGCGGTGATCGTGCATCCGCCCGGCGGCGTCGCGGGCGGCGACCGCCTCGACGTGCGGATCCGGCTCGGCGACGACGCGCACGCGGTGCTGACCACGCCCGGCGCGACCAAGTGGTACAAGTCGAACGATCTCGACGCGCGCCAGCGCATCGCGCTCGACGTCGGCGCGCGCGCGAAGCTCGACTGGCTGCCGCAGAACAACCTGTTCTTCGATGCCACGCACGCGTCGCTCGAATTCACGCTGCGTCTCGGTGCGGGCGCGAGCGCGCTCGGCTGGGACGTGTCGCAGCTCGGCAGGCAGGCGGCCGGCGAAACCTGGCGCGCGGGGCGGATCGCTTCCTACGCGCGCTTCGCGGGCGCCGACGGCGCCGCGCTGTGGGTCGAGCGCGCCCACCTGCAGGCCGACGACCCGCTGCGCGACGCGCTGCAAGGGCTCGACGGCTTCCCCGTGTACGGCACGCTGTGGGCGCTCGGCGACGCCTGCGACGCGGCGCTCGCCGAAGCGCTCGCGCCCGCCCTGCCGTTCGACGCCGCGCTGCGCGCCGGCGCGACCTGCGTGACGCCCGGCGTCGTGATCGTGCGCGCGCTCGCGCATTCGACCGAAGCGCTCCAGCAGCTGTTCACGCAGCTGTGGATGCAACTGCGTCCGCGCGTGCACGGCGTCGACGCGATGCCGCTGCGACTGTGGCAAACCTGAAATCCGCACCACGCTGACGCACCTCCGGGCCGCACCGCGCCAACGCGGTGCGGCCGGGCACCGCCGCGACGCGCAACCGCGCCGAAATCCGGCATGGCATGTCCCTTGCTGATACACGTGATCTGTCATGTGCCGCGACGCCGCATGCGGTGCTACGATAGCCGCGCGCGATCGAGACGGTTGCGCGCGCAAATATATTACGTTTTCCTGATAATCGATCTTTCATGAAGCTGACGCCCCGCGAAAAGGACAAGCTGTTGATCTTCACCGCCGCGCTGCTCGCGGAGCGTCGCCGGGCGCGCGGGCTGAAGCTCAACTATCCGGAGGCGGTCGCGTTCATCACCGCCGCGCTGATGGAAGCGGCGCGCGACGGCAGGACCGTCGCGGAAGTCATGCACTACGGCACCACGCTCCTGAACCGCGACGACGTGATGGACGGCGTGCCGGAGATGATTCCCGACATCCAGGTCGAAGCGACCTTTCCCGACGGCACGAAGCTCGTCACCGTCCACCATCCGATTCCGTGAAGGCCGCCATGCGTGACCGTTGTCCCCCCGCCGCCGTGGAGGCCGCATGATTCCGGGCGAAATCCTGACCGACCCCGGCGAGCACGAACTCAACGTGGGCCGCCACACGATCGTGCTGACGGTGGCGAACGCCGGCGACCGGCCCGTGCAGGTCGGCTCCCACTATCACTTCCACGAAGTCAACGATGCGCTGGCGTTCGATCGCGCGGCCGCGCGCGGCTTCCGGCTCAACATCGCGGCCGGCACGGCCGTGCGCTTCGAGCCGGGCCAGACGCGCACGGTCGAGCTGGTCGAGCTGGCCGGCGCGCGCATCGTGCACGGCTTTCAAGGCAAGGTGGCGGGGCCGCTGTAAGCGCCGCGCCCGCTCCTCCACGGAATTCCCACCATGACACTGCGCCTGAGCCGCCGCGCGTACGCGGAAATGTTCGGCCCGACCACGGGCGACCGCGTGCGCCTCGCGGATACCGAGCTGTTGATCGAGATCGAGCGCGACTGCACGATCTACGGCGAAGAAGTGAAATTCGGCGGCGGCAAGGTGATCCGCGACGGCATGGGCCAGTCGCAGCGCAACGCCGCCGAGGTCGCCGACACCGTGATCACCAACGCGGTGATCCTCGATCACTGGGGCATCGTGAAAGCGGACATCGCGCTGAAGGGCGGCCGGATCGCGGCGATCGGCAAGGCCGGCAATCCGGACATCCAGCCCGGCGTGACGATCGCGATCGGCGCGGCCACCGAGATCATCGCGGGCGAAGGCATGATCGTGACCGCGGGCGGCATCGATACGCACATCCACTTCATCTGCCCGCAGCAGATCGAGGAAGCGCTCGCCTCGGGCGTCACGACCATGCTGGGCGGCGGCACCGGCCCCGCGGCCGGCACCAACGCGACCACCTGCACGCCCGGGCCCTGGCACCTGGAGCGCATGCTGCAGGCGGCCGACGGCTGGCCGATCAATCTCGGCTTCCTCGGCAAGGGCAATGCAAGCCTCGCGCAGCCGCTCGTCGAGCAGATCGCGGCGGGCGCGATCGGCCTCAAGCTGCACGAGGACTGGGGCACCACGCCGGCCGCGATCGACACCTGCCTGTCGGTGGCCGACGACACCGACACCCAGGTCGCGATCCACACCGACACGCTCAACGAAGCCGGCTTCGTCGAATCGACGGTCGCGGCGTTCAAGGGCCGCACGATCCACACCTACCACACCGAGGGCGCGGGCGGCGGCCATGCGCCCGACATCCTCAAGGTGTGCGGCGAGCTGAACGTGCTGCCCTCGTCGACCAATCCGACCCGGCCCTACACGATCAACACGCTCGACGAGCATCTCGACATGCTGATGGTGTGCCACCACCTCGACCCGTCGATCGCCGAGGATCTCGCCTTCGCCGAATCGCGGATCCGCCGCGAGACGATCGCGGCCGAGGACATCCTGCACGACCTCGGCGCGCTGTCGATGGTGTCGTCGGATTCGCAGGCGATGGGACGGGTGGGCGAGGTGATCCTCCGCACCTGGCAGTCGGCGCACAAGATGAAGGTGCAGCGCGGCGCGCTGCCCGGGGACGGCGCGCGCAACGACAATTTCCGCGCCAAGCGCTACGTCGCGAAGTACACGATCAATCCGGCGCTCACGCACGGCATCGCGCACGAGGTCGGCTCGATCGAGCCCGGCAAGTGGGCGGATCTCGTGCTGTGGGAGCCCGCGTTCTTCGGCGTCAAGCCCGCGATGGTGCTCAAGGGCGGCATGATCGCGCTGGCCCAGATGGGCGACCCGAACGCGTCGATCCCGACGCCGCAGCCTGTCCACTACCGCGAGATGTTCGCCACGCGCGGCGGCGCGCTCGCGCGCACCTCGCTCACCTTCGTGTCGCAGCTCGCGGCGGACGCCGGCATCGCCGCGCGCTACGGGCTCGCGAAGCACGTGGTGCCGGTGCGCGGCTGCCGCACCGTGACCAAGGCCGACATGATCCACAACGCATGGCGGCCGTCGATCAGCGTCGATCCCGAGACCTACGACGTGGTGGCCGACGGCCAGCTGCTGACCTGCGAACCCGCGGCCGTGCTGCCGATGGCGCAGCGCTATTTCCTGTTCTGACGTTTCCGCTTCCGCCCATGCGCACGCTCGACAAACGCATCGCTCCGCACGTGAAACTCGCCGCCTCGCTCGTCGCGCGCGCGCCGGTGCTCACGCTCCCCTACGACGCGCGCTGCCGCAGCCGGCTCGCCGCGACCCTCGACGACGGCGAGGCGGTCGCGCTGCTGCTGCCGCGCGGCACCATCCTGCGCGACGGCGACGTGCTGGTCGCGGACGACGGCGGCCTCGTGCGCGTCGCGGCGGCCGCCGAGGCGGTGCTGCGCGTGCGCGCGCCGGACCCGCTCACGCTCACGCGCGCCGCGTACCACCTCGGCAACCGGCACACGCCCGTCGAGATCGGCGCGGACCGCCTGACGCTCGAATACGATCCGGTGCTGGCCGACATGCTCGCGCGGGTCGGTGCGACGGTCGAGCGGGTCGACGCGCCGTTCCATCCGGAGGCCGGCGCATACGGCGGCGGCCATCGCCACGGCCACGACGCGAGCTTCGCGGAGGACTATGCGCTCGCGCAGCAGGTGTTCGACGAACGCCACGGGCACTCGCACTCGCACTCGCACTCGCACGACCACGACCACGACCACGACCACGACCACGACCACCAGCATGGCCCGTCGTGCTCGCATACGCACGGCCATGGACACCGCTGAACTGCTCGCGCTGCTGCATCTCGCCTCGCCGGCGCTGCCGATCGGCGCATTCAGCTATTCGCAGGGGCTGGAAGCCGCGCTCGACGCGCAGCTGATCCGCGACGCCGACAGCGCGCGCGACTGGATCGCGAGCGGCCTCGCGGACGTGCTCGCGCACGGCGAGCTGCCGTTCGTCGCGCACCAGCTCGCGCGCTGGCGCGAGCACGACGCGCCCGGGCTCGCGGCGGCCAACGAGGAGTTCGTCGCGAGCCGGGAGTCGTCGGAGCTGCGGCGCGAGACCGAACAGATGGGCTGGTCGCTCGCGCAGCTGTGCGCGTCGCTCGAATGGGGCGACGCGGCGCGCCGCGCGACGCTCGCCGCGCTCAGGCCGATCGCGCTGCCGACTGCGTTCGCGTTCGCGGCCGCCGCGCACGACGCGCGCGCCGACGCGACGCTGACCGCCTATGCCTTCGGCTGGATCGAGAACCAGACCGCCGCCGCCTTGAAGGCCGTGCCGCTCGGCCAGCTGGCCGGCCAGAAGATCCTGGTCGCGCTGCGCGCGCCGATCCGCGATGCCGTGGCGCGCGCGCTCGCCATCGCGCCCGACGCGCTCAACACCTTCGCGCCGCAGCTCGGCATCCTGTCCGCGCGTCACGAAGCGCAATACTCCCGGCTGTTCCGCTCCTGAGCCCACGATCATGAATGCATCCTCGCCCTCCTCCCCAGCCCGTCGCACCAAGAAGCTGCCGCCGCTGCGCGTCGGCATCGGCGGCCCGGTCGGCTCCGGCAAGACCACGCTGCTCGAAATGCTGTGCAAGGCGATGCGCGCGCAGTACGACCTCGTCGCGATCACCAACGACATCTACACGAAGGAAGACCAGCGCCTGCTGACCGTGGCGGGCGCGCTGCCCGAGGAACGGATCATGGGGGTCGAGACGGGCGGCTGCCCGCACACGGCGATCCGCGAAGACGCGTCGATCAACCTGGAAGCCGTGGAACGCATGCTCGCGCGCTTCCCCGACGCGGACATCGTGTTCATCGAATCGGGCGGCGACAACCTGGCCGCGACCTTCAGCCCCGAGCTGTCGGACCTGACGATCTACGTGATCGACGTCGCGGGCGGCGAGAAGATCCCGCGCAAGGGCGGCCCCGGCATCACCAAGTCGGACCTGCTCGTGATCAACAAGACCGATCTCGCGCCGATGGTCGGCGCGAGCCTCGAGGTCATGGCCGCGGATACGGAGAAGATGCGCGCCGCGCGCCCTTACGTGATGACCAATCTGAAGACGCTCGACGGCGTGGCCGAGGTGGTCGCGTTCATCGAGCGGCGCGGCCTGCTGCGGCTGTAGCCGGCAGGCCGCGCGCGTCGAACGCTTACGCGGGATCGGGCAGGCGCGCGAGCAGCACGTCGAGCGTGCGCGCGGTCGCGCCGCGATGGCGCGCGGCGAACGCGGCGGCCGCCGCGCCCATCGCGACGCGCCGGGCGCGATCGGCGAACAGCGCGTCGAGCGCGCGCGCGAGATCCGCGGGATCGCGCACCTGCTCGGCCGCGCCGGCCGCGACGGCGTCGGCCGTGGCCTGCGTGAAATTGAACACGTGCGGCCCGATCAGCACCGGCACGCCGACCGCGCAGGCCTCGATCAGGTTCTGGCCGCCGAGCGGCAGCAAGCTGCCGCCGATGAACGCGACGTCGGACGCCGCGTAGTACGCACCCAGCTCGCCCATCGAATCGCCGAGCAGCACCGCGACGTCGGCCGGCAGCGCGGCGGGCGCCACGCGCTCGGACGCCGCCGGCGCCGCGCCGGGCGCCCACGCGGAGCGGCGCGCGCAGCTGAGGCCGCAGCGCTCGACCAGCGCCGCCACCTCGTCGAAACGCTGCGGATGACGCGGCACGAGGATCAGCAGCGCACCCGGCGTCGCGAGCGCCGCGAACGCCTGCAGCACCAGCGCTTCCTCGCCTTCCCGCGTGCTCGCCGCGACCCACACCGGCCGCGCGCCGATCGCGGCGCGCCAGGCGCGCCCGCGCGCCGCCAGTTCGGGCGGCGTCGTCATGTCGAATTTCAGGTTGCCGAGCACCGCGACCTGGCGCGCGCCCAGCGCGCTCAGGCGCTCCGCGTCGGCCGGGCTCTGCGCGAGCACCCGCGCGAAGCCGCCGAACACGTCGCGCGCCGCCGCGCCGAAGCGCGCGGCGCGCCGGTACGAGCGCGCCGACATCCGCGCATTGGTCAGCACGAGCGGCACGTCCGCGCGACGGCATTCGTCGATCAGCGTCGGCCACACCTCGGTCTCCATCACGAGGCCGAGCGCCGGCCGCCACGCGCGCAGGAACCGGCGCACCAGGTGCGGCATGTCGTACGGCAGATAGCAGCGCAGCACGCGCGCGCCGAACAGCTGTTCGCCCGTCGCGCGGCCGCCGGGCGTCATGTGGGTCAGCAGGATCTTCGCGTCGGGCCGCGCGGCCAGCAGGGCCTCGACGAGCGGCTGCGCGGCGCGCGTTTCGCCGACCGACACCGCATGAATCCAGATCAGCGGCGCGGCGTCGTCCGGGCCGCGCGCGGCCAGCGCATGCGCGTCGCGACGGCCGAAGCGCTCGGCGATGTGCTCGCGATAGCCCCGCTCGCGCCGCGAACGCACCCACAGCCGCAGCACGGCGAGCGGCGCGACGATCCACCACAAAGCGCGATAGATCGCCCTCAGCATCGCGAGCCCGCCCGCATCGAGAGGCGCGCGCTCAAACCAGCGCCCTGCCTTGCAGGCGCTCGAGGATGCCGAGCGGCGCGCACTCGGGGCGCGCCATCGCCTCGACGGGCAGGAAGAAGGTCTGCTCCATCATGAATTGTCCGGACATCACCGCGTGCGAGGTCTGGTCGGAGAAGCAGATCCACACGCTGCCGGGCGGGAACGGCATGGTTTCCTGCGCGCTGTCGCGCTGGTAGTCGAGATCGGCCTTCATGCGGTCGTGCAGGTTCAGCATCAGGTGGTCGTACGCGCTGCGCTTCGACTTCGTCACGTGCAGCAGGTCGAACAGCCACGCGGCGCCCGGCAGCTGCGGCCTGATGTGCGGCAAAAAGCGCCGCGCGACCGCCTCGAACGGCTCGCCGACCCGCCACACGCGCGGCGCGCCGGCCGGATTCACGTTGGTGAACACGCGCAGGATCCGCTCGCCGTAGTTCGGCCGCGACGGGAACGCGTCGACGTGGAGCCGGCTGTCGTCCTTGCGCCAGGACGTCTGGCGGGTCTCGACCTGCATCAGGCGCAGGCTCGTCGGCGCGACGCGCAGCCGGCCGCGATACTCGGGAAAGAGGCCGTCGACGAGCGAGCCCGCCTGCTGCTGGAAGCGCGCGACGAGCGCGCGCACCGCCGACTGCATGACGCTGTCGCCGAGCACGCCCGCGAGCGCGCCGCCGTTCGGCGCGAGGCTGATGTTCTTGCGCTTCGGGTCCGCGAGCGCGGGATCGAGCAGCGCTTCCTCGCCGCCTTCGATCGCGAAGCGCAGGTTCGGAAAGTACAGCACCTTGCCGGTCTCGACCGCGGCGAGCAGCTGCTCGCGCGGCACGGAAAGATTGCGCCCGCTCCAATCCGCGGACGCCACTTCGATGATCTGGGATTCGCTCATGATCGCCTGGGTGAATTACAGGAGGCCGAATGCCTCGAGCGCGGCCTGGACCTGCGCCAGCGACGCCGGCTGGCCGGCCGTGCCGAGATTGACGACGTTGGGCGACCAGTAGCCGCCGGTGCGCCAGGCCGTGGCGAAATTGTACAGTTCGACGGTCGGCCGCTTCAGCGCGGCGGCAATGTGAACCAGACCTGTGTCAACCCCGACGGTCGCGGCCGCGCCGTCGATCAGGCCCACCACCGCGGGCAGCGACAGGCGCGGCGGCACGATCGCGGCCGCGCCGAAGCCCGCCGCGAGCCGCTCGCTCGTGATCCGCTCGGCCTCGTTGCCCCACGGCAGCACGAGCGACGCGCCGCGCCGCACCAGCGCCTGGCCCAGCTCGCGCCACGCGGCGTCCGGCCACTGCTTGTCGGCGCGCGAGGTCGCATGCACGAACACCACGTAGGGCACCGGCAGGTTCAGGTCGAGCGCCGCCAGCGCGCGCGCCGCCGCGCCCGTGTCGAGGCCGAACGCGATCGGATCGGTGGGCGCGGGCGCCGGATCGCCGAGCGCGGCCGCGGCCAGCTGGCGCGAGCGCTCGACCACGTGGGTGCGCGGCGCGATCGGCACGCGCCGGTCGTAGAAGAAGCGCACCGGCCACTCGTAGCCCGCGCCGTCGGTCCGGTTGCCGAGCCCGACGAGCGGGCCGCGCGCCCAGCTCGCGATCCACGCGGTCTTGATCAGGCCCTGGCAATCGATCACGAGATCGTAGTGCTCCTCGGCGAGCCGGCGCCGGAACGCGCCGATCTCGCGCCAGGTCGCGCCCGAGCCGAGCCGCTTGCGCCAGCGGCGCAGCGAGAACGGCAGGACGTTGCGCACGCCGTCGACGAGCCGCACGAGGTCGGCGAAGCTTTCCTCGACGAGCCAGTCGATTTGCGCATCGGGATGCCGGCGCCGGATATCGGCGATCACCGGCATGTTGTGCACGACGTCGCCCAGCGACGACACCCGCACGATCAGAATCTTTTGCACGCTGAAAAAAAGCCGGCGAACGGCCGGCAGGGGCAGAAAGGGGGGATTTTATCGCGATGCGGCTCGGAGAACGGCAAAAAGCGGCGCGCGCTCGCGCGCCGCGCCGCTTTCGGGGCCGAACTTGCGCCCGCGCAACCGGCGCGGGCCGCCGGGCGCACGCCCGGCTTCGCTCAGAACGGCAGCTGCGCGTCCGGCTTGGCGGCCGTCAGCGCGGCGCGGAACGCCGCCTTGATGCGCTCGATTCCGGCCTCGCTGGTCGCCTCGAAGCGCAGCACGACGACGGGCGTCGTGTTCGACGAGCGCGCGAGCCCGAAGCCGTCGGGGTACTCGACGCGCAGGCCGTCGATCGTCACGATCTCGTCCGCGCCGTCGAAGCGCGCATTCGCGCGCAGCGCGTCGATCAGCTTCACGTTCTCGCCTTCCTCGAGCTTCAGTTGCAGCTCGGGCGTCGAGATCGAATTGGGCAGGCCGTTCAGCAGCGCGCTCGGATCGGCGACGCGCGCGAGGATCTCGAGCAGCCGCGCGCCGGTATAGAGGCCGTCGTCGAAGCCATACCAGCGGTCCTTGAAGAACACGTGGCCGCTCATCTCGCCCGCGAGCGGCGCGCCCGTCTCGCGCAGCTTCGCCTTCACGAGCGAGTGGCCGGTCTTCCACATCAGCGGCTCGCCGCCCTTCTCGCGCACCCATTGCGCGAGATTGCGCGTGCACTTCACGTCGTAGATGATCTGCGCGCCCGGGTTGCGCGACAGCACTTCCTCGGCGAACAGCATCAGCTGGCGGTCCGGATAGATGATCTGGCCGTCCTTCGTGACGACGCCCAGGCGGTCGCCGTCGCCGTCGAACGCGAAGCCGATCTCCGCATCGGTCTCGCGCAGCGCGCGGATCACGTCCTGCAGGTTCTCCGGGTGCGCCGGATCCGGGTGGTGGTTCGGGAAATGGCCGTCGATCTCGGTGAACAGCTCGACCACCTCGCAGCCGAGCGCCTTGAACAGGCGCGGCGCGAGCTGGCCCGCGACGCCGTTGCCGGTGTCGACGACGAGCTTGAGCGGACGCGCGAGCTTGATGTCGCCGACGATGCGCTCGAGGTAGGCGTCGGCCAGGTCGCATTGCTCGTAGCTGCCGCTGCCCGACGCGAAATCGTTCGCGACGATGCGCCGGTACAGCGCCTGGATCTGCTCGCCGTAGATCGCCGCGCCACGCAGCACCATCTTGAAGCCGTTGTAATCGGGCGGGTTGTGGCTGCCCGTGACGACGATGCAGGAGTCGATGCGGCGCTCGCCGCCCGCGAGCGCGAGCGGCACGCTCGCGCCGAAATAGCCGACGGGGGTCGGCACCATGCCGACGTCGACCACGTCGACGCCCGCGGTGCGCAGGCCGTCGGCCAGCGCACCGATGAGATCCGGCCCGGACAGGCGTCCGTCGCGGGCCACCACGACCGCGTCGCCGCCCTGGGCGCGCACTTCGCTGCCGAATGCGAGGCCGATCGACCGCGCGACGCCCACGTCGAGCGTCTTGCCGATCACGCCCCGAATGTCATACGCCTTGAAAATGGATTGCGAAATCATCGATTCACTCTCTGTCGTGCATGTAAAAATCTGGCCGCCGCGCCGGCCGGCGCGGGCCGGATCAGGTGAGGAACGGGCCCGATCCCACTTATAATGGCCGGTTTCAGAAACGCGGATCGCGCCATTCTAATGCCTGGATGCTTCAATGCAGCAAAGTCGCGCGCAAAAGCGGCCGGCGCGGTCATCTTGCGTACATTCCCGCCCCGTCACCGATGCTGAAACCCCTGCTCGCGCGCATCGCCAACCCCGACGTCGCCAAGGCCGTCGCCAATCTGGTCTGGCTGGGCCTCGAACGGCTCACGCAGATCGGCGTCGCGATCGCGATCAGCGGCCTGCTCGCGCGCTATTTCGGGCCGGACGTGTTCGGCAAGTGGCAGTACGCGAACACGCTGCTGCTGGTGCTCGCGCCGCTCACCTGGGTCTGCGGCGCGGAAATCCTCGTGCCGACCATCGTCCAGCGCCCGCCCGCGCAGCTCGGCGCGGTGCTCGGCAGCGCGTTCGCGCTGCGCTTCGTGGTGTCGGTCGCGGCGCTCGCGCTGACCTGGGCCGGCATCGCGGCGGGGCTCGTCGATCCGCTCGTCGGCGCGATGCTGGCCGGCCTCGCGGTGACGATGGTGCTGCGCGAGCCGTTCGTCGGCGTGATCAACGCGTGGCTGCAGAGCATGACCTACAGCAAGCCGCAGCTGCTCGCGAGCATGGCCGCCGCGCTCGCCAAGGCGCTGCTGGTGTGGCTGCTGGTGCGGGCCGCCGCCGCGCCCGCGCGGTTCGGCTGGCTGTGGGCGCTCGAGGCCGCCGCGATCGGCGCGGCGCTGCTGCTCTACTACCGGCGCCGCCATGGCGGCAGGCTCGGCTGGCGCCTCGACCGCCCGCTGTTCCGCCACTTCGCGACCGCGGGCACGGTGTTCTGGCTCGGCCTCATCTGCATGTACCTGTTCCTGAAGCTCGACCGGCTGATGCTCGAGCGCCACGTGTCGTTCGCCGAGCTGGGCCGCTACGCGGCCGCGCAGCAACTGAACGAAAATTGGATCACGCTAGCGCTGATGCTCGCGCAGACCCTCGCGCCCGCGTTCGTGTACCGGGTCCAGGATCTCGCGCGCCTGCGCCGCAACGTGTGGCGGCTGATCGCCATGACGGCCGCGCTGATGGCCGCGGGCGCGCTCGTGCTCGACCTGCTCGCCGGCGTGATCATCGGCCGCGTGTTCGGGCCCGGCTACGAAGCCTCGGTCGAGATCTTCCGCTGGGCCGTGTGGCTGTCCGTCCCGGCCGGCATCGAGGCGATCGGCAATCTCATCGTGCTCAAGTACCAGGCGAAATTCGTGCTGCTGACCAAATGGCTGCTCGCGCTCGCGTGCGCCGCGCTCGTCAACCTCGTCGCGATTCCCCGGCTCGGCCTGTACGGCGCGCTGGTCGGCCTCGCCGCCGGCTACCTGGCGGCGGCGGCCGTCAATTTCCACTACATCCGTTTCAAGCTGCGCCCATGACGCCCACCTCCTCCCCGCGCGCCGCGCTCGATGACGTCGCCGTGCTGATGCCCGTCTACAACGGAGGCGACGACGTCGCGCGCACGCTCGCCTCGTTCCGCGAGGACGCGCGCGTCCACGTCCTGATCGTCGACGACGGCAGCACGCCGCCGATCGTCGCGCCGACACTGCCGGGCCTCGTCGTCGAGGTGCTGCGGATGCCGCGCAACGTCGGCATCGAGCGCGCGCTCGCGGCGGGCATCGACGCGCTCGCCGCGCGCGGCTTCCGCTACGCGGCGCGCATCGACGCGGGCGACCTCGCCGCGCCGGGCCGGCTCGCCAGGCAGTTCGCGTATCTCGAGGCGAACCCGCGGGTCGCGGGCCTCGGCATGTGGACCCAGGTGGTGAGCCGCGACGGCCGGCCGCTGTTCATGCTCACGCCGCCCGCCGAGCCCGCCGCGCTGCGCCGCACGCGCTTCTTCCGCTCGCCGTTCGTGCATCCGTCGATGATGCTGCGGATCGACGCCGTGCGCGCGGTCGGCAACTATCGCGCGCACTATCGCGCGGCCGAGGATCTCGATCTGTTTTTGAGACTGATGGCGCGCTACGATTGCGCCAACCTGCCGGAGCTCGGGCTGTACTATGAGCTGAACGAGGGCGGGATCAGCGCGACGAAGCGGCGGCGCCAGGTCGGCTCGACGCTCGCGTTGCTGCTGCGCCATTTCAACCCGCTCAACCCGTACGACTGGGCCGGGCTCGCGAAGAACCTGCTGCACTTCGTGACCCCGTACCGGATGCTGCAGCGGATCAAGCGCGCGCTGTTCGGCGCGAACCGCTCCGCCTGATGCGCGCCCCGATTTTTTTGCGAATTTTTTCATGAGCCTTGCCACGCCATTGCGCATCGTCCTCGTCTGCAATACCGCCTGGGCGATCCACACCTACCGCCACGGGCTGCTGCGGATGCTCGTCGCGCGCGGCGCGCAGGTGACCGTGCTCGCGCCGCGCGACCGCACGGTCGAGCCGCTGATCGCGATGGGCTGCCGTTACCTGGAGCTGCCCGTCGCCTCGAAAGGCACCGATCCGCGCCAGGACCTGCGCACGCTCGCCGCGCTGTACCGGCACTACCGGGCGATCCGGCCGCACCTCGTGTTCCACTACACGATCAAGCCGAACATCTACGGCTCGATCGCCGCGTGGCTCGCGCGCGTGCCGTCGATCGCGGTGACCACCGGGCTCGGCTACGTGTTCATCCAGCCGAGCCGCGCGGCCCAGGTCGCGAAGCGGCTGTACCGGTTCGCGTTCCGGTTCCCGCGCGAGGTCTGGTTCCTGAACCGCGACGACCTCGCCACCTTCGAGCGCGAACGGCTGCTCGCCCATCCGGCGCGCGCGCGGCTCCTGCATGGCGAAGGCGTCGATCTCGAACAGTTCGCGCCCGCGCCGCTGCCCGCCGGCGACGCGCCCGTGTTCATCCTGATCGGCCGCCTGCTGTGGGACAAAGGCGTGCGCGAATACGTCGAGGCGGCCCGCATCGTGCGCGCACGCGAACCGCGCGCGCGCTTCCAGCTGCTCGGGCCGCTCGGCGTCGACAATCCGAGCGCCATCGGCCGGGCGGACGTGGACGCGTGGGTCGGCGAAGGCGTGATCGAATATCTCGGCGAGGCGCACGACGTGCGGCCGCATATCGCGGCGGCCGACTGCGTGGTGCTGCCGTCGTACCGCGAAGGCGTGCCGCGCACGCTGATGGAAGCGTCGGCGATGGGCCGCCCGATCGTCGCCACCGACGTACCCGGCTGCCGCGACGTGGTCGACGACGGCGTGACTGGCCTGCTGTGCGCGGTGCGCGACAGCGCGAGCCTCGCCGGCCAGCTGGAACGGATGCTGTCGATGGACCCCGCCGCGCGACGCGCGATGGGGGAACGAGGCCGGCGCAAGGTCGCCGACGAGTTCGACGAGGCGCGCGTCGTCGCGCGCTACCAGGATACGATCCGCGCCCAGACGGGCGCCTCACTCTGAGGAACTCAGAAAAATGAACGCACAAGGCACGATACTCGTCACGGGCGGGGCGGGCTACATCGGCTCGCACACCGTGGTCGAACTGCTCGAACACGGCTACGACGTCGTGATCGCCGACAACCTCGTCAACAGCAAGCGCGCGGCGCTCGAACGGATCGCCGCGATCACGGGCAAGACGCCCGCGTTCTATCCGATCGACGTCTGCGACGAAGCCGCGCTCGCGCGCGTGTTCGACGCGCACCCGATCCGCGCGGCGATCCACTTCGCGGCGCTCAAGGCCGTCGGCGAATCGGTCGCGAAGCCGCTCGACTACTACCGCAACAACCTCGACAGCCTGCTCGCGCTGCTCAAGGTCATGCACGCGCGCGACGTCCGGCACATGGTGTTCAGCTCGTCGGCGACCGTCTACGGCGTGCCCGAGCGCTCGCCGATCGACGAGCAGGCGCCGCTGTCGGCCACCAATCCGTACGGGCAGACCAAGCTGATGGCCGAGCAGATCCTGCGCGACGCGGAGCGCGCCGACCCGAGCTGGCGAATCGCGACGCTGCGCTATTTCAACCCGGTCGGCGCGCACGCGAGCGGGTTGATCGGCGAGGATCCGGCCGGCATCCCGAACAACCTGATGCCGTACGTCGCGCAGGTCGCGGTCGGCAAGCTCGAACGGCTGCGCGTGTTCGGCAGCGACTACCCGACGCATGACGGCACCGGCGTGCGCGACTACATCCATGTGGTCGACCTCGCGCGCGGGCACCTCGCCGCGCTCGACGCGCTCGTCGCGCGCGACGCGAGCTTCGTCGTCAACCTCGGCACCGGGCAGGGCTACAGCGTGCTCGACGTGGTGCGCGCGTTCGAGCAGGCATCCGGCCGGCCGGTGCCCTACGAACTGGTCGCGCGCCGCCCCGGCGACGTCGCCGAGTGCTACGCGAACCCGGCCGCCGCGGCCGAACTGCTCGGCTGGCGCGCCGAATTCGGCATCGAGCGCATGTGCGCCGACCATTGGCGCTGGCAGGAAAACAACCCGCTGGGTTTTGTATAATCCGCTGTCCCTCTTCCGAGCGCATCCATGCTCAGCTTCGCCGCCGGTTTCCTCGCTTCCCTGCTCGTCACGCTGCTCGTCATCCGCTACGCGCACCTGCACGAGAAATTCTCGATCGACGGCGATCTCGCCGGCGTGCAGAAATTCCACGTCCGGCCCGTGCCGCGGGTCGGCGGGATCGGCATCGTGCTCGGCCTCACGGTCGGCGCGCTGCTGCTGTCGCGCCGCTATCCGGCGGTCGCGGGCAGTATCTTCGGGCTGGCCGCCTGCGGCGCGCCGGCCTTCGCCTCGGGGCTCGTCGAGGACCTGACCAAGAAGGTCTCGCCGCTCGCGCGGCTCATCTGCACGATGGCCGCGGCCGCGCTCGCGTTCGGACTGCTCGGCATCGCGATCACCCGGATCAGCGTGCCGCCGCTCGACTTCGTGCTCGGCTATGTCGCGATCTCCGCGGTCGTCACCGTGCTCGCGGTCGCGGCGCTCGCGAACGCGATCAACATCATCGACGGCTTCAACGGGCTCGCCTCGATGGTGGCGTTCATGATGTTCGCCTCGCTCGCCTACGTCGCGTTCCAGGTCGGCGACCCGGTCGTGCTGTCCGGCTCGCTGATCATGATGGGCGCGATCATGGGCTTTTTCATCTGGAACTTCCCGGCGGGGCTGATCTTCCTCGGCGACGGCGGCGCCTACTTCATCGGCTTCATGCTCGCGGAACTCGCGATCCTGCTCGTGATGCGGCATCGCGAGGTGTCGGCCTGGTATCCGGTGCTGCTGTTCATGTATCCGATCTTCGAGACCTGCTTCTCGATCTACCGGAAGAAATTCATCCGCGGGATCTCGCCCGGCATTCCGGACGGCGTGCACCTGCACATGCTGGTGTACAAGCGGCTGATGCGCTGGGCGGTGGGAACCAAGCATGCGCACGACCTGACGCGCCGGAATTCGCTGACATCGCCGTATCTGTGGCTGTTGTGCCTCGTGGCCGTGATTCCTGCGACGCTGTTTTGGCGACACACGGCCCACCTGTTCACGTTCGTCGTGCTGTTCGCGCTCACCTATGTGTGGCTTTATGTGAGTATCGTGCGGTTCAAGGTGCCGCGATGGATGGTGGTGCGAAAGACGCGGCGCAAGCCTTGAAATGGCGCTCGCCGCGCCCGCCGGCTCAATCGGATTGCGGTCGCGCGGTGCGCCGTCGAACCGGACGCGGCTGATTCTTCCGCAGCCAAGTGCGAGGCGGCCCTACCGTCATCGCGACGAGCCGCGTGTCAACGGCTCGATGCCGAGCGCGTCGGCACGCTCTGCAATACCGGCGCGGCAACCGACTGGTATTCCGGCACCCAGCGCCGCAAATCGCGGCGAACCTCATCGTCGCCGAGCACACGATGCTGCATCAGCCACGGCAGCAGTTCGGCGAGCAGGTCACCGGGTACCTCGCGCGCGCGCGCGATCCTCAGTTTCGGGTGCGGCGTGCGCGTCGTCGTCTCGTCGTCAGCGAGCAATTCCTCGTAGAGCTTCTCGCCCGGCCGCAGGCCAGTGAACTCGATGCGAATCTGCTCTTCTGAGAAACCGCACAGGCGGATCAGGTCGCGCGCGAGGTCGACAATCTTCACGGGCTGTCCCATGTCGAGGATGAAGATCTCGCCGCCCCGGCCCATGCTCGATGCCTGCAACACCAGTTGCGAAGCCTCCGGGATCGTCATGAAGAAACGCGTGATCTCCGGATGTGTGACCGTCACCGGCCCCCCTTTCGCGATCTGCTCCTGGAATTTCGGGATCACGCTGCCCGCGCTGCCGAGTACGTTACCGAACCGCACCGTCTCGAACTGCGTGCGCTCGCTCGTCTGCTGCAGCGCCTGGCACGCCATTTCCGCGAGGCGCTTGCTTGCGCCCATCACATTGGTCGGGTTGACGGCCTTGTCGGTCGAGATCAGTACGAAATGGCGCACATCATGCCGGATCGCCGCGCGCGCGACACGGTACGTGCCGAGCACATTGTTGCGCAGCGCCTGCCACGCATTGTGCTCTTCCATCAACGGCACGTGCTTGTACGCGGCGGCGTGGAACACAATGTGCGGCGCGTGGCGCGACATCACCTGATCGAGCAGCAGCGAATCCTTCGCATCGCCGATGATCGGCACAACCGGCTGCTCCGGGAAGCGCTCGTGCAACTCTTCGGTCAGCCGGTACATCGCGTACTCGGACAAGTCGAACGCGATCAGTTGTGCAGGGGCGAAACGCAGGATCTGCCGGCACAATTCAGACCCGATCGACCCGCCCGCTCCCGTGATCATCACGACGCGACCGCGCAGCAACGCCTCGACGTGCGGCGTATCGATCGTGACGGCCTCGCGGCCGAGCAGGTCCTCGAGATCGATATGACGCACTTGCGACAGGAAGCCCTGGCCCGGCATCAATGTCGTCAGCGACGGCAGCACCAGCGCCTTCACCCTGGCGCGCACACAAAGGGTCACGACACGGCGCTGGACTTCGACCGTGGCCGACGGGATCGCGATGATTGCGTATTCGATCTTCGACGCCTCGGTCCAGTAGGCCAGGTCGTCGATCGCCCCGAGCACCTTGTAGCCGTACACCTCGCGACCGTGCTTCGTGACATCGTCGTCGAGCAACCCGACGAGGCGCCACTCGCCCGAGCGCGACAACTCGCGCGCGAGGTTCGCACCGGCCGTACCCGCGCCGAGCACAAGTACGGGCTTGCCCTGCCCGACGAGGCCGCCGTACAGGTAAAACTCCTTGGTCGCACGATACAGCGCGCGCGCGCCGCCCATAAACAGGAACAGCATCAACGGGAAGACAAGCAGAACGGAACGCGGAATGATCGGCGTCGGCTGAAACATTACCGCGCCGATCATCACGATCATCCCGCCGCCCGCGAGCGCCTTCGAAATGCGCATCAGGTCGGGCAAGCTCGCAAATACCCACAGGCCGCGATACAGGCCGAACACGTGGAACATCAACGCATAGACAGGGAGCACCCAGACGAGCGCTGTCAGCGCGCCACTTACAAAGTCAGGCGGGATGCTGCCATTGAATCGCACCAGGTACGCCAACAACCACGCAGCCGCCACGGCCAGAAAATCGAACAGAAAAGCGCTCAATGACAGCCATGATGCTTTGGATCGCAACATCGGCGAGAGACCTCAAGAATTGATACCGGTGGGGGGTTGGACCTTGCTCCAACGTATGTCGATCAAGACCCCGATGCAGGCAAGAGCCCCATACCAGCCGATGCAAAACAGCCATTGCACCCGTTCAGCACGACCCAACACCCACAGTGCAAGCATTATGCCTACGAGCATGGTGAGGTACCAGTAGATGGCAGTACGGCAATGACTCATGCCTGTACGCACCATCCGTTGATAATAATGCTCCCGATGCGCCTGCCAAAACTTTTCGCCCCGAAGCAATCGTTTCAAGAGTGTTACCGATGCATCAGCAATGAAGGGTGCGAACACCATGCCGGGAAACCACAATGGCCAGATCGCGTCGCGCCACCCCCAGTAGCCAAGCGCCCCCGCCATGAAACCGAGTGGAATCGAGCCGGCATCGCCAAGGAAAAGCCGCGCCGGATGGAAATTCAGCAGGAGAAAGCCCAGGGCCGCGCCCGCAACGGCCGCGCCGGCGATCACGAGATCCGGAGCCGGCTTCGCGCCGCTCAGCGCCGCCACCGCATAGGCCCCGAACCCGAACAGCGCCATCCCGCCAGCAAGACCATCCGCGCCATCCATGAAATTATAGAGATTGGTCAGCCACACCATCACAAAACCGATTCCGGCAACCAGCCACCAAGGCGCATCGGCCCGGTAGCCGATCAACAACACGGCCACCGCCACGAGGTGCGCGGCGAACCGCAGCGGCGCGGGTAACCCGCGCCGGTCGTCGATCTGCGACACCGCGGCAAGCATCGCCGCGGCAAGCGCGATCAGCCACATCCCGGGAGCCAGGCCCAGCAGTGCGGCGACGAACACCGGTACGATACCCCAGCCGCCAACGCGCGGCGTCGGGCGCGTATGCAACGAACGCTCGTTCGGAATGTCGGTTGCGAGCCGCCATGCGAGCCCGCTGGCAAGCAGGACGCGCAGGATCGCTGTCGAAGCGACGGCTGCGGTTAACGCTACCGCGAGCGCCCCCAGCCACGTAGTCGTTGCAAATTGCATGAGGCCCATCATTGAGTGCTGCGCGAACGATACCACGCGGCCGTCGCCGCCATGCCCTGCCGGGTGGTATAGGGCGGTTGCCAGCCGAGAACCTGTCGTATATGCGTGGTATCGATGTGCAGGCTGCCGGTCAACCGCTCGATGCTCGCACTGCGGCCAGTCAGCCTGCCGAGCGCTCGCAACAGACCCGGAGGCACCGGAATGAGCCGTGCCGGCTTGCCGAGCGCGTCACCGACCATTCGCAGCAGTCCCGTGACGGTCGGCGCGTCGTCGTCGGCGACGTGGAAACACCCCCCCGCCGCGCGCCGGTCGATTGCGCATTGCAGCAACGCGTCCGCAAGATTGCGGACGTAGACGACACTGCGCCGTGACTCAATTGCGCCGAGCGGCAGCGGCATGCCGCGCGACACGGCGTTCATCATCCTCAGAAAATTAGCGCGTACGCCCGGTCCGTAAACGAGCGGAGGACGAACGATGACGACGTCGAGTCCGGCCGACTCCCCGAACTGCACGAGCCTGCGCTCGGCGCGCAGCTTCGATAGTCCGTACGCGTCCCTGGGACGAGGCGCGATGTCCTCGACAAGCGGGACGTCCGTACTCCACTCGGCGATGGCCTTGATACTGCTCACGAACACGAAGCGGGTCGCGCCGCGCGCATGCGCGGCCTTTGCCACACGCAACGCACCGTCGACGTTGGTCGCGTCGAACGCTGCGCCGGCATCACGCGCCTCATCACGCATGACATGCACGCGTGCCGCCAGATGGACGACACAATCGACCTGCAGATCAGCCGGCCATGCGGCCTCCATCCCATCGAAATCCGCGGTATCGTGCACCCATTCCCGCACGCCGGGTACGCAACCGCCGGCACGGCGCGCGATCCCGGACACCGTGTGGCCCTGCGCCTGCGCCAGCGTGCACAGCGCACGCCCGACGAAGCCGTTTGCACCCGTCACGAGCAAGGCGCTCATCGCCACCTCCAGCCGTGACGATTGAAAAAGTGGAATGCGGACGCCGCGAACATCTGGATATGCTTGGCCCCCTTGCGGGCGGCCCCGCCACCAAAGTGCACGATTTTCACCGCGGGCACATAGGCGATTCGCGCTTTTTCGTGGACCCTGAGACTGAGATCGTAATCCTCGAAATACAGAAAGTAGCGTGGATCAAACCCCTGCAGCATCTGCAGCGCGGAGGTCCGGAAAAACATAAAGCACCCGCTGACGATCGGCGGATCGAGCACGACGTCGCGCTCGCCGATCACGTCCCGCATTTCGTATCCGTTCAGCCGCTTCGCGAATCGCGATCGCACCCACGCAGGCGCGAAGCCCCGGAGGAGCAGATCGAACAACGACGGATAGCGCCGGCACAGATACTGCATCCGGCCATCGTCACCCCTGACGTGCGGCGCGAGCAACCCGACATCCGGATGAGCGTTCATGAAACCGATCGCCTCCGCGAATCCCGACGCCTCCATGTCGACGTCGGGATTCAGAATCAGATGGAACGCGCTGTCCGTCTCGGCAAGCGCCAGATTGTGTCCCCTGCCATAGCCGACATTGCCGTGCCCACTGATCAGCCGAACCTCGACGTCGTCGAGATCGCGATACGGCTGAATGGCGGCGCCGGCCGCTTGATCATCGTTGTCGATCAGCGCGACCTGAACCGGGCGATCAATTGCGCCCGCTTCGCGAGCGAAACGGGCCGCGCGGCTCACGCTGTGAAGCGTGCGCTCGAGCATCGCCGGCTCGGAGCGAAACGTGACGATGGAAACCGTAACGGAAAAGCGTGGATGCATGTGTATATTTGACCTCGGCATGCAGCGAATCAGCGTTTGCCGGACCGGTTCGTCAGCCCGTGCGCGACACCGGTCGCCATCGCCGCGACTCGCCGCGCACGCGGAGACATGAACAGGCTGAAATAGGCGAACGACCCGACAGCGCGAATCATGAGCGCCATGCGCCAGCGCAACGGCAGTCGCGACATCTTCGCCACCAGCAGCGTGTTGCGGATCATGTAGTAGTCGCGTAGCGGTGAATGAACATGAATGCTGCGCCAGCGGCCGATCCAGACGCGCTGCACCTCATCACCCAATGAATGAAGCAAACCAGCCGCCCCGACTGCGAAAAGGCGATAGCCGTGCGTGCGTGCGCGAAAGCACCACTCCGTGTCGACATGATCAATGAAGAGTTCGTCGCGCATGCCGCCGATCTCGTCGAACACGGACAATACGATCAGGGTTCCCGACGAGATCAGGAAATCGACCTCCGTGATTTCGTCGCCACCGCACTGAATGCGCCGCAGTCGGACACCCCGCATCACGACGAACGATGCACGGGCGCCCGTGCGACTATCGATCGCAACCGGCCCGACCGCGCCCACTTTCACGCCTTCCCGGGTCAGATGCCGTTCGGCACCGACCAGTTGCGCCACCATATCGGGTGCCGGCTTACTGTCGTGATCGAGCAGCAGTACGTAGTGGCATCCGGCACGACGCGCATATCGGATGCCTTCGTTGTGCGCGCTCGCAATTCCGCGATTTTCGCCGAGCGGCACGACGTCCACCTGCGCGTGTTGCGCAAGTGTTTCCAGAAACCCGAGCGCCGATGGCGCCGACCCATTGTCGACGACGACGACGCGCGCCAGTTGCGGCGTCAACGCGTCGATCATCGCGCGCAGATGCTCGATATCCGGATTGAAACTTACGATGACCGCGCACACCTTGCGATCATCCGTCTGTTCGAAGCGATCCGCCTCCTGCGTCAGCGCGGTGCGCCCCATACGTCTTCCCGTGAACAATTTTTGCGACAGACGGCCCGGCTGCCAAGACCTCGTCTGACTGGCGTACCGGACCAGCGCATGATCCGGTCCATCGTTGTACGCGCTAGGATGGCCGCTTGATTTCGCTTGTCTCGATCTGAATCGAGTCGGTACCAACCGGCACGACATCAATACTACCCTTCAACTCGCTTTCGGACAGGAAGAAATAGAGGTCATTGGCACCACGTGTCACCGACTCGAAGTATTCGCGAGATTGCGTCGCGTCACGGGTCGTCAGCCTGACCGCGCCGTCCGCGGCGCTGTTCAGGCGCAGCCGGACCACGCCGGTGCGCGAACCGGACGAATGGGGACCATCAAGCGACAGGACGGCCGGTTCGCCAAGGGTGCCAAGCGCGCGGACGACCCGCATCGGATCGCCTGCGCCGGCGGCCTTCCGGAACGCCTCTTCGCCGCGCCAGTAGTAGAGATTGCCGAGCGGCGCAATCGAGAATCGCTCCGTCATCACGTAGATCACCACATCCGGACGGTATTTCTCGATGAGCGCGGGCAGGTTCAACGTATGCCCCGGGTAGAAGTGATGGTGCTCCTGGATCACCTCGCGAAACGACGCCTGCAGGTACGGCGACAGGCTGTTCCCCATCGAATCACGCAACACCAGTGCGCGTAGCTTGTTCGGCGCGCTTTGGTTACGCGTGTGTCGCGGCAAATCCAGCACATCCGTCTGCGGATTGCCGTTCAGCGATACCCAGTTGCCGTCCGCCGCCAGCATGTCGATCGACGGCGTCGGTTCGGACAGCGAGACCTCATCCCATTGATTCGGCACATGGATATTGACCATCCCATCGAACTCATTGCCGTAGGCGACATGGCTGATTGCCGTGTAAGGCTTGGTGCCGTATGCGTGGAACCCCGGCAGCTCGGTTTCGAGGCGCCTTGCAATCGGCTGCCAGGCTGCATATGCACCATAGCCGGTCCAATGGCTGTTCAGTTTCGAATAGCTCAGGCCCGACGCTTTCGCTTCGATCAGCGCACCGCGAACGTCAAGCAGTTCGTCCCCGGCGTATTTCTTGAACTGATCCAACGCGGACGGCTTCCCTTCACGCATGGCTTGCGCCCAGCGCGGCAGTTTCTCCGGGTAGATATTGGCCTTCATCGGCGCGAGTACGAACAGCAGGGGGATGTTCCGCGACTCGAGCCAATGACGCTGCGAGTCGAGCACTTCCGCCCACTGCTGCGCCTCGCCGTCGCTGATTTCGCGCGCGCGCACTGCCTGATCGAAATTCTCGTTGTGCATGTTTCCGAGAAACACCCATCCGTCCTGCCCGATACGCGCGGCATGAGGATTCGATGAAATACCAAGCCGATACAGCGTAGTCGAATACATATCGAGTGCGCCGTTCCAGACCGGATTGCTTCGCCGCACCTGCTCTTCCAGTCCCGTGACGTCGCCGCCGCGCACGTACGCGTGAAGATAGGAAGACAGCGCCGGGCTGTACAGACAGGAGACGGCGGGAATCAGCGTAGCGGCGAAAAAGGCAAGCGCTGGAAAATATCGATTCAAGGCTCTCATTTTCTACCGGTCAGAAACGGAAATACAGAAACGGGCTGAACGAGCCCGACAGAATCTTCACACTCGATATGACGAACAGCACCGACCCCGCAATCATGGCCGTGGGCATCGTCATGCCTGCGATGCGCGGCACGCACCAGGCCGACAGCTTCGCTGGCACGGGCGTCGAGAACACTGCGCCCGCGATCAGCAAGACGGCAAACAGCGGGTTCAGGTACTGATACAGCGCCGGCGACGAAAATCCGTGCAGTCCGACCATGGCCTTCCAGAACGTCAGCGCATCCGAAAAGTGCGTTGCGCGGAACAGGACCCACCCGAAGATCACGACCAGCAGGGTGTACAGATGCGAGACGGCGCGCGGCAAGCGCTCGAAGCCTCGAGCAGCGGCGCGCTCAAGCAGCAGAAAACCGCCATGCCAAAGGCCCCAGACGATGAACGTCCAGGCCGCGCCGTGCCAGAGCCCCGTGAGGAAAAACACGACGATCAGATTCACGTACGTGCGCATCCTGCCCTTGCGGTTGCCGCCCAACGGAATGTACACATAGTCGCGAAACCAGAACGACAGGGTCATGTGCCAGCGACGCCAGAACTCCTGGATATTCCTGGAAATGTACGGGTAGTTGAAGTTGAGCGGGAAATCAAATCCCATCATCAACCCGAGGCCGATCGCCATCTGCGAATAGCCCCAGAAATCGAAAAAGATCTGGAAGGAATACGCCAGCGCGCCGACCCACGCCAGACCGAAATCAATCTGCGCGGGCGGCAAGGCAAAAACAGCGTCCGCCGTCATCGCGAACGTATCGGCGAACAACACCTTCTTGGCGAGCCCGAGCACGAACAGGTAGATGCCGTGCGACAGCATGTTGGCGGTCACGGTGCGCTTGCCCATCGCATGGCCGATCATGTTGTAGCGCAGGATCGGGCCTGCAACGAGCTGCGGGAACATCGTGAAATAGGTACCGACGTTGACGAGGTTCCGCGTTGCCTTGACCTCACCTCGATAGACGTCGACCACGTAGCTCAGCGCGTGGAACGTGTAGAAGCTGATGCCGAGCGGCAATGCGGCATGCACGACCGCAACGTGCACCGGCAGCCCAAGGACGTGCACGACACCGGCCAGGTTTTCCGTCAGGAACGTGATGTACTTGAAGTAGCCGAGCAGGACGAGATTGGCGCCAACACACAACGCCACCAGCATCCGAGGCCCAAGCAGAAACGCACGCCCGCGCTCGCGCGCGCGACCCACGAGCAGACCGAATGCGTAGTTGATGAGGATAGAGGCGATCAGAATCCAGATCTGCCTGTGCTCGCCCACGAAATAAAAGGCCAGCGACGCCCCGAACAGAAAAATATTCTTGTATACGACATTCCTGATGCTTCCGTATCCTACGAAAAACAATGGAAGAAACAGAAACAGAAACGAAAATGAACTGAATACCATGCCACCATCCCGGCGCTAGCGAGCCCTACATCCTCGGTGGAACCGTCGACGCATGGCTCATGTCATCATGATTGGCGGGAGCCGCCCACGGCATCCTCGAGGATGCGCACGACATCGGCATTTCCCCAGATCGCATACGAATCGTAGGGGCGCCGCGGAAACTTGTTGTACTCCGGTCGAATGCTCAACTGGCGATCTGCAATGAAACGCTCGACGGCCGTTCGCAACGCAACGGGCTGGCCGCTGCAGCAATTGATCACGCCGCGATACGCCTCCTGCGTGGATACCAGTGCGATCTGACGTCCCAAGCGGCCGACCTCGATGAAGTCGTACAGCATCTCCCCGCTATTGAGCGGGAACGTCGGCTTGTTTTCGGCTTCGGCCGCCAGCAGCTTCGCAAAAATCGAGTTGTTCCGCGTATCGTCGCCGACGATGTAGTACATTCGCAGCCATTTCCAGTCAATGCCATGCTTCTCGCACAAAAGCGAAAGCGCCTGGCGCAGGAAATTCTTGGCGACGCCATAGGGATTCAACGGATTGGTCGGCGTCTGCGCGTCCACCTCGCCGACGTGATAGCCGATCTCATGCATCGACCCGGCCACTGCGATATGTTTCAAGCCGCCCGAAATCAGCCGCTCGACGAAACGATAATGCTTCAGCGCATTGCCGATGTGGGACGGATCCTGGTGATTGAATCCAGCCTCCCACGCCAAATGGATGCACACGTCCGGACTACCGATCCGTTCGAACGTATGGACGCCTTCGTCGAAGATGTCCATCGAACGATAATCCACGCCGTCGATCATGTCCCCGGCTGAATACGTATCGCGACCAATCGCGACCACCTCGTGCCCAAACTCCACGAGCGCACGCACCACATGTCGGCCGACGTACCCGCCGGCGCCCGTAACAGTCACTCTCACTGCCACCCCCTTACTGAATCAGAGCATTATCCGACAGGTTCACCGGACAAACGCCCGGTAAACGGAACGCATGGTGCGAAACACCGGCCTGAGCATCCGGGTCGCGCGCGGATGCTTGCTGCCAAAAGAGCGTTGCGCGATGCGCAGGCATGTCCCCAGCATGAATCGCAGCGAGGCGGGATGCGCATTCAGCGAGATCCAACCGATCTGATCCAGGATATTTCCGTTCGGCAACAGCCCTGCGATTCGCTGAAGCTTGTACTCAAGCTTCGTGTAGCTTGATGCCGCCATCTCGCGGTTCATCACGCAATGAACCAGGTATCCCGCATCGTGAACAGCATAGCCCATCAACCGCTCCAGCACGTGCGCGAGCCCGCCGTCCGTGTGGTCCGGTTCCGGATTGAAGTCGGTCCATTTCCACTCGTACTCGAACAGCTTTTTCAGCGCATCGGGACGGAACCAGAACATCGTCCCGTACGGCGCCAACGGCGTATAGTCGTCGCGCGGCGTGAGGATCTTGAGCTTCTTCACCCATTCCTCGACACCCGGGCGATTGGCGAACCATGCGTGGCCAAGCGTCGGATAGGCGATGTGAATAACCGGCGGCATCAGCATCCCAACGTGTGGATTGTCGTCGAAAACGCGCAACAGGTTCTCAACAAAAGCTTCGTTGTACAACAGATTTTCCAGCAGGTGCGCCTTGAACAATCGCCCCATGTTGTAGCTGTTCTGAGGCGACTTCTTCGAATGCAGGCGGCAAATATAATCATATCCGCCGTCGAGCACGACGTCCTTGCAGGTGATGAACAGCGACGACATATCGCGGCCCCGGTTTTCCTCCGTCACCCGCACCTCGTACCTCCAGCCGAGGTCGAGCGCCTCGAGCCGCTCCTCGATGTCCTGCTTCTTTTCGTCGCTGCTCGTGGTGATGTACAGATCGAACGACCGAGGGATGCGCCTGATGTACGTGACCATCTCGTCGAGCATGTCCGGATAGTACAAATGCACGATCACGGCCACCCGGGTCCGAGTCTCCGCACGTGGCGCACCATCCGGTACATCGTTCAGAATGTGAAGATTGTCCAGATTGGTATACAGATTTCGCGGAACCGTTGTTCTGCTGACATTCTGCCAGATCAGTCCGGTATCGTAATCGCTTTGCTCCTCGACGATTTTGATGGCGTCTTTCAGAATGACCGCGTTCTGCTCGAGAAACAGCGGATCATGGAAAAAGAGGCGGCGCTTCAGGATCGGCGAGCGATCCTCGAGCGTCGTGACGACACTCTGGAACGTCGCATACTGAGTTGGATACGCTTCCGGGTCAAGATAGACGTCGTAGCGATAGCCCTTGCCGCTGAAGTGCGCGGTGAATTTCGACTCGTGCTGCAGAATCGAATCCTGGTAGGACTTGATCATGGGCATGTCTGCCCAGTATTTCTTGAACTCGAGCGACGTGAACAATCGCTTGCGCACGGTAATCCAGTGCGACTGGATGTGCAGCGGCAGCACGCCGCTGCCGGTAAACGGATTCGGCACCATTTCCTTGTGGGCACTGACCCCCCAGAAATCGATGTCCGAATTCCCGTCGAAATGTTCAAACATCTCCGAGAACGGGAAGATCGGGCCGAAGAACGTGTAGTTCAGCAGGATGAGTTCATCGAAGGCTTCCAGGCGGTCGATCCCGTAGGCCTCCATTGCCTCCTTGTACGCCCAGACATCAAAGCCGACGTTCTCGCGCACGAAGACCGTATCCGCAACGCTTTCCAGCGCATCACGCCCTTCAGGCTGCAGTTCCGAATTCGACACGACAAAAATTGTGTCGACATGCTCTCGAAGCGCACGCAGTTTGTGGATGATGAAATCATCGACGACCCCGTGCTCGTCATAGAACATGTAAAAGGCGATTCGCTTCATCACTTGTTCACGTAATTATTTAAATTTGCTTGACGGCGTCAGGCGCTCGTCTGTGCATGCTGCGACTCGAGATATCGACCAATGATGTCTCGCGCAGGCCCGTCACCGCGGACACAGCCACGCTCCAGCCAGATCACCCGCTCGCACATCTTCTCGAGCAGTTCCATGCTATGGGACACCAGGACCATGATGTTTGCCTGATCAATGAACTGATCCATGCGCGCGGTCGCCCGTTCGACGAACGACGCATCGCCACCCGCGAACATTTCGTCAAGGATCAGAATTTCAGGCGGCACTGCCGTCGCGATTGCGAATCCGAGCTTCATGTACATACCGGTCGAATAATATTTGACCGGCGTATCGATGAATTCCGAGAGACCGGTAAACTCGATGACCTCACTCTCAAATTTCTCGATTGCCTTCTTGGAAAAACCAAGAATCGCACCATTCAGATAAATGTTATCCCGTCCACTCAATTCCGGCTGGAAACCCGCGCCGATCTCGAGCAAGGGCGCGATGCGCCCCTTCACGTTCAACGCGCCGCAACTCGGCGGGTAAATTCCGCAAATCGCCTTCAGCAACGTGCTCTTTCCCGCTCCGTTGTGGCCAACGATACCCACCCGCTCACCGTGGTCGATGGTCAGCGAGATGTCGCGCAACGCCCAGAAATCGTTGAAGCTTCGCTCCCGATGGCGCCCCATGCCGGCAATGATCTGCTTCAGCGACGGAGACCGGTCGTGATAAAGCCGAAATCTGACGCCTAAATCCGATATTTCAATTTTCGAATCCATGAATCACAGCCTAAAAATAATTTTTTTCGAATACCGCTGAAAAACAATCAGGCTGATCAGCGCCATAATAGCCGACGTACCACAACTCACCGCGACACTCATCGCATCCGGAAAAACTCCTTCATAGATCGGCGCACGGAAAAGTTGCACGAAGTAATACAGCGGATTGAATTTAAAATAAATTCTGTATTGCTCCGGAACAAGCGATACCGGATAAATAATCGGCGTGATGTAATAAACCGCTTGCATCAGAATCGAGATGATGTGAGCGGTATCCCGCAAATACACGAACACCACGGAAAAAATCAATGCGAGGGCACCGCCCAGCACGCCTGTAATCAGGAATGCGACAGGTAGAAACAGCAATGCCGAAGTGAGCTTCGCCCCCAGGATCAGCACGATCACGAACAGCGACACCGTGCTCAGCACACTGTCGACAAGCAGGCTGACCGCCGCCGACACCGGAAAGATGTGCTTCGGGACGTAGATCTTCTTGATGAGCCCTTCGTTGGTGATCATCGACGTGCCACCCGCCTGAATACATCCGTTCAGGAAGTTCCACGGGATAATCGCACTGAACAGAAAGATCGCATAATCCTTCAGGCCGATACGCAGCACGATCGAGAACACGACCGCGCTGACAGCAATCATCAGCAGCGGATTGACGAGCGTCCAGAGAAACCCTATGGCCGTCCGCCGGTACCGAAGCGTAAGATTCTGACTAATGAGCTGAGAAAGCACATAGCGATAGGAAACCAGCTCAGAGAAAAAACTCACAATCATCCGCAATCAAGGCTCCGGAAAATGCAAAAGATCTGACGCGCAGCGCGTCACACGAAGCAATCTGCTTCGGCCAGGGTCTTCCCGAGCTTGTCCTTCGCTGCAAGAATCGGATCGCCTTCGATCGGCCATTCGATGCCGACCGTCGAGTCGCTCCAGAGCAGGCTGCGCTCGTATTCCGGATACCAGTAATCCGTGGTCTTGTAGAGAAACTCCGCGGCTTCCGACAGAACGACGAAGCCGTGCGCAAAACCTTCAGGCACCCACAGCTGGCGCTTGTTCTCGGCAGACAGCCTCACGCCCACCCACTTGCCGAAATTCGGCGAGCTGCGGCGGATATCGACGGCGACATCGAAAACTTCCCCGGCAACGACTCGCACGAGCTTGCCCTGGGGATGCTGGATCTGATAATGGAGGCCACGCAGCACGTTGCGCGCCGAGCGAGAATGGTTGTCCTGGACGAAGGCCTGACTCACGCCGGTCGCCTCTTCGAATTCGCGGGCGTTGAAGCTCTCGAAGAAGAAGCCGCGATCGTCGCCGAACACCTTGGGTTCGAGAATCTTCACGCCCGGCAGCGTGGTGTCGATAACGGTCAGATTCATGCAATGCACTCGGCAATGATTTGATGCAGATAGGCGCCGTAGCCGTTCTTGGCAAGCGGCTTCGCAAGCGCCCGGACCTGGTCCGCGGTAATCCATTGATTGCGATACGCAATCTCTTCCGGACAGGCGACCATCAGGCCCTGACGGCGCTGGAGCGTCGCGATGAACGTCGCGGCGTCGAGCAGCGATTCGTGCGTGCCCGTATCCAGCCACGCGTATCCACGCCCCATGATCTCGACATTGAGCCCGCCTTTTTCCAGGTAGCACCGGTTTACGTCGGTAATCTCGAGTTCGCCGCGCGCGGATGGCTTGATGCTCTTCGCAATGTCGCACACCTGATTGTCGTAAAAGTACAGCCCGGTAACCGCGTAGTTCGATCGCGGTGCGGCCGGCTTCTCTTCGAGCGACAGGGCCTGGAATTGCTCGTCGAACTCGACGACGCCGTAGCGCTCGGGATCTTGAACGTGATAGGCGAATACGGTCGCCCCGTCGGTGCGTGCGTCAGCGCGCTTGAGTTGGGCAACCAGCTCGTGGCCGTGAAAGATGTTGTCGCCGAGAATCAGGGCCGATGGCGAGTTGTCCAGAAATTTTTCGCCAATCAGAAATGCCTGCGCCAGACCGTCGGGCGAAGGCTGCTCCGCGTATTGCAGATTGAGCCCCCACTGGGACCCGTCACCCAGCATCTGCGCAAACCTCGGGGTGTCGGCGGGCGTCGAAATGATGAGGATGTCGCGGATGCCCGAGAGCATCAGCGTGCTCAGCGGGTAATAAATCATGGGCTTGTCGTAGACCGGCAGGAGCTGCTTCGATACCGAATGCGTGATCGGGTAGAGGCGCGTGCCTGACCCACCCGCCAGAACGATTCCTTTACGTTTCATTTTTGATTCTCCAAACTTGTGGCGACACGATCATCTGTCAGCCATCATCGCCGCAATCTCGGTCACCTGGGCGAGCATCTGATCGACGCCCACCTGCCACGCCGGCAAGCTCAACTCAAGGTTTTGCCGCAATTTCGTCGTATCGAGACGAGAATTCTTCGGACGCAATGCCGACGTCGGATACTCCGACGTGCTGACCGCCTTGATGTCCTCCGCCTTCGCCTGCGTCACCAATCCAGCATCCCGCACCGTCGCAATGACGTGGCGCGCGTATTCGAACCAGGATGTCTCGCCCTGCGCCGTCAGGTGATACACCCCATCCTGCGCGACATCGATGCGCCCGTCCAGATAGCGGCGAATGGCGTGTGCCGTCACGTCGGCAGTCAGTGCGGTCGAGGTCGGCGTGCCGAATTGATCGGCCACCACTCGCAACTCAGGCGTGCGGCGCGCAGCCTGAATGATTTGTTTGGGAAAATTGACGCCATGCACGCCGAACGCCCAGCTGGTCCTGAAAATCAGATGCCGGCATCCCGCCCGGCCTACCGCCCGCTCGCCTTCCAGTTTGGTCGCGCCATACACGGAAAGTGGATTCGGCTCGTCGCTTTCCACGTAGCGCCCGGCCTTCTGTCCGTCAAAAACATAGTCGGTCGAGTAATGGACGAGCAAGCTCCCCAATGCGGCCGCCTCCTCGGCGAACACGCCGGGTGCCTGCGCATTGACCGCGCGCGCGATGTCCGGGGCCTTTTCCGCCTGATCGACGGCCGTGTAGGCGCCCGCATTCACAATGACGTCCGGGCGCAGTTCGCGCACCAGCCGGCGAATCGCGTCCGCGTCGGCCAGATCGCAACGCGCGCGCCCAACCCCGATGACCTGACCCAGCGGCGCCAAACTGCGCAACAGTTCGAAACCCGCCTGGCCGTTCGCACCTGTAACGAGGAATACCGGACCAGCACGCTCCTTAACCATTGCTGGCCCCCCCCCACTTCGCGTATTCGCCGGATACAACCTCCTCGACCCACGCCTCGTGATCGAGATACCACCGGACGGTCTTCGCCAAACCCGTCTCGAACGTTTCAGCAGGCTTCCAGCCCAGTTCGCGCTCGAGCTTCCGCGCATCGATCGCATAACGGCGATCATGGCCCGGGCGATCCGTCACGTACGTGATCTGGTCGCGATACGAACCGGCCGCCTTCGGCCGCGCCTTGTCGAGCAGGTCGCACAAGGTATGCACGACATCGAGGTTCTTCTTCTCGTTCCAGCCGCCGACATTGTAGGTCTCGCCTGGCACGCCGCGCGCGAGCACCTCGCGGATCGCGCTGCAGTGATCTCCGACGTACAGCCAGTCGCGCACGTTCTGCCCATCGCCATACACCGGCAGCGGCTTGCCCGCGAGCGCACTCGCAATCATCAGCGGAATGAGTTTTTCCGGGAACTGGTACGGACCGTAGTTGTTCGAACAGTTCGTCGTGAGCGTCGGCAGGCCATACGTGTGATGATAGGCGCGCACCAGATGGTCAGAGCCGGCCTTCGTCGCGGAATACGGGCTGTTCGGCGCGTACGGCGTCGCTTCGGAAAACTGCGGATCGGTCGAGGACAGCGAACCGAACACCTCGTCGGTCGATACGTGCAGAAAACGGAACGTCGCCTTGCCTGCGTCGCTCAAGCCGTTCCAGTACTGGCGCGTCGCTTCCAGCAGGGTGAACGTGCCGACGACATTGGTCTGCACAAAATCGGCAGGCCCGTGAATCGAACGATCAACATGACTTTCGGCGGCGAAATGCAAAACAGCGCGCGGCTTGTGTTCGGCGAGCAATGCGTCGAGCGCGGCCCGATCGCAGATGTCAACTCGCGCAAACACGTGCGCCGGGTTGCCCTCCAACGATCTCAGCGTTCGCAGGTTGCCTGCGTAGGTCAGCTTGTCGACGTTGAGCACCGCTTCGTCGGATTGGTTCAACCAGTCGAGTACAAAGTTGGCACCGATAAAACCCGCGCCGCCCGTAACCAGGATCATGAGGCTCCCTCTAGTAATGCGAGGCGGACGCGCGGAGCGCGCCGCCGAAAAGATTTCTCAAAGTAGTGAGGTCACAGACCTCGACCACTCAGGCCCGGCATTTTAACCGCTGAGCGAGCCGTCCCAAGTCATCAGATGTTAATTTTCGGGGGGAAAGCAACGATTATAAGAAGTCGGCCCATGCAAAAGCCATGCCGCTAACAACTTGATACAGCGCTCCGGACCCGACAGGAACAAGAAAATACACGTCGAATCAAATGGTTATCGTGGTGCAAATATTGCATCCCGACCCGGTTGCAACGATCATTCTTCTATTGCCACCACCTGCTCGCATCATCCGCCATGACGTCAACCCCCATCGCCATCGGCGACCTCCAGGGCTGCCACGCCGCCCTGCAAAATCTGCTCGACACGCTCGCGCCCGCCCCCGACACCCCGCTCTGGTTCGCCGGCGACCTCGTCAATCGCGGCCCGGCCTCGCTCGCCACGCTGCGCGAGGTCATCGCGCTCGGCCCGCGCGCCACGGCCGTGCTCGGCAATCACGACCTGCACCTGCTGTCGGTCGCGGCCGGCATCCGCACGCTCAAGCCCGGCGACACGATCGGCGAGATCCTGGCCGCGCCGGACGCCCCCGACCTGCTCGACTGGGTGCGGCAGCGGCCGTTCGCGCATGCCGGGCCGGGCATGCTGATGGTCCACGCCGGGCTGCTGCCGCAATGGGACATGACGCTCGCGCTGGAGCTCGCCGACGAACTGCAGCGCGCGTTGCGCGGGCCGGACTGGGTCGACACGCTGCGCAACCTGTACGGCAACGAGCCGAACCGGTGGCATCCCGATCTGAAGAAAAAGGACCGGCTGCGCGTGGCCTTCAACGCGTTCACCCGGATCCGCTTCTGCACGCCCGACGGCGCGATGGAGTTCCGCGCGAACGGCGGGCCCGCCGCCGCGCCCGCCGGCTACCTGCCCTGGTTCGACGCGCCCGAGCGGCGCAGCGCCGACATCACGGTGGTGTTCGGCCACTGGGCCGCACTCGGCCTGATGCTGCGCGACACGCTCGTCGCGCTGGATTCGGGCTGCGTCTGGGGCAACCAGTTGTCGGCCGTCGTGCTCGACGCCGATCCGGCGCGGCGCACCGTGACGCAGGTGGCCTGCGCGTCATGCGGGGCGGCCGGCGAATAGCCCGTCGCCGCGCGCAGCGAGCGCTCAGCCTTCGCCGCGCGTCAGCGTTTCCGCCCCTGCCTCCTGCGCCGGCGCGTCGGCCGGAACGGCAACCCGCGCGGCCGCCGCAAAACGCGCGCGCGCCGCATCGCCCGGCCGCGCGCACTTTTCCTGCAACACCGCGAGCGACGCCGCCACCGATTGCTGCGCGCGCGCGGCCAGCTCGCGCCGGTCCGCCCCCGGATCGAGCGGGGCGCCGACGTACAGGTGCGCGGTCAACGGGCCGTCACGCAGCACCCGGCCCAGCGATTCGCCGAGCGACATCTCGCCGATATAGGCCGGCGCGAGCGACTGCCGCCCCTGTCCGTCTTCATACATCAGGCAAACCGGTTGCACGGGGCAGCCGGCCGACACGGCGGCCTGGAACAGGTTCGCATGAAACGGCAGCAGTTCGACGCCGTCGGACGTCGTCCCTTCCGGAAACACGCAGATGAGCCCGCCGCCCTGCATCCGCTCGGCCAGCTCGTGCATGATCCGCCGCGCCTCGCTGCGCTTCTCGCGCTGGATGAACACGGTGCCCAGCCGTTCCGCGAGCCAGCCGACCACCGGCCACTGCCGCACCTCCGCCTTCGACACGAACGGCGTCGGACGCCAGGCATTGATCACGTAGATGTCGAGCCACGACACATGGTTGCCCACCACGAGCGCACGCGCGTCGAGCCGCGCGTCGTCGTTGTGCACGACGAGCCGCATGCCGCACAGCCGCAGCATCTTCTCGGTCCACGCCCGCGTGAGCTGCTGGCGGCGCGCGGGGGTCGCGCGCCCGAAGCACAGCGCGATGGTCGCCATGCCGCGCAGCAGGTGAAGCACGAGACGCGCCTTGCGCAAAGCGTTCATCGCGGCGCCCCGCTCAATGCCGCTCGAACGCCACGTGGCCCGCGACGAGCGTCGCGCGCACCCGGGCGGGCAGCTCGTAGCCGAGGAATGGCGTGTTGTGCCCCTGGCTCTTCAGCACGCGCGGCTCGACGCGCCAGTGCGCGCGCGGATCGAACACGCACAGGTCCGCCGCGCCGCCCACCGCGAGCCGGCCGGCCGGCAGCTTCAGCACGTCCGCCGGCGCCGCGCTGATCCGGTTCAGCGCGCGCGCGAGCGGCACGCCGGCCTCGTCCGCCCACTTCACGGTCAGCGACAGCAGCAGCTCGAGCCCCGTCGCGCCCGGCGTGGCCTCGGCGAACGGCAGCAGCTTCTCGTCGTCGTCGACCGGCGTGTGATCCGAACAGATCGCGTCGATCGTGCCGTCCGCGACCGCCGCGCGGATCGCCTCGCGATCCCGCTCGCCGCGCAGCGGCGGATCGAGGCGGAACTGCGCGTCGAAGTAGCCGATGTCGACGTCGATCAGGTGCAGGTGATTCGCGCTCACGTCGCAAGTCACCGGCAGCCCTTCCGCCTTCGCGGCGCGCACGAGCGCGATGCCGGCCGCCGACGACAGCCGCGCCACGTGCACGCGCGCGCCCGTCACGCGCATCAGCTCGAACAGCGTGTGCAGCGCGATCGTCTCGGCCGACACCGGCACGCCCGACAGGCCGAGCCGCGACGCGAGCGCCCCGCTCGCCGCGACGCCGCCCTTCGCGAGAAACGCGTCGAGCGGGCGCAGCCACACGGTATAGCCGTAGGTGCTCGCGTATTGCAGGGCGCGCAGCTGCACCTGCGTGTCGACGATTGGCACATTGGCCTGCGTGAAGCCGACGCAACCCGATTCGGTCAGCTCGACCATCTCGGTGATCACCTCGCCCTTCAGGCCGACGGTCAGCGCGCCGAGCGGATAAACGTGCGCCTGGTGCAGGTTGCGGGCGCGGAACTTGAGCATCTCGACGAGCCCGGGCTCGTCGAGCACGGGATCGGTGTCGGGCGGACACACGAGACTCGTCACGCCGCCCGCGACGGCCGCGGCCATCTCGGACGCGAGCGTCGCCTTGTGTTCGTAGCCGGGCTCGCGCAGACGCGCAGACAGGTCGACGAAACCCGGCGCGACGATGAGGCCGCCCGCGTCGATCGTCTTCGCCGCCGTGAAATCGGCCGGCGCCACGCCGATCGCGGCGATCTTGCCGGCGGCGACGAACACGTCGGCCCGTTGTTCGGTGCCCGCGACCGGATCGATCAGCGTGCCGCCTTTGATATGAATCTTCATGCGCTGCCTGTTGATTCGTTGAAGTCGTTGAAGTCGGGAGAGCGGCGGCGTCAGTCGTGGTTGCCCGCGACGATGCCCATCACCGCCATGCGCACCGCGATGCCGAACGTGACCTGGTTCAGGATCACCGACTGCGGGCCGTCCGCGACCTGCGAGTCGATCTCGACGCCGCGGTTCATCGGCCCCGGGTGCATCACGATCGCGTCGGGCGCGGCAAGCGCGAGGCGCTCGGGCGTGAGGCCCCAGCTCTTGAAATACTCCTGCGCGGACGGCAGCAGCGCGCCGCTCATCCGTTCGTTCTGCAGGCGCAGCATGATGATCACGTCGACGCCGCGCAGCCCTTCGTCGAGGTTGTGGAACACCTTCACGCCCATCTGCTCGAGGCCGCCCGGCAGCAGCGTGCGCGGGCCGATCGCGCGCACTTCGGGCACGCCGAGCGTGGTCAGCGCGTGGATGTCGGAGCGCGCGACGCGCGAATGCAGGATGTCGCCGACGATCGCGACGCGCAGCTGCGTGAAGTCGCGCTTGTAGTGGCGGATCGTGTACATGTCGAGCAGGCCCTGCGTCGGATGCGCGTGGCGGCCGTCGCCGGCGTTGACCACGTGCACGTGCGGCGCGCAGTGCTCGGCGATCAGGTACGGCGCGCCGCTCGATGCATGGCGCACGACGAACAGGTCGGCATGCATCGCCGACAGGTTGTTGATCGTGTCGAGCAGCGATTCGCCCTTGCTCGTCGACGAGGCGTTGATGTTCAGGTTCAGGACGTCGGCCGACAGGCGCTTCGCGGCGATCTCGAAGGTCGTGCGGGTGCGCGTCGAGTTCTCGAAGAACAGGTTGAACACCGACTTGCCGCGCAACAGCGGCACCTTCTTCACTTCGCGGTCGGTCACGCTGACGAACTGCTCGGCGGTGTCGAGGAGATGCGTGACGATCGAGCGCGGCAGGCCTTCGATCGACAGCAGATGCTTGAGCTCGCCGTTTTTCGTGAGCTGCGGGTTGCCCTTCAGGAAACCGTAGCGGAAACGTTCGGCGGGCGCGGCCGCGGCGGAGCCGCCCGGGCGGCCGGTGGTGTCGAGGGTCATGGTAGGCGTGATTCCAACGTGATGCTGATCTGCGGTGCTGGGTCCGGGCGCGCCCGGACGATCCGGATGCGGCGCGCTTATGCGGTGCGCGCCTCGATGCGAAGCGTGAAACGCGCGTCGGCGGTGCGTTCGAGCACGAGCGTCGCGTTGGCGGGCACGTCGAGCGCGCCGCCGACGAAACGCGCGGCCACCGGAAGCTCGCGGCCGCCGCGATCCGCGAGCACCGCGAGCTCGACGGCCGCCGGCCGGCCGTAGTCGTACAGTTCGTTCAATGCGGCGCGCACGGTGCGGCCGGTATGGAGCACGTCGTCGACGAGCACGATGCGGCGCGCATCCACCTCGAACGGCAGCGAGGTGGGGCTCGCCTGGCTGTGCAGGCCTTTCTTCGCGTAGTCGTCGCGATGCAGCGCGACGTTGACGACGCCGAAGCCCGGCGCGCCCAGGTCGCGCGCGAGGCGCTCGGCGAGCCAGGCGCCGCCGCTGTGGATGCCCGCGAGCACGGGACCCGCCGGATCGGCGAACGCGGCCGCGCCGTGGGCGCCGCGGATCTGGTCGAGCAAGGCGCGATAAAGCGCCTCGGCGTCAATTGAACTCATGATGATCGGACAACTGGTCGAGATACTGTTGAAGAATCACGCTGGCCGCCTCCGCGTCGATCGGGCCGACCCGTTCGCCGCGCGCCCGCGCGCCCGCGCGCGCGTCGACCGACGAGTAGCGCTCGTCGACCCAGCTCACCGGCAGGTTGAAACGGCCGTTCAGCTGGTTGCCGAAACGCCGCGCCAGCTGGGTCATTTCATGCGCAGCGCCGTCGGGATGGAGCGGCAGGCCGACCACGAGCGCGTCGGGACGCCATTCGGCGATCAGCCCGCCGATCGCCTTGAAACGGTGCTCGCGGTTCAGGTTCGGGATGATGGTGAGCGCGCGCGCGGAGCGGGTCAGCGTGTTGCCGATCGCGACGCCGATGCGTTTTTCACCGTAGTCGAACGCGAGGAGCGTCGCATCGCGCGAGCCCGCCGCGCTCATGCGTGCCCTGCCTCGCCGGAAAGCATCGAGGAACTGACGCCGAGCAGCCCGAGCGCGGCTTCGAAGCGCTCCTCGGCCGGCGTGTCGAACACGATCTTCGGATCCGCCTCGACGGTGAGCCAGCCGTTCTTCGAGATTTCCTCTTCGAGCTGACCCGCGCCCCAGCCTGCGTGACCCAGCGTCAGCAGGAAGCGCTTCGGGCCGGTGCCGGTGGCGACCGCCTCGAGCACGTCCTTCGAGGTGGTCATTTCGAGGCCGCCCTCGACGCTCATCGACGAGCTGTACGAACTGCCCTCGACCGGCTCGTGCAGCACGAAGCCGCGCTCAGTCTGCACCGGGCCGCCGAAGTACACGGGGATATGCAGGAGCGGTTCGATCTCGAGCTTCAGGTCGATACGGTTGAACAGCGATTCGAGGTCGATATCGGTCGGACGATTGATGACGAGGCCGAGCGCGCCGCGTTCGCTGTGATCGCAAAGATAGACCACCGTTCCCGAGAACGTCGGATCGGCCATGTTGGGCATGGCGATCAGGAACTGGTTGGTGAGATTGATGCGATCGGAACTCTTGGACATGGTTTGAATTTTAGCAAAGACTCGCGGCGCGGCGGCGCCACGGGTCAAGATGGCAGAGTACGTTGCACTCTATCACGCGTTCGAGTCGGACCGGCGTGGGGGGGGGGGGGGGGGGGGGGGGGGGGGGGGGGGGGGGGGGGGGGGGGGGGGGGGGGGGGGGGGGGGGGGGGG
>NZ_JBXAPG010000046.1:0-14629 GCF_058803765.1 Burkholderia sp. GW821-FHT14F03
GCGCGATGCGCGGCAGCGGCGGCGCGAGCCGCGCGCGCCAGTAGTCGCGGCTCGCCGCCCAGCGCGCGGGCTGCGCGGCCGGGCCGGTGCGTTCGAGATGCGCGGCGAACGACGGCGCGGCGGACCACGCGGGCGCGCCGCCCGCCGCGAGCGCCGCATAGGCCTGCCCCAGCTCGCGCGCGAGCGTCACGAGCGACAGGCCGTCGAGCAGCACGTGATGCGCGCTCACCACGAGGTCGTGCGCGTCGTCGCCGAGATCGAGCAGGTGAAACCGCACCGGCGGCTCGGTCGTCAGGTCGAACGGCCGCGCCAGCTCCGCGTCGAGCCACGCGCGCGCCTGCGCGCGCGGCTCGCCCGCCGGCAGCGCGACCGGCACCAGCCCGTCGCCGGGCGGCCCGATGCGCTGGTGCGCGCCGTCGGCGTCGACGCGCATGCGCAGCGCGTCATGCCGGCGCAGCAGCAGGCGCACCGCCTGAGCCAGCGCCTCGCGATCGGGCGCGCCGCCCAGCTTCACCGTCAGCGATTCGTGGTATGCGCCCGGCGGGCCGACCCGCGACGCCACCCAGATCGCGTGCTGGATCGGGCTCAACGCGAAACGACGCGCCGCGCCCGCGATCAGCAGGGTCTGCGCGCCCGGGCCGTCGCGCTCGCAGGAACGCAGCGCGACCGCGTCCGCGAAACCATGCGCGGCCAGCTGGTCGAGCCACGCATCGGCGTCGAGCAACGGATAGTCGGGGCGCACCGCGTGATCGGCGAACAGCCACCAGCCGTCGGTGAGGCCGAACACGAGATCGAGCCAGCGCGCCCGCCCGCTGCCTTCCAGCACGAACAGCAGCCCGCCCGGACGCAGCCGCGCGCGCAGCTGGTCGAGCGTGCGGCCCAGGTCGGCGGTCGCATGCAGCACGTTGGCCGCGATCACGATGTCGGCTTGTTCGTCGGGCCGCGGCGGCTGTTCGATGTCGAGCAGCCGGTAGGCCATGAACGGATACTCGGCGAACTGCCGGCGCGCGTCGTCGAGGAAACGCGGCGACAGATCGCTGAACACGTATTCCACGCGCCCGGCCGGCAGCGCCGGCACGACGTAGGCGGTGGTGCCGCCCGTGCCCGCGCCGACTTCGAGGAGACGCACCGTCGCGTCCGCCGGCGCGGCGCGCACCGCCGCCGCCACCGCGTCGCGCGCGAGCGTGTTCATCGCGCGCGCCATCGGCGACGCGGTGTACAGCGTGCGCAGCGGCGCGAGATCGCCGCCGGGCGCGAGCACTTCGAGCGGATGGCGCGCGCCGCGCAGCACGTCGGCCAGCGCCGCGCCGCAGCGTTCGAGCAGGCCGCGCTCGTGGGCCACCGCCGCGCCTTCGGCGCTCGCCGGCTCGCCGGCCGCGATCGGCGCAGAGGCGGCGCGCGCGCGCCAGCGGCCGGGGCCGTCCGCTTCGAGGCGCCCTTCTTCGGCGAGGATCTGCAACAGCCGGCCGAACAAGCGGCGCTGCGCGGGCACGACGCCCAACTCGGCCGCCAGCCCCTCGTCCGTCACCACCGCGCCCGGCTGCGCGCGATGGCCGAGCGCGACGAACGCCGCGTCGATATGCTCCACCGCGCGCCGTTCGAGCCACGCCATGCCGCGCGCGTAGGTGCCGAGATCGTGGCGCGCGCGCAGCAGCGCGAGCGTGCCCGCGAGATCCTGGCCCAGCGCCGCCGACGACGGCAGCGCGACGGCCGCCGCAGCATCGGCCGCCGCAGCACCGGCTGCCGCAGCATCGGCTGCCGCAGCGGCATCGTCCGCGGCGACCGCCGGCGCGCCGAACCAGCCGGCCTGCGCCAGCTCGTCGACGACCGCCGTGACCCGCTCGACGATCGTCGCGAGATCGGCCTCGGTATGCGCGGTGGACAGGAAGCAGGTGCGCCCCTCCCACACGTACAGCCCCTTGTCGACGAGGCCGTAGAAGAACGGATCGAGATTGCCGCTCACCTGGAACCGGAACAGCGAGCCGAAATGGGCGACCCGCACCGGCGCGCCGCGGCTCGCGAGCATCGTGTTGAGCGTGTCCGCGAGCCGCGCCGTGCGCGCATTGAGCGTCTCCTGCAACGCCGGGCCGGCCGCCTTGAGGTGCGTCAGCACCGCGCGCGCGGTCGCCATCGTCAGATGGTTCTTGTTGAAGGTGCCCGCGAAGAACACTGTCTCGGCATGCGGGCCGCTCGCGTCGCCGTAGTCCCATGCGCCGCCGTCGATGCCGTCGAGGAAGCGCGCGCGACCGCCGACCACGCCGATCGGCAGGCCGCCGCCGACGATCTTGCCGTACGCGACCAGATCCGCGCGCACGTCGAACCAGGCCTGCGCGCCGCCCGGATGAATCCGGAAGCCGGTCAGCACCTCGTCGAACACGAGCGCCGCGCCGTGCGCGTTCGCGATCTCGCGCAGCCGCCGCAGGAACGCGCGCGGTTGCAGCTCGGGCCGCCGGCTCTGCACCGGCTCGACGAGGATCGCCGCGAGTTCGCCGGCGCAGGCCTCGATCTGCTCCAGCGCGTGCGGCTCGCCGTAGTCGAACATCAGCACGTCGGCGACCGCGCCGGGCGTGACGCCCGCGCTGCCGGGCCGCCCCGGCGCGGCGACCAGCAGCCCGTCCGCGTGGCCGTGGTACGCACCCGAGAACAGCGCGACCTTGGTGCGGCCGGTGGCCGCGCGCGCGAGACGCACGGCCGTCATCACCGCCTCGGTGCCGGTGTTGCAGAACGCGACCCGCTCGACGCCCGTCAGGTCGCGGATCAGTTCGGCCACCTCGCCCGCGAGCGGCGACTGCGGACCGACCTGCAAGCCCCGCTGCCATTGCCCGGTCAGCGCCGCGCCGACGAAGTCGGGCTGATGGCCGAACAACGACACGCCGAAGCCCATCGTGAGATCCAGGTACGCGTTGCCGTCCACGTCGTGAAAACAGGCGCCCGCGCCGTGACTGCCGACGATCGGGTACAGCATCTCCTTGATCGAGGGCCGGAAACCGGCGCTCGCGCGGCTGTCGGCGAGCGCCGCCCGGCTTGCCGCGGCGCGCGCGCGCGAGCCGCCCGTGCGCGCCACGTAGCGCGCCGTCAGCTGGTCGAGGTAGCGCCGCTGCGTGGGGCTCAGCGCCGCCGGCACAGCCGCGGCCGGCGGCGCGATCGCTGCGGCGGCGGCAAGCGCGAACGGCGTCACCTGCCGCGCGGCGGGAACGGGCGTCACCTCCGCGCTCGCCTGCAGCAGCGCAAGCTGTTGCGCGAGCAAGCGTTGCTGCTGCCGGATCAGATCGATGAGCGCGGCCCGATCCGCGGTCGTCGCGGTCGTCTCGGGCGTGCCGGACGCCGGCCGCTCCCTCGCGTCGGCCTCGTCGGCCTCGTCACCGGCCGGCGCGAGCGCGGCCAGATGCGCGGCCAGCGCGCGCGGCGTCGGGATGTCGGAAAACAGCTGTCGCGCGCTGATCTGGATGCCGAAGCGTTGTTCGATCCGATGCACGGCATCGACCAGCACCAGCGAATCCGCGCCCAGTTCGAGAAACGAGGCGTCCGGATCGAGCGCATCGGGGTCGCCGTGCAAAAGCCGGCCGAATTCCGCGATCAGGATCGCGAGAATCCGCGCGTCGCGCGAGGCGGCCGGCGGCGCGTGACGCACCGGCGCATCGGCGCGCAAGGCGGGAGACGCGATCGCCACGGCACTGGCCGCGCGCGCGCCGACCCCGGGCGCGCGATGGTCGTCGGCGTGGGCTGCCCGAGCCGGCGCGGCCGGTGCGCCGTCCACGTGCGGCGGACGTTCCGCGATGGCCGGCTCGTTCGCCGCGCCCATCGCCGACGCGCCGGCCGCCGCCGGCGTATCCGTGTACCAGTACCGCTGGCGCTGGAACGGGTAGCCCGGCAGCGGGACAGGACGCGCGTCCTCCCGGCCGTATACGCCGCGCCAGTCCACGTCCTTGCCGTGCGCGTACAGGACGCCGAGCGCATCGAGCAGCGCGCCGCTCTCGTCCCGGTCCGGCGGCAGCGACGCGATGAAGTGCGCCGCCTCCCCATACCCGCCGCGCGCGCCGAGGCGCGTCAGCGCCGCGCCCGCGCCCAGCTCCAGGAGCAGCTTCGCCCCGCCCGCCGTGACGCCGCGCAGGCTGTCGACGAAGCGCACCGGTTCGAGCAGGTGGCGGCACCAGTAGTCGGCATCGGGCGCGCTCCCCGCCGGCCAGACGGTTCCCGTCAGTCCCGCCACGAGCGGGATCGACGGCGGCCGCCAGTCGACGCGCGCCGCCTCCGCGCGAAACGCCTCGACCATCGGCTGCATCAGCGGCGAATGGAATGCATGGGTGGTGTCGAGCCGGCGACCCTCGATGCGTTGCGCCGCGCCCGCTTGCAGCAGCGCGTCGAGCGCCGCCGCGTCGCCGGAGACGACCGTCGCCTGCGGTCCGTTGAACGCGGCGAGCGCGAGGCGCCCCGGCTCGCGCGCCAGCAGGCCCGACACGGTCTCGGCCGAGGCGAACAGCACCGCCATGCCCCCCGGCTCGGCCAGCGCCGCCGTCAGCCGGCCGCGCGCCGCGACCAGCGCGAGCGCCGGCTCCAGGTCAACCGCGCCCGCCACGCAGGCCGCGACATATTCGCCGAGGCTGTGCCCCAGCACCGCGCGCGGGCGGATGCCCCACGCGCGCCACAATTCGGCCAGCGCGTAGCCGAGCACGAACACGGCGGGCTGCACCTGCTCGGGATCATCGGCGCGCGGCGGCGGCCCTTCGCCGCGCAGCAGCCGCCCGATCCCGCCCGGCGCGCCCAAGGCGCGCAGCACGTCATCGCAACGCTCGACCGCGCGCCGGAACGCCGGCTGCTCGCGATACAGCCCCTGGCCCGCGCCGACCTGCCCCGCGCCCTGCCCGGTCATCATGAATACAAGGTCCGGGCTCGCGTGGCGCGCGGCCGTGCGCTGCACGCCGCCCCAGTCCGCGCGGCCGTCGAGCCAGCCCGACAGGCGCGTCGCGAGTTGCGCGCGCGAGTTCGCCGTCACCGCGAGGCGGTGCGGAAAATGCGCGCGCCCGAGCGCGGCCGTGCGGCCCAGCGCGGCCAGCGGCGACGGTTCGCACGCCGTACGATCCTCATTCAACCCGCGCGTAAAGGCATCGGCGAGCGCGCGCAGCGCGGGCAGGCTGCGCGCCGACAGCGGCAGCAGGCAGGCGCGCGCCGCATCCGCCGGCTGCGCGCGCGGCGTCTCGACCGGCGCTTCCTCGACGATCAGATGGCAATTGGTGCCGCCGAAGCTGAAGCCGCTGAGCCCGGCCACGCGCGGCGCGTCGCCGTCCGGCCAGGACGTCAGCGTGCGCGGGATCTCGAACGGCGTGCCGTCGAGCGCGAGGTACGGATTGAGCGTGTGCAGATGCAGATGCGGCGGGATCTGCCGATGCCGCAGCACCAGCACGGTCTTGATCAGGCCCGCGATGCCGGCCGCCGCCTCCAGGTGCCCGATGTTGGTCTTCACCGAGCCGACCCGGCACCATGCATCCGGCGCGCGCCCTTCGCCGAGCACCGTCTGCAGCGCGCGCATCTCGATCGGATCGCCCACTTTCGTGCCGGTGCCGTGCGCCTCGACATAGCCGATGCGCGCGGGCGCGACGCCGGCGTCCGCGCACGCGCGGCGGATCACGGCCTGCTGCGCCTGGCCGTTCGGCGCGGTGATGCCGTTGCTGGTGCCGTCCTGGTTCACGGCGGAACCGCGGATCACCGCGAGGATCCGGTCGCCGGCCGCGAGCGCGTCGTCGAGCCGCTTCAGGATCACCACCCCGCAGCCCTCGCCGCGCACGTAACCGTCGGCGTCCGCGTCGAACGCGCGGCAGCGGCCCGTCGGCGACATCATGCGCGCCTGCGAGAACGCGACCGTCATGTCCGGCGACAGCACGAGGTTCACCCCGCCCGCGATCGCGAGCGAGGTCTCGCCCTCGCGCAGGCTGCGGCACGCGACATGCAGCGCGACCAGCGACGACGAACACGCGCTCTCCATGCCGAGGCTCGGCCCGTGCAGGTCGAGGAAATAGGACAGCCGGTTCGCGGCGAAGCTGGGCGTGCTGCCCGTGCCGTCGTAGCGATCGATGCGGTCCGGATCGCGGCACAGCATGCGCATGTAGTCGGTGTTGCCGATCCCGACGAACACGCCCGCGTCGCCGCCGCGCAAACTGTGCGGCGAGATGCCGGCATCCTCGAGCGCCGCCCACGCGGTCTCCATCACGAGCCGCTGCTGCGGGTCCATGCGCTCGGCTTCGCGCCGCGAAATGCCGAAGAACTCCGCGTCGAACTGGTCGACGTCGTCGACGAAGCCGCCCCAGCGCGTGACCATCTTGCCCGGGGCGTCCTCGCGCGGGTCGTAGAAGTCCGCGAGGTTCCAGCGCTCGGCCGGCACCTCGCGCACCGCGTCGACGCCGTCGCGCAACAGCGCCCAGAACGCCTCGACGTCGCGCGCGCCGGGAAACCGGCAACCCATCCCGACGATCGCGACCGGTACGCCGCCCGCGCGCGGCGCGGCGGCCCCCAATGGCGCCGCCGACGCCTGCACGCGCGTCATGCGGTCAGTTCCGGATGCGCCGCGGGCGCGAGATGCCCCGCGAGCGCGGCGACGGTCGGATAGTCGTAGCCGAGCGTGGGCGCGAGGTCGCGCGACAGCCAGTCGCTGAGGTCGCCCGTCATCCGCACGATCTCGACCGACGACAGCCCGTAATCGACGATCGGCACCTCGATGTCGATCTCCTCGGCCGGCCGGCCCAGCGCCTCGGCGAGGTAAGCGACGATCCAGGCCTGGATCGCCTCGCGATCGGCCGCGCGCGCCGCGCCGCGCACCTGCACGACGGGCGCCGTGCCGCCCGCGCCGCGCGTGGGCAGCTGCGAGGCCAGCGCATGGAAGCGACGCATCGCCGCGCCGCGCTCGGTGCCGCGCAGCTGCTGCCACGCCTGCCACTGCACGAAGCGGCGCGGATGCAGCACGGGGTTCGGCTGCGGCTCCGTGTTGTCGCCGTACAGGATCTGCTGCTCCAGCGCGCTCAGCTCCAGCCCGACCTCGTTTTCCGGCAGCGCGATGCGGCCGAGCCGGAATGCGTTGTACAGCGCGTGGAACGCCACTTCGTCGGCGTCGAGATCGTGGTTGTCGCGCACCACGTTGCGCTTGAAGCGATCCTCGCCCGACACGAGCACGTTGTAGTGGCGACGCACGTCGTGGCCGTTTTCATCGATCCATTCCTGCGTCTGCCGCCCCGGGTAGACCAGCACGTCCGGGCCGACGTAGCGGCCGATGATGCCGAGCCGGCGCCGCGTCGAATGATTCGGATACGAGCAGTGCATGGTGCGCTCGGTGAAGATGATCGCCTGGCCGGCGCGCACCGGCACGTCCTCGACTTCCCAGTCGTTCTCGTCGAACGCGTAGGCGAACGAATACTGCTGGTTGCGCTGCCAGATCGTCTTGTGCGCGCTGATGCCCGCGAAGATGCCGTCGGCCGCCGGCGCGGCGCTCGGGATGATCTCGAACGCGGTCGACTGCGAGCCGTTCGCGAAGCGCATGCAGCCGTTTTCCTTATCCACGTTGTCGATCGCGACCCACACGGTGAGGTTCACGTGACGTTCCTCGTCGTCCGGATAGACGAGGGTCTTCTTCGAGAAATCGATGTCGCTCGACGAGTAGTGCTCGATCGCCTGGTGCCACTTGATCACGCCCTGGCCCGGCATCTTGCAGAACACGTTGGTGTACCACAGCAGCAGGTCGGGACCGACCATCTGGTTCAGCTTCCCGATCAGCTCCGGCTTGCGGAACATCGCCTTCAGCGGCTCGTGATACAGGTGCAGGTCGCGCGGCGTTTCGAGTCCGAGCACGTTGTTGAAGAAGGTCATGACCTGCTGCCCGTCCGCCTCTTCGATCAGGCGGCCATTGGTTTCCAGGCAATCCTGGATGACGGCGACCTCGGCGGGCGAAAACAGATCGACCTTCACCCAACCCTTGGTGTTGAAGTGCTCAAGCTGCTCGGCTGACAACATGTGAAGTCTCCCCATCACTCGAGATGCGCCCCGTCGGCCGGGGCTTGGTAAGGACGGCCGCTCGCATGAACCTGCGCCAGCGTGCCGGCCAGATAGGCGGCGCGACAGGCCGCCCGCTGAATTTTTCCGCTCGTCGTCTTGGTGATCGTGCCCGGCGCGATCAGCACGATGCGCGCGTTGCCCACGTCGTGCAGCTCCGCGATCGCGCGGCGGATGCTGTCGGTCGCCTGCGCGGGGTCGAGGTCGCGCAGATGGCTGCGGCGCACCTCCTGGACGATCACGAGCTGCTCGCCGTCCGCCGCGTCGATCGAGAACGCCGCGCCGTGGTCGATCCGCAGCGCCGCGTGGCTCGCCTGCGCGGTGCGTTCGAGATCCTGCGGATAGTGGTTGCGGCCGTGGATGATGATCACGTCCTTGAGGCGGCCCGTGACGAACAGGTCGCCGTCCGCGACGAAGCCGAGATCGCCGGTGCGCAGGAACGGCCCGTCGCCGCTGTCGGCGAGCCGCGCGCCGAACGTCTCGGCGGTCTCCTGCGGCCGCTGCCAGTAGCCCTGCGCGACCGCCGCGCCGGCCACCCAGATCTCGCCCACCTGATCGGGCGCGCAGGGGCGCAGCGTGCGCGGGTCGACGATCTCGACGCGCGCGTCGATGCAGCTCGCGCCGTGTCCGAGCAGCACGCGTCCGCCGTCCGCCTCGGAGCGCGCCGCCACCCGGCCGCGCGCGAGCGCGGCGGGATCGATCGCGAAGCGGCGCAGCGGCGCGCCGCGCGGATGCGTGGCGACCTTCAGCGCCGTCTCCGCGAGCCCGTAGCCCGGGCACACCACGTCGGGACCGAGGCCGAACGGCGCGAACGTCTCGACGAAGCGGCGCACGACATCGTCGCGCACGGGCTCCGCGCCGTTGATCGCCACCTTCAGCGTATGCAGGTCGAGCCCCGCGGTCCGGCGCGGATCGGCGGTGTCGACGCACAGCTGGAACGCGAAGTTCGGCGCGGCCGTGTGCGTCGCGCCGAAGTGCGTGATCGCGCGCAGCCAGCGCATCGGCTGCTGCAGGAAGGTCATCGGCGCGAGCTGGTGACACGGAAAGCCGTTGTAGAGCGGCTGCAGCACGCCGTACAGCAGCCCCATGTCGTGGAACACCGGCAGCCAGCTGACCATGCAGCTGTCGGGGCCGTGCCGCGAGGCGCGGTCGATGTCGCACAGCGTCGCGAGCGCATTGCCGTGGCTGACCATCACGCCCTTCGGCTCGCTGACCGAACCCGAGGTGTATTGCAGCCACGCGAGCGCGTCCGGACCGGGCAGCGGCACGTCCGCCGCCGGCAGCGGCGCGTCGGCGCCGCCGCCCGCGAGCAGCGTGCAGCCCGCCTCGCGCAGCAGCGCGTCGAGATCCGGCCGGTCGGCCGCCAGGCTGTCCGGCCCGAGCGCGAGACGCGGCGCGGCTTCGCGCAGGATCGGCAGGAGCCGCGTCATCGGGCGGCCGGCGCGCGGCAGGTCGACGCATACCGCGATCATCCGTGCGTACAGGCAACCGAAGAACGCGACCAGGAACGCCGCGCCGCCCGGGAACAACAGCACCCGGTCGCCCGCGCGGCCGTGGCGCAGCAGGTGCGCCGCGCGGGCGCGCGCGCCGCGGTCGAGCATCGCGTAGGTCAGCGCGTCGCCGGGCTCGTCGCCGTTGCGCGGGAAGTGATAGGCAAGCTGCTCGGGCGTGCGTTCGGCGCGGCCGCGCAGCAGCTGGTTGAGATCGGAGCAAGGCAGGGAGAGCGCCGGGGCGAGGAGCGGTGGCGTGACGACGTCAGCTCCAGTAATAGACATCCTGCCTCCCTTTCGAAAACGCGATGAAGCCGCCGATCGTCACGCGCCGGCCGCCCTCCGCGACCGGCACGACCCGATGCAGGATGGTGCCGCCGTTGAACACGAGGAGCGACCCGGGCGGCGGCGTCACCGACATGCGCGGATAGTTCTCCATCACGTCGGTGATCGGCCGGCCGCGGATCGTGCCCGTGTGCGCGATGCCGCCGCGCTCCTTGTCGAGCCATTCGGTCTCTTCCCAGCGCATGCCGTACAGCATCAGCTCGCCGCCCGCGCGCGGCGCCTCGAGCACGATGAAGAAGCCGAGATGATCGGTATGGCTGACCAGCGTGGACAGGTGGCGATAGCCGCGCGTCGCGTGCAGGAACTGATTCTCGAAATGCCAGCCGATGCCCTGCCCGACTTCCAGCACGCGCACGGTCGCGTGGGTATACGGTTCGCCGTCGGGCGCATTGGGCACCCGCAGGCCGCGGCCGCCCGTCATCGCGCCCAGCAGCTCGGCGATGCGCGAGGAGAAATCGCGGCCGCCCTCGAACAACTGCGCGCAGAACACCCGGAACTCGGCCGCCTCGCGGCGGTAGCGCTCGAGATCCGATTCGGCGATATACAGCGCGGGGCCGTAGATCAGCACCTTGCCGAACGGCGAATCGGGCAGCGGCTCGCGCCGCGTCAGGCGGCTCGAGACGCGCTCGATCTCCTCGCGCGAAAAGGCGTTGTGGATGATCAGGCCGTCGACCCGGCCCTCGCTGATGTCGGCGAGACCGTTCGGCCGCGTCCCGGCCAGGTCGGCGGCGTCGAGTTCCTCGAAACGATAAGGCGGCTCGGCCTCGTCCGGCACGGAAATGACCGTGCGGGCGCCGGCGGATCGGGCCACTGACATACGTCATCCTCCTGGAAGCACATCCGGCCGAGATCGCGGCAAGCCCGCGCCGACCGGGTGGAAATCAAGCGAACCGGTACACACGCCGCACGCCAGGAGGCCGCCCGCGTCCTTTCGGAACGCAGCGGGCGGCCGCTTCCTAGCGCAACGCCGGGAAAATCACTGCCGCTGGATCTGGCTGCCGATGTGGCAGCTGGTCGAGCAGTAGGCGTCCATCAGGGTCCGGACGGTGGCGTTCGTGTAGTAGTCCGTCTTCACCGAGTGGATGTATTGCGTGACTTCCTGCTCGGAGAACGAGAAGCCCTTCTTCTTGCCCACTTCGGCGATCAAGTGCGCGGCCGACGCAACCTTGTCGCCGCCGTTCTTCGTCGCAACCTTGGCATCCTCGAACAACTTCTGGTCGGTCCGCTTGTCGCACTTCTTCAGGAAGTCCACCAGCTGGTCCATCGCCATAACACACCTCTCAGGAAATTATGTTGAGATGATGAGCGTGACCGGAATCCCGCTACCTGCCCGCGAGCCGTCACGCCCACCTCAGTATGGAGACACACTATCCAATTTTTCAAGCTATTTTATGCAAGATTCGATCCTAATAGCATTTCATTTAATTTCATATACGAACAGCGAAAATTTTTGCCAGAAAGCGCTAAACCAATGATCCATGAACACAAGGAATTCGATTTTTTCATTCCTGCCACACGCGCAATGCAATCAAACTGGAAGCCAGCACTTAATTAAAGAATGACGGCTTCCGGAACGGCCATCACTTCTCGTTTACCCTTTTAACAAACGCTTTTCGAGCAATCCAGCCGATTGACCATCGAAATGAAAACAAACTTTTCCTCTATTTTTCCAATATCCAACTATTACCGGACGATTGGCTTTCGATAAAATCAGACCGCAAGAAACCGTCCAAAGCGAGACAAATCCGACGGAACAAGCCAGAATTTCACCAGTGAATTCCCGGAAATTCAAAGCGGCGCATCTCATTCCACGACGCATTGCCTTTCATTATTTTTTCTTATTGAATGAAATGGAATCCGGACAGTCCGGATGCGTTTGTATATTTGAATTGCGCCGCGCCGCGCGCGAATGGTTTAATCCAGTCCGTCACGCCCGCCGGCAGGCGCGCGTGCTCTCCCGCCGCATACGACTCACGGCCGGCGGCCGCCGCGCGCAAGCCTGGAGACCATCGTGAAGCTCAGCGAGCTTGGCAGCATCTTTTTCCTGCAGCTGTTCGTCATCATCGCCGCATGCCGGGCCGTCGGCTGGCTGACGGAGCGCTGGCTGAAGCAGCCGCGCGTGGTCGGCGAAATGCTCGCGGGCGTCGTGCTGGGGCCGTCGCTGTTCGGGCTCGTCGCCCCCACCCTGCAGCAAGCCATCTTCCCACCGGAATCGAAGGGCGTGCTGTATGCCTGCGCGCAGCTCGGCATCGGCCTCTATATGTTCATCGTCGGGCTCGGCTTCCGGAGCGACCACTTCCGCGCCAACAGCAAGAGCGCGATCGCCGTGTCGGTGTTCGGGATGGCCGCGCCGTTCGCCGGCGCGATCCTGCTGGTGCCATGGCTGCTGAACACGCCGGGGTTGTTTCCCGGCCATCCGAGCCCGTTGCAGGCCACGCTGTTCATGGGGGCCGCCATCTCGATCACCGCGTTTCCGATGCTCGCGCGCATCATCCACGAGCGCGGCCTGAACGACACGCGGCTCGGCACGCTGGTGCTGTCCGCCGGCGCAGTCGACGACGCGGGCGCCTGGATCGTGCTCGCGATCGTGCTGGCGACCTTCAGCGGCGACGCCGCCGCCGCATGGCGCGCGGTGACCGGCTGCATCGGCTTCGCGGTCTGCATGATCGCGTTCGGGCCGCGCCTGCTCGCGCCGCTCGGCCAGTGGGCCGAGCGCGACCGCCAGGTCGGCCCGACCCTGCTGTCGGTCGTGCTGCTGCTGTTCATGCTGGCCGCGTACGCGATGGACCGGGTGGGCGTGCACGCGGTGTTCGGCGGCTTCATCCTCGGCGCGGCGATGCCGCGCGGGCGCCTCGCGAGCGAGCTGCGCCGGCAGCTGGAGCCGTTCACGCTCGCGTTGCTGCTGCCGATCTTCTTCGCCTATTCGGGATTGAACACGCGCCTCACGCTGCTCACCGAGCCGGCGCTCGCGCCGCTGACCGCGGCGATCCTCGTCGTCTCGGTCGCCGGCAAGGCCGGCGCATGCTGGCTCGCCGCGCGCATCACGGGCCAGGACAACCGCACGAGCCTCGGCATCGCGTCGCTGATGAACACGCGCGGGCTGATGGAGCTGATCATCCTGAATATCGGCATGCAGGAGCGCGTGATCAGCCCGGCGCTGTTTTCGATGATGGTGCTGATGACCGTGCTGACCACGCTGATGACCACCCCGCTGTTCGAGCTGGTGTACGGCCGCCGCGCGCGTGCGCTGGGCGAGCTGCCCACGCTCGCGGAGCCGGGCGGCGGCGCCGCGGCAGCGGGTGCGGCCGAGGCGGACGCCGCGCTGCGCGCGCGGATGCCGGACCGGCCCGCGTAACGGCAGCGGCATCGCCGCCGTCGAGCGGCGCGCTCACTGCGCGCCGCTCGCGATCAGCATCAGGTTGGTGCCGCAGATCAGCGCGAACAGCCCCCACGCGACCACGCGCGTGACGCCGCCGATCGCATGCTCGCCCATCCGCGCGCGATCGCTGACCGAGCGGATCAGCGGCCACATCGCGAACGGCAGTTGCAGGCTCAACAACACCTGGCTCCACACCAGCAGCTCGCCGACCGAGCCGTCGCCGAGCCACAGCACGCCGATCAGCGCGGGCACGAGCGCGAGCCCGCGCGTGATCAGGCGGCGCTGATAGCACGGGATCTTCACGTGCAGGAAGCCGTCCATGATCACCTGCCCGGCGATCGTGCCGGTCAGCGTCGAGCTTTGCCCGGACGCGAGCAGCGCGACGCCGAACAGCAGCGCGGCGGCGCTGCCCGCGATCGGCGTGATCAGGGTGTAGGCGTGTTCGATGTCGGCCACGTCGGTGCGTCCGGTCGCGTGGAACGCCGCGCCGGCCTGGAGATCGGTCGCCCAGTTGCCGGGGTCCATGTAGCCGATCGCCACCAGCAGGCCCGGGCCGGCGAAGCGGCGCAGTTTCGCGAAGCGCGACAGGCCGGCGTCGATGACGATGCTGCCCTTGACTTCGGCAGGGCAGAACGGCGCGGTGGGCAGGGTCGGCAGAGGCATCGGGGCGGCGGGGCGGGAGTCGGATAGCGGCATTTTACGCATGCCGCCGCGCGGCTCACGCGAGCCGCAGTTCGAGGATCTCGTCCCCCGCTGCGTCGAGCCGGCCGGTGGAAATCCAGCCGAGGCGGCGATAGAAGCCGTGCGAACGCGCGGCCGGATCGATCGTGCAGCCGAGGAACAGGCGCTGGAACCCGCGCGCCCGGAACGACTCGACCACCTGCGCGAGCAGCGCGCGGCCGATGCCGCGCCCCTCGTAGTCCGGCAGCAGCGCGAGCACGACGATCTCGCCGCTGTCGCGCTCGCCGAAACAGTAGCCGACCATCCGGCCGCCGACGCAGCACACCTGCCCCGGCAAGCTGCCGTCACGGATGCCCGCGGCCCAGCTGTCGATGGTGATGCCAAGCTCGCGCAGCCGGGCCTCGGTGAATGCGTTCTCGCGCGTGCGGCCGCGCAAGTCGATGCAGGCGCGGGCGTCGCCGGGCGTCGCGGCGCGGTATCGGGGGGGATCCATGTTCATGTTCCGTTTATGTTCGGCGCTGGCTTCGGCGCGGCTTCGGCGCAGTTTCGGCGCAGTTTCGGCGTGGCTTCGGCGCGGCTTCGGCGCGGTTTCGGCGCGGTTTCGGCGCGGTTTCGGCGCGGCTTCGGCGCGGCTTCGGCGCGGCTTCGGCGCGGCTTCGGCGCGGCTTCGGCGCGGCTTCGGCGCGGCTTCGGCGCGGCA
>NZ_JBXAPG010000046.1:14728-60441 GCF_058803765.1 Burkholderia sp. GW821-FHT14F03
TTCGGCGGCTCGCGGCCGGCGGACCGAAGGTCCGCTGCCTGCCGCCGCCGCGCGGCCGCTCAATCCGCGAACCCGCGTTCGCGCAGCCAGGTCGTCATGTCGGCGGCTACGCGCGCCATCTGGCTGACGCCGTCGGGCCCGCGCAGGCGATGATCCAGCCCGGGGTAGACCACCAGGCGGACGTTGTCGCGCCCCGCCCTCGCGAGCGCGACGGCAAGTCGCCGTGCGGCGGCCGTCGATGCCGCCTCGTCCTCCGCGCCCTGGATCAGCAGCACGGGCGTACGCACCTCGCGCAACACAGCCAGCTGATCGGTGCCGAACACGGTCCGCCACCATGCGACGCCGTGGCCGCTCATCGCGGGCACCGGCTCGCCATCCGCGATCGACCGGGCCAGCGCACGCATGCCGCCGACGGCCTGGGCGCGCTGCGCGGCAGGCAGATCGGAGACTGCGATGCTATGCAGCACGTCGTCGAGAAACCAGCGGCCGCCGCCTCCGAACGCGATCGTCGCGTCGACGAGCGTCGAGCGCGCCGTCAGCAGGTTCGCGACGACCCCGCCCTCGCTGCCGCCGATCGCCACGACCTTCGCGTATCCGTTCTCGGCCGCCAGCCGCGCAACGACCGCCGCCGCGTCGCGCGCGCGCCGCATGGGCGTGTCGTGCTCCACATGGGCGGCCGGGCAATCCGGCCGGTCCGGGTCCGCGCTGTAGGGCAACGCCGCCGTGATGCCGTACTTCTCGATCGTCAGCAGATCCGCGTCGGGCAGCACGCCGGCCAGATCGCGGCGGATCGCCTCGACTTGCCTGACGCTGTTGCAGTCCGAACCCTGCAGCACCACGAGCAAGGTGCCGCCGCGCGCGGACGGCGCGCGGCGTTCGAGGTAGTAATCGATGCGGCTGTGGTCGTCCCGTTCGATCGGAAACGGCGACAACAGCGCCTCGGCCGACGCGGCGGGCGTCGCGGGTAGCGCAATCGCCGCGCCGAGCGCGCCGGCAAGCAGCCAGCAGGCCGCACGCCGACGCAGGCGCGCCGCGCCGCCGCCCACGCGCGGCGCGGCGTCGCCCTGTTGTCGTTGCCCCACGTCGCCCTTCATGCCACGCCTCCTGGTTCGATGTGCACGCCGGCCGTGCTATTTGTCCGGGGTGCAGACCCGCAGCCGGTGCCCGTCCGGATCGAGCGCGACGAACGTGCGCCCGAACACCGCCGCCATCGGCGCCTGCTCGATCGTCACGCCGAGCGCGCGCCATGCCGCGTGGAGCCGGTCCACCTCGGCCTCGGTGTCGGCCAGGAACGTCAGTTCCGAGCGATGCCCCGTGCCGCCCGATACGAAATTCTCCGCGCGCGTCGACCACAAACCGAGCTGCAAGCCGTTGTCGAAGGCAAAGGCCACGTAGGTCGGGAATACGGCCGCCGGCGCGCGGCCGGACAGTTTTTCATAAAATCCGGCGCTGCGCAGCGGATCGTCGACGTAAAGAATCACGAGATTGGGTGCGGTCATCGTTGTCCTCCTGACACGAAAATGACGACGCCGATCCTACGCGTCGTCACTGTCAGAATCTGTCAGCAGAGTGCGATGAGGTGAGGCGAACGGGAGATCGTCATCGAATCGCCTGTTGAGAACGGGCCTGTCCGTATCCAGCCCCATTCATTCCGTCCAGCGGACTAGGCGAGAACGGCATCCAGCCAACCGACCCAGGATCCCGCCAAGGACGGCCAGGAGAAACGTTGACGCACGGCTTCGATACGCGCCTGCCGTCGGATCTGACTCGCCTCCGGCTCCGCGAGATCCCTCTCGAGGCTGTCGATCACGAGCGCACTGTACAGAGGCGCCCATTCCCGATGATCCGAGGGCAGGTCCATGAACGCTCCGTACTCACCGAACAGGGATGGCAGCGCCCCCCAGTTGGTGGTCAGCAAACTTGCGCCACTGGCCAATGCCTCGGCCGCCGCGATGCAGAACGTTTCAGCGAAAACGGACGGATAAGCCAGAGCGGCGCATTGCGACAGTTCTTTTGCCAGCGCCGGCTGGCTGATCGCGCTGACATACGTGACGCCCTCCATTCGACGACAACGTTCATAAATGTCCTGGTACTCATCCTGCTCAGGAGCGACGTTGTAGACGGCCATACTGGAAAAGACCTTCAGACGAACATTCGGAACCGCATCGCGGATGGCCGGAAACGCGTCGAGGAGATGGGAAAGCCCCCTGAAGGGCGTGCTGGTGTACGCGAGTACGGGATCGCGTCGCCCGGCATACCAGGGCAAAGAGACGGCTTCGGAGGCGAACGCAGGGGCGATCCCGTTGTGAATGACCTTGCCCTTGTCGGGCGGGATCGAAAATGCCCTCTGATAGGCGGCGGCCTGCCACTGGCTGACAAATGCAAAGCCCCGCCAAGCCGCGCGCTCCTGACTCTGCCGCAGTTGCGCCACGGCTTGCTGGTCGGACGCATGGCCGGTCCACAAGACAAGGGGGACTTTGATTCCCAACGTGTCTCGCAACGTGTTGCCGACAGCCAGATTCAGCACAATGACCGCATCAAAGCCGTTCATCAGCGTCGTGTCCTGAAGCGCATGAAGATACGAGAGAATTCGTACGCCATTCGCATCTCGCCCCGGCTCGCTGGCGCCGTTGATAATCGAGACGTCTTGGCCCTGCCTGGCCAGCTCGGCCGCCAGATAGCACAAAGCCGATTGCGAGCCTCCGAGTGGACGGAGCAAGGGCGTCTCCGTGTCGTAGTCCCAAGACATCGGATCCAGAAAAGCCAGCTTCATTGAAAAACCCCCATGTGGCGCCGCCCACGCCCGATGTCGATATTCCAGATCCCTTCCACGCCAAATGATCAGGATAGCGACATAATCGACGGAAAATCCCCGATGAAATCGCATGTCCCCGTATGAACGACATTGGGCCACGCGCATCCATAGACCGTCCGGCCGTGCTCCCTCACGAGATTGCAGAAGTAGAAATCCTCGCCGACGAGCCGGTCGTCGATGACTTTCTGGCTGAAGAATTCATGGACGGGAAAGTCCGTCGCGCCGCCGGGTTTGGCGCTGGGAATATTCTGTTGCGCCAGATGCTCAAGACACGCACGCGCAATCAGCATGATGCCGGTGCCGGTTTCGCGCACCGGCATCGGCGCGTCGAGCGCGCCCGCCGGCGTATCGCCTTCCCGCAGGAACGTGTGCATGCCCCCGTACTGGCCGGCTATCTGCGGCAACAGCGCGGGGTCGATCTCCGGATGCGCCAGTACGGCCTCCTTGATCCGGGTCCAGTCGATCTCCTTGCGTGGATACATGGCGGCCACCACGTCGTATTGATGCCAGTCGAGCATGCGCATGATGTCGTCGACATTGAAGCCCATGTCGTCGTCGAGAAACAGCATGTGGCTGTAGTCGGTCTTGTAAAGAAAGAAGCTCGTAATGATGTTTCTCGCCCGGTCGACCAAGCTCTGATTGGTCAACGTCAGGAGTTCGACACGTATCCCGCGAGCGAGGCAGGCTTTCTGGAGCCCCCAGACGCTGCGGACATAGGACGTGGTGAAGAGCCCTCTATGCGAGGGCGTGGCGACGGCAAGCGAAAATGTGTCGGACATGAACGGTTCCTTGTTCTCCATGTGAGCGGGAGGCGCCGCCGTCGGCGCTGCGCGAACGGGCGCGCCGACGGATACCTCGTCCGCCGCGCGGCGGCGGATCGGGATCGCATGCTCCTGTGCCCGACAGCATACCGCTCATCGGAGCGATCGAGTTCGATGTGCTGACGATCCGCTTCTTTTCCTTACAATCGGAAAACCATGCCTGTCGGTACGCGCAGGCAAAGCGCGAAAACGCCGAAGCCGTCCGCGTCGCTTGGGTGGAAGCGCCACCGCGGGCTCCACCCGGACAGGGAACCGCGCCGACCGCGGCGCGGGTTGCAGTCGCTCGCGCTCGCGTGTTGCTGGATCGGTTCTTCCGATTTCACCAGCCGGCCTGCGCCGCGCGTGACCGAAACCCGGTAGGTCCGCACTGCGCCGGCACCTCGGAGGCAGCACCGCTGCCGACAATCGAATGGGCGCGCGGATACGCGGCGACGGCTCAAAGCGGATTCGCGTTGCCTCTCCCGCTCCCGCCCGACGGCCGGCCACCGCCACCCGCGTCGCCCACGCTCCGCGCCGCCTCAGCGCGCCCCGCGATTGGTCAGCGCGCTCCGCGATTGGTCAGCGCGACCCCGGCGATGACGAGCGCCCCGCCCGCGAGCATCGACAGGCTCAGCGTCTCGCCGAGCAGCCCGACCGCGAGCAGCACGCCGAACACCGGCACGAGATTGGTGAAGACCGCCGCGCGCGCCGGCCCGAGCGCGCGAATGCCCTGGTAATACCAGACGAACCCGACCACCGTGCCGATCGCGCCGAGGTACAGGATCGCGACCGCCGCCTGCCAGCCGATGCCCGCGCCCTCGCCCGTCGCGGGCGTCAGCAGATGCGCGCCGACCAGCAGCGCGAGCCCCCACAGCGTGGCGTAGGTCGTCGCGGCCAGCGGCGAAAGCCCCTTGAGCGCGTGGCGGCCGATGATCGTATACGCGCTCCAGCTCGCGACCGCGCCGAGCATGTAGCACTCGCCCGCGCCGAAGGTGCCGCGCAAGTCGCTGAACAGCGCGAGCAGGTGCCCGCGACCGATCACGAGCAGCGCGCCCGACAACGCGATCCCGATGCCGATCCAGCGCGTCGCCGACATCCGCTCGCGCAGCAGGCCCGCCAACAGCAGCGCGGTGACGATCGGCGTCAGCGCGACGAACAGCGCGGTGCGGCCGGCCGGCATGCGGGCCAGCGCGGCGAAAAAGCACAGGTTGTAGGCGAAGATGCCGGTCAGCCCGAGCGCGAAGGTCGTCGCGACCTGGCGCGCATCGAGTCGCGGCAGCCCGCCCTCGTACCGCCACGCCAGCAACACCAGCAGCACGGCGGCGACGCCGAAGCGGCCCATCGCCGCCTGCGACGGCGACATCGCGCCGGCCAGCAGGCGGCCGGCGACGAAGGTCCCGCCCCAGAACAACGCGACCAGCGTCAGCTTCGCATAGATGGCGGCGCGCGCGGGCGCATCGGGTGCCGATGACGATGCCATCGCTTGATCGAGGGGAGACGGGGCGGTTCGGGTATGCATGAGATCGAGTCGAGAGGAACAATCAGCGCCAGCCCGGCCACGCGTCGAGCGCGCCGACGACGAGCGGCACGGCCGCCATCGCGGCGAGCGTCTGGAGCGCGGTGATGCCGGCCATCAGCGGCGCGTCGCCGCCGAGCTGGCGCGCCATCAGGTAGGACGCGGAGGACGTCGGCAGCGCCTGGAACAGCAGCGCGACCGTCAGCGCCGCGCCGCCCAGGCCGAGCGCATGCCCGACCAGCCATGCGGCAGCGGGCAGCGCGACGAACTTGCACGCCGAGGCGACCGCGACCGGCCCCGCCCAGGCGCGCAGCGCGCCGAAGCGCAGCGCGGCGCCGACGCACATCAGGCCCAGTGGCATCGACGCCGCGCCGAGCGCGCGCACGACCGGCGCGATCACGGGCGGAAAGCCGACGCCGGCCGTCTGCAGCGCGATGCCGAGCAGGCAGCCGAGCACGAGCGGATTCGCGAGCACATGACGCGTGAGCGCGCGGGCGTCGGGACGCAACGCGCCGTGGCAGGCGAACACCGCGACGCAGATCAGGTTCACGAGCGGCACGATGATCGCCACGCACACGGCGGCGAGCGCCCCGCCCTGCGCGCCGAACAGCGCGACCGCGACCGCCGCGCCGACGTAGTTGTTGAAGCGGATCGCCCCCTGGAACACCGACGTGAACGCGGCTCCGTCGACGCGGACGAGCGGACGCGCCAGCGCGAGCCCGCCCGCGACCAGCGCGGTGGAGCCGACCAGCGTGAGCGCGAGCGGCGCGACCGGCAGCGACGACAGACGCACGCTCGCGAGATGATCGGCGAACAGCGCGGGCAGCAGGAGGTAATAACAGAGCCGCTCGGCCTGCGACCAGAACGCGGCGGTGACGACACCGCCGCGCGCGAGCGCATGGCCCAGCGCGACCGGCGCGAGCGCCAGCACGATGGCGGCGCTCATCGTCGCGCCCCGCTGCCGTGCGGCTCACGATGTGCCGCGATGGAAACCCGCCCTCGGTACGACATGGTGACGCTCGTTGAATGGACGACGTCGCCAAGTTAGCACGTTGAACCCACGGAAATAATGGTGAATTCTCGGGCGATCAATAAGAAATTCTCATGCCAGATTCGGCGACCTGGGCGGCGAAGGCCTGCGCGAAGCGCTGCGCGGGGCGCGACTGGTGTTCGAGCAGCACGACCGGGCGGCCCATCTGCGGCTGCCCGAACGGCAGCCGCGCGACGGGCGGCAGGCGCGCGAGCGTTGCGTCGGGCAGCGCGACGATCGCCGCGCCGAGGCCGTTCGCGACCATCCGGACGATCGTCTCCGCGCTGTCGAGCACCATCTCCTCGCGCACCCGCACGCCGAGCCGACGCAGTTCGGCGGCGATCATCCGGCCCGCCCATGCCTGCGCGTCGAAGCGGATGAACGGCAGCGCCTCGAGCAAGGCGCGCGCATCGCGCGTCGCGTATTGCAGCGGCGCGAGCAGCCAGAAGCGATCTTCGTACAGCGTCGTCCACGCGAGCCCGGCCGGATACGGCCGGACCGGCTGGGTCGTGACGGCCGCGTCGAGTTCGCCCGCCGCGACCCGATGCGCAAGCTCGATCGACATGCCCGCCGACACGTGGATGCGCAAGGACGGATGCGCGCGCCGGATCGCCAGCAGCGCGTCCGGCAGCGGGCCGGACAGCGCCGTCTGGATCGCGCCGACGCGCAGCCGCCCGACCAGCCGCTGTTCGTCGCTGAGCGCATCGGGAATCCGGTCGTACAGCGCGAGCACCTGCTCCGCCTGCGCGAGCAGGATGCGGCCGGCCTCGGTCAGCATCGGCTGCCGCCGCGTGCGGTCGAACAGCTGCACGTTGAATTCGCTTTCGAGGGTCTTGATCTGCAGGCTCACCGCCGACTGCGTGAGGCCGATCGCCTCGCCGGCGCGCGCGAAGGTCTGATGACGGGCGACGGCGACCAGGGTTCTCAGGGCGCGGAGTGACATGGCGGGATGAGGAAGATGCCCCGTGTCCGCCTGCTGGCGGCGCGGGGCCGGAAGAAGGAGCGCGGGCGGCGCGCGGCGGACCGGCCGGCGCCGCGGGCAGGTCAGCCGACCCGGACCGAGGCCTCGCCCGTCAGCATCAGGAACGTGAAGGTTTCGCGCAAGTAGAGCTTCACGAGCTTGTCCGTGTGGCTTTGATATCCGATCGACAGATCCTGGCCGAGATGCAGCTCGAAATCGCCGCCCCGGGTCGACAACACGCTGCCGCCCGTGAGCGCGGGCGCCCACACGATCTCGCCGTTGACGATGCGCTTGATGTGCTCGACGACCGGATAGCCCTGGTCGCTGGCCTCGTTGAGCGCGGTGTACGCATCGGCGCCGAGCAGCACCGAATACGGACCGTCGACGCCCGCGAGCTTCAGCGCTTCGAGCGCGCCGCTGATCGCGGCAGGGTAGTCGGCGACGCTCTTCGGCAGCGCGACCTTCGGATTCGACGCGCCCTCGCGCACGCCGACGATCCCGGCCGCCTTGTAGCCGTCGAAGATCGCCCGGTCTTCCGCGAACGCCAGCGCCTTGGCCGCGTCCTTCGCGGGCTGCCAGTCGGAATCGTTGGAGCCGCGCTCGACATCGTCGATCGCCTCGCGCTGCAGCTCGAACGGCACCGTCAGCTCGACCACCCCGCGATAGTCGCGCAGCCGCGCGCCCACGCCTTGCTGGGGCGCCGTGATCGCACGCTGGTGACCGGTGCCGACGCCCGCGAACGCCGCGCCGTTCGGCCCCTTGACGTCGACCACGCGGCGGCCCGCGACGGAACGCCTGAAGGTGCGCGCGACCTCCTCCTCGATCTGCGACCAGGCGGCGGCCGAAATGGGCGCGAGTTCACGATGCAGGTTATTCATGGTGCGTTCCTTTGAGTGAGCCGATGTTCAGGGAGCCGTCGCCGACCTCGGCAACGGGCGCGTCGGAAGCGGGCGCGGCCGCGTCGGGCACGCGCTCGGCAAGCGTTTCCAGCAGCGTCGCGGACGGCACGAAGAACAGCCCGCCCGTCACCGCGCGGCTGTAGTCGAGCAGACGATCGTAATTGCCGGGCGGCACGCCGACGAACATGTTCTCGAGCATCTGTTCGATCGGCGCGGGCGTGCGCGCGTAGCCGATGAAGTACGTGCCGAACTCGTTCGCGCCGGGGCGGCCGAACGGCATGTTGTCGCGCAGGATCTTGACCTCCTCGCCGTCCTCGACGATCGACGTCAGCGCGTTGTGCGCCCAGCTCGGCTTGGCCGTGTCGTCGAGTTCGATGTTGTCGTGCTTGGTGCGGCCGATGATGCGTTCCTGCATGTCGACGGGCAGCGCGTTCCAGGCGGCCATGTCGTGCAGGTACTTCTGCACGATCACGTAGCTGCCGGCCGCGAACCCGGGATCGTCGGCGCCGATCTCGGTGAAATGCGCGGCCTCGCGGCCGACCGGATTCTCCGTGCCGTCGACGAAGCCGACCATGCTGCGCTGATCGAAATAGCGGAAGCCATGCACCTCGTCGACCACCGTGACGGCGTCGCCGAGACGCGCGAGCAGTTGCGTCGCGAGTTCGAAGCACAGGTCGGCCGCGTCCGCGCGGATATGCAGCAGCAGATCGCCGGGCGTCGCCGCCGCGACGCGCCCGCCCGCGCCGAACTCGCGGAACGGATGCAGCGCGGCGGGGCGCGGCGCGCCGAACAGCGAGTCCCAGGCGCCGGAACTGAAGCCGCACACGCACGACAGGTTGCCGGCCGGCACGCGCGAGCCGACCGCGCGGACCAGCGCCGCGACGTCGGCGCACCAGGCGCGCACGGTGCCGGCCTGGGCCGCGCCGGCGGCGAGGGTGGCGACGATGAAGATGGCGCTGCGGGTGACGGGGCTGGAAACGGCTTGCGGTTCGGGGAGATCGACGGGCATCGGCGCGCGCTCTTCTGGGGGGGCGGGGGGCACTCATTCTTATATGCAGCGTCGTCGATTGTCAACGCGACGCGGCCGCGCGCAGCGTGCGGCGCGGCCCCGCGTCCCGCCTGATCGAGGCCGGGGGAGCCGCCCGGCCGCGGCGCCTGCAAGGCCGATGCGCATCGGTTACGATCGTGTGTCGCTTGGACGCGCCGGACGCGCCGCCGATACCCGGGCGGGCCGCCGGCGGCCCGCGCCCCGTCCATCACGCCACCACCGAACGACACGATGACCGACCGCCCGGCCCCTCGCTTCTCGACCACGATCTCCAACTTCTGGAATGCGTCGTTCCTGAGCGGCGAGATCCTGTACCGCGACGCGCGCTTCACGCTCGCCGCCAATCCCGATCTCGACGACGATTCGCGGGTCATGGTGCTGACGCGCCCCGACGGCCTGGCGATGGCGGTCGTCACGCCCGAGCTGGCCGGACGCATGGGCCTGCGTGAACTGCGCAAGCCGTCGGCGGACAGCTTCCGCCGTCGCCTCGCGGACGCCAACCTCGTCCTGCATGGCGCGGATTACCTGCTCTACTTTTCGGCGGCGGAAAAATACGCGCTGCTGGCGGAGCCCGAGCCTCCCGGCGTGCGCGCGCTGACGACGCGCGATGCCGAGGCGTTTGCCGCGTTCGAGTCGTGCGCATCGGAGCAGGACCTCGACGACGCCTACGTGGAACTGGCGCACCGGGCGGTATTCGGTGCGTTCCAAGGCGAGCGGCTCGTCAGCGCGGCCAGCATGTACGCGTGGGAAGACTCGCGCCTGGCCGACCTCGGCGTGCTCACGCTCGCTCACGCGCGCGGGCACGGCCACGCGCGCAAGGTGGTGCGCGCGCTCTGCCGGCATGCCTATGCGCAGGGATGCGAGCCGCAGTATCGCTGTCAGCTCGACAACGCCGCATCGGTGGCGCTGGCGCGCTCCGTCGGCCTGACCACGTACGGCACCTGGGAAGTCGTGTCGCCCGATTCCGACGTGTGAGCGCGGCGCGCTCGCGCGGGAACGCGGCAGGCGGTGGCGGGCGCTTACTGGTGCGCGGCCGCGCCGCCGACCACCGCGCACGTGAAGTCCTGGATTTCTTCCGCGGAGCCCCAGTTGAAATCCGGGATGACGTCCAGTCGATTCGCCAGCAAGGCCATGCCGCCGTCCCGCAGCCTGACCACGGCGAGGCCGAACTTCGCGATGCTGTCCTCGCGGCGCCGCGCATAGGCGTCGACGATCCTGAACGGATTCTCGCGGACCAGGTCGTCCGAACCGAGGCGCTTCGCCAGATAGACGTGCCCGTTGATCCGCTGCGCGAGCGGCGCCCAGTCCGGGCCGATGTCGCGCTGCGCCCCTTCCAGCAGGTGATAGACCTCGGGCTTCAGACAGGACACGTGGATGTGCAGCTGATCCTGCGAGCGCCCGTATTTCGAGTTGATCGCGAACGACAGATAGGCATCGTCGATCGGCCTGCCGAATTCCTGCGCGAGGCGGCCGCGTTCGTTCCACGCGGCCGCGAAGAAACTCGGCGCGCCGGCCGCCTGAAGCAGCGGCGACTCGATGCCCGTCACGCGGTGGGTCGGCATGACCAGGTCGTGATACGGGCCGCGCAGATCCTTGAGCACCACGTACTGCGCGGCGAGATCGACCTTCAGGCACGGATCGGGTTTGTCGTTCGCGGTCTGGTCCGGCACGCACCGCTGGCTGACGATCTCCCACAGCGCATGGGGATTGCCGCGACCATACAGGAAATACGCCGCGAGAACCGCGACCAGCAGCACAACCGGCACGAGGGAAAACGTGATTTTCCGATTCATCGACACCTCGACAATTGACAGGGCCCGCATCGCAGCACGCATGATAAGAGCGTGACGGGCCGGAGGGAAACCGGCGTCGCGAGCCGTCGCCGCCGAAGCCGTCGCGACGGGACGCCTCGACGCGCGCGACGTCTGCCTTGAGCGCGTGCGCGCGCCTCGCGCCAGCGGCCGCCGGCTTTTCGCTGCGCCGCCGATGTGCTATCCTCCCGACCTCGATATTTCAGGTGCGGCGCTGGCACGTTGCCCGGCACCTGCTGATATCCCGGCCCTCGAAGGGCTTCCTTTACGTTGCATTGAACAAGGCCTGTATGTTGGAGATTGCGGTAATCCGATAACCCAAACCCTGCGCAAGCAAGGTGTTTCGGTTATCGATGGGCAAAAAAGCTTGGCGGGCACCCGTTTTTGGTGCGCGCTGGTTATGCACATTCAGATTACTGCGTTCGAATTCCAACATGAACCTCTCCAGGCCCGAGCAACGGACCCTCCACGTCCTCGCCAAAGGTGGCTGCATCGTGCTGACGCGCGACGCGGCCGGCAACATCACATCCGCCCAGTGTTTCACCCGCGACGGGTACGTCCTGTCCGACTGCACGCTGAGCGTTTTCACCCGGCTCAAGACCAAACGGCTGATCCGGTCCCAGGACGGCCGGCCGTATCGGGTCAATCCGGCCGGGCTGCGCGCCGTGCGTTCGCAAGCGGACAACCGCTGACGCGCGCGCGCCCACGTCGCGACGATGCGCGCCCGATACGCGCGGCGGCCGGCGGCAGGCCCGGAACGGGCCGTCGTCAGCCGCCGGGCTTCGCGGCCCGACCGATCGCGGCCCGACCGACCCCGAACGACGACCCGACACCGACGGAGGGCGCACCCGCCCTCCCTCATTCATCGAGCAAGACAGGCAAACCGACATGAAACACGCATCCATCACCATTCGCCCCGAGCGCGACGCCGACCTCGACCGCATCCACCGGATCACGGAAGCCGCGTTCCGCGATGAAACGCATTCGAGCCATACCGAGCAGTTCATCGTCGACGCGCTGCGACGCGCGGGACAGTTGTCCCTCTCCCTCGTCGCGGAACACGACGGCGCGGTCGTGGGCCACGTCGCGATCTCGCCCGTCGCGATCGCATCCGGCGCAGCCGGCTGGTACGGTCTCGGCCCGGTTTCCGTGCAGCCCGACCAGCAGGGTCGCGGCATCGGCTCGCTGCTGATCACGGCCGCGCTCGACGCATTGAAAGCGCACGGCGGCCACGGCTGCGTCGTGCTCGGCAATCCCGCGTATTACGGGCGCTTCGGGTTCCGGACGCATCCGGGCCTGACGCTGCCCGGCGTCCCGCAGGAATATTTCCAGGCGCTGCCCTTGACGGGCGACGTCCCCGCCGGCGACGTGCGGTACCACGCGGCCTTCGAGGCAGTCGAATAAACCGGCGACGCGGGGGCGCGCCGCGCGCCCCGCTCCGCATACACCCCGCGCGCGGGCCCGATGTCCACGCGCCATTACCGAGATGAATCGATGAATCACCGTTTCTACAGAGTCGCCGTGATCCTGGGCCTGATCTCCGCGATCGGGCCGTTCGCCGTGGACATGTACCTGCCCGCGCTGCCGGTCATCGGCCGCAGCCTGGGCGCGGACATGGGCAGCGTCCAGTTGAGCCTCACCGCGTTCTTCGTCTCGCTCGGCATCGGCCAGCTGTTCTACGGCCCGGTGTCGGACATGGTCGGGCGCAAGCCGCCGCTCTATGCCGGCCTCGCGCTGTTCGTCGTCGCGAGCATCGGCTGCGCGCTCGCGACCCGCATCGAGACGCTGGTCGCGCTGCGCTTCGTGCAGGGCCTCGGCGCGGCCGCCGGCATGGTGATCCCGCGCGCCGTCGTGCGCGACCTGCATACCGGCAACGACGCGGCGCGGCTGATGTCGCTGCTGATGCTGGTGCTCAGCGTCTCGCCGATCCTCGCGCCGCTGGTGGGCAGCGTCGTGATCGCCCATACCAGCTGGCGCGGCGTGTTCTGGGCCGTGACGTTCGCGGCGGTGGCCGGGCTCGCGCTGGCCGCCGGCATGCTGGCGGAAACGCGCAACGCCGACGCGCGCGTCGAAAGCAGCCTCGGCAGCGTCCTGCGCGCCTATGCGCAGCTGCTGCGCGACCGCCATTACCTCGGCCTCGTCTTCATCGGCAGCTTCGCGTTCGCGATCTTCTTCATCTACCTGGCCAACTCGCCGTTCGTGCTGATCGAGCACTACGGCCTGTCGCCCACGCTCTACGGCATCGCCTTCGGCGTGAACGCGGCTGCGTTCTTCGGCGCGGCCCAGCTCAACGGGCCCTTGTGCGAACGCTTCGGCATCGCGCGGGTGATCCGCTTCAGCGTGCTCGGATGCAGTGTCGCGCTGCTGGCCCTGCTCGCGCACTATCTCGCGGGCGGCGACCGGCTGTGGGTGCTGCTGACGCTGTACTTCTTCGCCAGCGCGTTCATGGGATGGATGATTCCCACCACCTCGGTGCTCGCGCTCGACACGCACGGCAGCATCGCCGGCACGGCTTCCGCGCTGCTCGGCACGCTGCAGATGATGACGGGCGCCGTGGCGACCGGCCTGATGGGCCTGTTCTCGAGCGACAGCCCGCTGCCGATGGTGGCGGGCATGACCCTGAGCGCGCTGCTGGCCCTCGTCCTGACGCGCTTCACGCTGGGCGGCCGGGCGGCGGCCCGCGCGTGCGCGCCGTAATCCATCCGGGAAGGAGGCCGAATCGGCTCCCTTCCCGATACTCGACGTTCTTCATACTCCGTGGAAAACCAGACCCTCCTCCAACAACGTATTTTCGACGCGCTGCACGGCGACCTTCCGCGCGAAGGGCCCGGCAGCCTGGGCACCGCCATGCAGGCGCTGACACTGACGCAGCCGCTGCCTGACGACGCGAAGGTGCTCGACATCGGTTGCGGCACGGGCGCGCAGACCGTGGACCTCGCGACGCTGCTGCCGAACGCGCGCATCACGGCGCTCGATTGCCACGCGCCGTTCCTCCGCGCGCTCGAACGCAAAGCCGCGGCACGCGGATTCGCCGAACGCCTCGACGTCGTCCGGGGCGACATGAACGCCCTCGCCTTCGAGCCCGCGAGCTTCGACCTGATCTGGTGCCAGGGCGCCGCGTACGTGATCGGCTTCGAGCGGGCACTGCGGGAATGGCGATGCCTCCTGAAACCGAACGGCATGCTCGCCATCGCGGAGCCTGTCTGGCTCAGGAACGATGCGCCGACCTCCGTGCGCGATTTCTGGTCCGTGTATCCGGCGATGCGAAATATGGATTCCCTGCGGAAAATCGCCGCCGAATGCAATTATTTCGCGCGCGGCGATCTGATTATGAAACCCGAGGATTGGTGGGACGAGTATTACACGCCACTCAGCAGAAAGATCGACGATCTCCGGATTTCATTTATCGATAATCCGGAAGCGCAATTCATTCTTGACGATCATTTTAATGAAATCGGTCTTTATGCCAAATACGCCGATTTCTACGGATATGCATTTTTCGTGCTGGAATCGATCTGACTGCGCCTCGCCGGGATGCGCGGCGCGCCGGTTCGGTTCGGCCCATCATCACCCCGTCGCGCCTCCGATTGCTGCACAGCCACCTCAGGTCCGCACCGGCCCGCGCGCCATGCGATCCGGCGTAAACCACGCCGGATCGCGCACCCGACTGGTACCGCGCGCCGCATCGCGGCCGAATTCTCCGTCTCGACCACCGCGTCACGCCGGCCCCTGGCTTACAGCCCAACTGTCATTGCGTAAGCATGCGGTCATACATCCCCGGCGGCCCTTCCCCGCCTGAAGCCCGCAATCCCCTGAATCAATATATTTCCCGCGAAAATCCCCGCGACGCCTTACAAAAAAATAACCAGACAGAATTGAAAGACAACGTGTCTTCAAGAGCATCTCAAATTACACGCCGCTGATTCCGCCCTACCATTTTTCGCAGTAGATCGTCAAAATTAATTCAATTAGCTTCTAGCCACCGCATCAATTTCTTTTCAATTGACTTACCCAGTCAAAAAAATTAATGCGGCGCAGCAGATGACATTTCGCACCACGAACTTCATGGCGTTTATTTAAAAACAACCAAGCATCATCAGGTGTCTGAACGTAGTCCGTTTGAGAAGTGATTATCCAATATCGCGGCGAACACAATTCGCTCTCAACTCATGAGGTGGCTACTGATGAACCGTTTCGACGATACCAAGAACGTTTTCTCCCGGAAATCATCCGGCCTGGCCAGGACGGCGATCTCGCTCTCCATCGGCATGGCGATGGCATGCGGCTTCGCGGCGACGGCGCAGGCCGCGGCGGTCATGACGCATCACGTGCGCGCCGCGTCGAAGGTGGCGATGGCGACGAGCAGCCTTGCCGAGACGCAGACGATGAAACTCGACGTCGTGCTGCCCCTGCGCGACAAGGCCGGCCTGGATGCCTTCGTGGCCGACGTGACCAACCCCGCCAGCCCGAACTTCCGCCACTACATCACGCCGAAGCAGTTCACGGAGAAATTCGGCCCGACGCTCGCGGACTATGAGGCCGCCGCCCAGTATCTGGTCAAGTCCGGCCTGACGATCGTGGGCGGCAATCGCGACCGCATGGACATCCAGGTCTCGGGCCCGGTCGCCTCGGTCGAAAAGGCCTTCAACGTGAAGATCCGCACCTACCAGCATCCGACCGAGAACCGGACGTTCTACGGCCCGGACCGCGAACCGACCACCGCGCTCGAAAAACCGCTCTGGCACGTCTCGGGCCTCGACAACTACTCGATCCCGCATCCGCTGTACGTCAAGCGGAGCGCGGTCGCGAAGACGCTCGGCGTCACCGCCGACGCCGTTTCGCCGCGCGCGACGACGGGCTCGGGCCCGTCGGCCTCGTTCCTCGGCAGCGACATGCGCGCCGCGTACTACGGCGGCACGGCGCTGACGGGCGCCGGCCAGAACCTGGGGCTGTGGGAATACGAGGGCACCGATCTCGACGACCTGACCACCTACTACAACAACGTCGGCCAGACCAACAACGTCCCGATCACGCTGACCTCGACCGACGGCACCAGCACCTCGTGCACCGAGGACCAGAACTGCGACGACGGCGAACAGACGCTCGACATGACGCAGGCGCTCGGCATGGCCCCCGGGCTCGCCAGCCTGACCATGTACGTCGGCAACACCGACACCGCGATCATCAGCGCGATGACGACCGCCAACCCGCTGCCGACGACCATCGGCTGCTCGTGGGGCTGGACGCCGGCCGACAACACGACGCTGGACCCGTACTTCGAGCAGATGGCCGCACAGGGCCAGACGTTCTTCGCGGCGTCGGGCGACAGCTCGACGTGGTCGTCGTCGAACGAGGCGTGGCCGGCCGACGACGCATATGTCGTGGGAGTAGGCGGCACCGACCTGACGACAGGCTCGGCGGCGGGCGCCTGGAAGTCTGAAACGGCGTGGGTCGACAGCGGCGGCGGCATTTCGCCGGACGGCATCAAGATCCCGTCATGGCAGGCGGCCACCGGCATCATCACCTCGACGAACAAGGGCTCGAAGACGTTGCGCAACGGGCCGGACGTCGCCGCGAACGCCAACTTCACGTTCTACGTGTGCTCGGACCAGACCGACTGCACCGCCAACGAGTACGGCGGCACGAGCTTCGCCGCGCCGATGTGGGCGGGCTTCATCGCGCTCGCCAACCAGCAGGCGGCCAACAACGGCAAGGCGCCGGTCGGCTACATCAACCCGGTGATCTACGCGAACAACGAGGTCAAGGGGGCGCTCAGCACGACGTATAAGTCGACCTTCCACGACATCACGAGCGGCAAGTCCGGCAGCTTCTCCTCCACGACCGGCTTCGACCTCGTGACGGGCTGGGGCAGCCCGCAGGCCAACCTGATCAACGTGCTGACGCAGTAAAGCAGCCGCGCACGTCGCGCACGAGGTCGATCGCCCCGGGTCACCCGGGGCGATCTCATTGGACCTGATGCTTGGCTCGCGCGACGCCGCCCATTGATTCCCAATCCGAAACAAAATCGCCGGCCAATCCGAAGCGTCGATCATTTCCGACTCTTCAATCGTCGCCATCATCGATGCGCTCGCGCATCGTCACCCGGCGTCGCCCCGGAGCGACGCCATACGGCGCGAGCCGCATGCGCCGCCGAGCCAACCTCGCCGACAAGCGCCATCGGGTCGGTTCCACGCACCGCCGTCGGTCGCAATTGGACAGGATTCCGTCGGATCCTGTCGGCACGCCCGCTTTTTGATTTCACACTCTCCAGTTATCCCACCCGCCGCGTCATACGCCACGCGACAGGCGTTCGCTATCGCGTTGTCATCTTAGTCTCATGCAGCACGGCTATCGTCCTGCGTGCCTTCGACGAGCACGATGAAGTCCCCCGCAATCGCTGGATAACTCGAGTCGGACTCCCCATGACCTCAAAAAAACGCCGCGACTTCCTGAAGCTGGGCACCCACACGCTGGCGGCGGCCGGCGTCGCATCGGTGCTGCCCCCCGCGATCCGCAACGCGCTCGCCCAGACGACCCAGCCGACGACGCTGGCCGGCATCGAGCACATCATCGTGTTCATGCAGGAGAACCGCTCGTTCGACCACTACTTCGGCATGCTGCCCGGCGTACGCGGCCTGTCGGACCCGTACCCGACGCCGCTGCCGAGCGGCAAGCCGGTCTGGTATCAGCCGAACCTGTCGTCCGGCAGCTATGCGGCCAAGGACCCGTCGGGGAAGATCGTCGCCAACGTGATGCCCTACCCGCTCAACCCCGGGACCTCGACGCCCGTCAATTACCAGGGCGTCAACCTCGATCACTCGTGGAAGGGATCGCAGCAGACCTGGAGCAGCTGGAACGCGTGGGTGCAGAAAAAGGGCTACTGGACGATGGGCTATCTGAAGCCCGCCGACCTGCCGTTCTACTACGCGCTCGCGAACGCCTTCACGATCTGCGACGCCTACCACTGCTCGCTGTTCGGCCCGACCAATCCAAACCGCCGGTTCCTGTGGACCGGCACCTCGGGCGGCGGCACGATCACCAACCCGCTCTGGAAGCACTACATCGTCGAGAACGACGATCTGTGGGAAAGCAACACCACGTCGGACATCGCGAAGGACAGCGGCAGCCAGAACGGCTGGACCTGGCAGACCTACGCCGACGTGCTGGAAGCGAACAAGGTCAGCTGGAAGGTCTACCAGGGCTACGGCAACTACGGCGACAACGGGCTCGCCTATTTCAACAACTTCCGGCGCGGCGGCGACGCCGGCAAGATCGCGAAAGCGCGCAGCTACGCCGGCAAATCCGGCGACGACGACGCGCATTCGGCCGATGCGCTGATCGCCTCCCTGCAGGCCGACCTGCAAGGCAAGGATGCGCAGGGCAAGAGCACGTTCCCGGCCGTATCGTGGATCGTCGCGCCGTACACCTACTGCGAGCATCCGACCGCCACGTCGAGCGCGGGCGAGACGTTCGCCGAACGCGTGATCAACACGCTCATCGGCAGCAGGGACGTCTGGGGGAAATGCGCGATCTTCATCACCTACGACGAGAACGACGGCTACTTCGACCACGTGCCCGCGCCGATTCCGCCGCTCGCCGGCTACGGCAAGCACAACCTGACGACCGCGGGCGGCGCACCCATCGATCTCGGCGACGAGACCTACGGATCGGAGCCGATCGGCCTCGGGCCGCGCGTGCCGATGATCGTCGTGTCGCCGTGGAGCAAGGGCGGCCGCGTCGCATCGCGGCTGTCCGACCATACGTCGATCGTCCGCTTCCTCGAAACCTGGCTCGCGGCGAAGGGATATCCGGCGAGCGCGGTCCAGTGCGCGAACATCTCGGCCTGGCGTCGCGCCGTGTGCGGCGACCTGACGGAGACGCTCAACCTCGCGTCGCCGAGCAACACGCCGAGCGACACCGACGTCACCGGCTGGAAGATCACGGAGCCGAGCAACGGGCCCAACTCGGTGTACGCGCCCTATCCCTACACGGACGCCAGCACGTTCTCGCCGGGCGTCGGCGCCGGTACGCGGCCGGCCGCCCCGCTGCCCTACAACTACAAGGTCACGGCCAGCCGGAGCGGCACCTCGATCACGCTGAACTTCGACAACTCGAAATCGGCCGCGACGTCGACCTTCATCGTCTATGCCAACGCGCTGACCCCGGCCCAGAAGGTGTATCACTACACCGTGGCCGCGGGGACCACGCTCTCGGATTCGCTGGTATTGAGCGCGGGCAACAGCCCATGCCAGGTCTTCGGCCCGCAGTCGGCGGCGGGGTATGCCTGGACGTTCTGAGCCGCTTGCCGCCCGGCGCCTCCCGCGCATCCGGGCCGAACTGAACCGGGTCGAGCGCCCGCGTTCAGTTCGAGCCTTCAGGTGCTGACGCCCTGGCGCAAGACGTTCGAGGGCTGCCACCTCTACGAGGCGAATCGACGCCACGCGTCGTCCGCCTTCTCGCTGCTCGTCGACGCACTGACATATCGAAAGCCGTCACGCGCGCGACGCCTCCACGGAAAAGCCCCGCGCGACACGCATCCGGACACCGGACCGTCACGCGCCCCGCACATCGTCCGCTCGATCCGATGCACGTCGGACCAGCGCATCGCGCCACGCTTCGCTCCGGCAAGCGTCCGTCCGCACGCGGAACCGCCCCGATGCGCGAACCGTCGCGGCCCGGCGGTCGGACCATCGCCTAACCGAGCCAGCGCGCATCGGGCCAGCAGCCCGCTTCGAACGTGTGCTTCACGCAGTCGAGCAGCACGCCGACCACGCAGCGCACGGGCGCCGTGGCCTGTCGGCTGCTGGGCGCCGCCAGCACGATCGTGCGCCGCACGCCCGGGGGCGCCAGCGGCGCCGCGCTCAGTACGCCGCGCTCGACCTCCTGCGTCACGCCCACGGCCGGCAGGATCGTCCAGCCGTGGCCTTGCGCGACGAGTTCCTTCTGCACGCTCAACGCATTGGTCTCGGCGAACACCCGCAAGGTCAGCCCCGCCTCGGCCACGGCGTGCTCGATCGCGGCGCGCAGGCCCTGTGGCGCGGCGGGCAGGATGAACGGCTCGCTCGCGACGCGCGCAAGCGCGAGCGGCCGCTTGCGCGACAGCCCGGCGGACGGCGCCGCCACGGCCCACAGGCTTTCCTCGATCAGCGCCTTGACGTGCAACGCGGGCGTCTCCTTCTGCCCGTACAGCAGCGCGGCGTCGACATCCCCTGCTTCGAGCCAGTCCTGCAGATGCCCGGCATAGCCGATCGTGAGCCGCAGGCGGATGTGCGGATAGCGTCGCGCGACCTCGCCCGCCAGCCGCGTGGCCAGCAGGTCCGACGTGCTGGCCAGCAGGCCGATGCTGACGATGCCCGCCACCGGCCCCTCGGTGGGCTGGATCTCGGCCTTGGCGCGCGCCACCTCGTTGAGGATGCGGCGCGCGTATTCGAGCATGGTCTTGCCCGACGGCGTGAGCTGCATGCCGTGGCGGCCGCGCTCGAACAGCTCCGTCCCCATGTCGTCCTCCAGCAGGCGCAACTGGCGCGACACGGCGGGCTGCACGAGATTCAACAGGGCGGCGGCACGCGTGACGTTGCCGGTCTCGGCCACGGTGACGAAGGCGCGCAGTTGCTTGAGATCCATCGCGGATACCTCGATACCGAAAACTGATACATCGATCAGGAAATTCTATTTTTTCAGACATCCATCAATACTTATTATGGACCATCCCCGCCAATGACGAGACAGGGTTCATGAGCGCCTCCATTTTTTCCGCCCCCGACGCCTATCAGGAGATCCGCGACGCCGTGCGCGGCCTGTGTCGTCAATTTCCGCCCGAATACCATCGCAAGATCGACGAGGAACGCGGCTACCCCGAGGCGTTCGTCACCGCGCTCACCGAGGCCGGCTGGCTGGCCGCGCTGATCCCGCAGGACTACGGCGGCCCGGGCCTGTCGATGGCCGAAGCGTCGGTCATCATGGAAGAGATCAACCGCGCCGGCGGCAATTCGGGCGCGTGCCACGGCCAGATGTACGTGATGAACACCATCGTGTTCAGCGGCACCGATGCGCAGAAGGCGCGCTATCTGCCCCGCATCGCGTCGGGCGAGCTGCGCGTGCAGTCGATGGGCGTGACCGAGCCCACCACGGGCAGCGACACCACCAGGCTCACGACCACGGCCGTCAGGAAAGACGGCCGGTGGGTCGTCAACGGCCAGAAAGTCTGGATCTCGCGGGTCCGGCACAGCGATCTGCTGATCCTGCTCGCGCGCACCACGCCGCTCGATCAGGTGCGGAAGAAAAGCGACGGCCTGTCGTGTTTCATCGTCGAGCTGGAGCAGGCGATCGGCAATGGCCTCACGGTGCAGCCCATCCTCAACATGGTCAACCACGAGACCAACGAGTTGTTCTTCGACAACCTGGAGTTGCCGGAGGACGCGCTGCTGGGCGCCGAAGGCAAGGGCCTGAAGGTGATCTTCGAAGGACTGAACGCCGAGCGCACGCTGATCGCGGCCGAGTGCATCGGCGACGGCTACTGGTTCCTGGAAAAGGCGCGCGACTACGCGGTCGAGCGCAAGGTGTTCGGCCGCCCGATCGGGCAGAACCAGGGCATCCAGTTTCCGCTGGCCGAATCGTTCATCGAGCTGGAGGCCGCGAACCTGATGCGCTGGCGCGCGTGCGAGAAAATCGACGCCCGGCAGAACGCAGGGGTCGAGGCCAACATGGCCAAGTACCTGGCCGCCAAGGCCAGCTGGGAAGCCGCCAATGCCTGCCTGCAAACGCACGGCGGCTTCGGTTTCGCCTGCGAATACGACGTGGAGCGCAAATTCCGCGAGACGCGTCTGTACCAGGTCGCGCCGATCTCCACCAACATGATCCTGGGGCATGTGGCCGAGCACGTGCTGGAGTTGCCCCGCTCCTATTGAGCGCGACAAGGGCGACCGCAAGCGCCCGCGACACGCCCGACGCCTGCCCTCATCGATGAGCGAAACGACATGAGTCTCGACAATCCCGATTCCTTCGATGCCTGGATCGGTCGCTGCGAAACGCGCGCGGACCGGATCACGCCATCCCCTGTCCGCCTCATGCAGGCCACGCTGGACTACGCGCAGGACGCCACGCCGCCCGCGACCCTGCCGCCGCTGTGGCACTGGCTGTATTTTCTCCCGGGCGAGCGCCAGTCCCACCTCGGCGTCGACGGTCATCCGCAGCGCGGCGGCTTCCTGCCGCCCGTCACGCTGCCGCGCCGCATGTGGGCCGGCGGACGGCTCGCGTTCCTGCGCCCGCTGGACATGGATGCGCCGGCCGAACGACGCTCCACGATCACGAACGTGAAGAGCAGGTCGGGCCGCAGCGGCCGGTTGGTCTTCGTGACCGTGCGGCACGAGGTCGGCGACGCGCAAGGCGTGGCCATCCGCGAAGAACAGGACATCGTGTATCGCGACGCACCGCCTCCCGCCGCGGCGGACGCGCCGCCTCCGCGGCCCGCGCCGGACGACGCGCAATACTCGCACGTCATCACGCCCGATCCGGTGTTGCTGATGCGTTTTTCGGCGCTGACCTTCAACGGCCACCGGATCCACTACGACCGGCCCTACGCGACGCAGGAGGAAGGCTATCCGGGCCTCGTGGTGCACGGTCCGCTGATCGCCACGCTGCTGCTGGAAGCGCTGCGCCGCGCGCACCCCGACCGAACCATTCGCAGCTTCGCGTTCAAGGCGGTCAGCCCCTTGTTCGACACCGCGCCGTTCACGGTGAACGGCGCGCTCGAGACACACACCGCCCGCTTGTGGGCATGCGGCCCGCAGGGCCAGCTGGCCATGCAGGCCAGCGCCGAACTGGAGTAGCACCGACCATGCAAGCTCGACCCGGCCCCCTGAGCGGAATGACCGTCGTCACGCTCGAACACGCGATCGCCGCGCCTTTCTGCACCCGCCAGCTCGCCGACCTGGGCGCGCGCGTGATCAAGGTGGAGCGCCCGGGCGTGGGCGACTTCGCGCGCGCCTACGATCACCGCACGCGCGGCCTCGCCTCGCACTTCGTCTGGACCAACCGCTCGAAGGAAAGCCTCACGCTGGATCTGAAACAGCCCGCCGCCCAGGCCGTGCTCGGCGAGCTCACGGCCCAGGCAGACGTGCTCGTGCAGAACCTCGCGCCCGGCGCGGCCGCGCGCATGGGCCTGTCGTTCGAGGCGCTGCACGCGAAGCATCCCCGGCTCATCGTCTGCGACATCTCGGGCTACGGCGCCGACGGCCCCTATCGCGACAAGAAAGCCTACGACCTGCTGATCCAGAGCGAAGCGGCGTTCCTGTCGGTCACGGGCACGCCCGACGAGCCCAGCAAGGCCGGCAATTCGATCGCGGACATCGCGGCCGGCATGTATGCGTACACCGGCATCCTCAGCGCGCTGCTGCAACGCGGCCTCACCGGCGTGGGCTCGCACGTCGAGATCTCCATGCTCGAAGCGCTGGGCGAATGGATGGGCTTTCCCTTGTACTACGCATACGACGGCCAGCCGCCCCCGGGCCGCAACGGCGCGGCGCACGCCACCATCTACCCTTACGGCCCGTTCAAGGCGGGCGACGGCCGGGTGGTGATGCTGGGCCTGCAGAACGAACGCGAGTGGAAGGCGTTCTGCGACACCGTGTTGCGCAACCCCGCGTTGGCGACCGATCCGCGCTTCGACGCCAACGTGCGCCGCTCGGAACACCGCGCCGAGCTGCAAGCCGTGATCGAACAGACGTTCGCCGACCTCACCGCGCAGGAGGTGATCGCGCGCCTGGACGACGCGCAGATCGCCAATGCCGCCGTCAATCAGGTCGGCGATCTCTGGTCCCATCCGCAACTCCAGGCCCGCCGGCGCTTTCGCACCATTGATTCGCCCGCCGGCGAGCTGCGCGCGCTGCTGCCGCCCGCCACGGTCGACAGCTTCGATGCGCGCATGGACCCTGTCCCCGCGCTGGGCGGGCACACCGCGCAGATCCTCCGCGAACTCGGGCGCAGCGAGGCCGATATCGAACGATTGCGCGCCGCAGGCGTCATCTGAACCATGTCCACCGCCCGCTCTCCCGTCCGTCACGCACGCAGCCTGCTGTTCGTGCCGGCCAACCGGCCCGAGCGTTTCGCCAAGGCGCTCGAATCGGCGGCCGACTGCGTCATCATCGATCTCGAGGATGCCGTCGCCGCGGACGGCAAGGACCGCGCACGCGCGCAGCTCGCGCAGCACCTGCCGCGGCTGACCTCCGGACAACGCTGGCGCACGCTCGTGCGCGTGAATGCCGTCGACACCGCCTGGCACGCGGCGGACCTCGCGCTGCTGCGCGACTGGACAATGCACGGCGTCACAGTGATGCTGCCCAAGTCCGAAGACGCGCACGCGCTGCGCCGCGTCGCGGAACAGCTTGGGGCGCACGCGCGGCTCGTGGCGTTGGTCGAATCGCTGGCCGGGCTGGACGCGGCCGACACGCTCGCGCGCGACCCGCAGGTGGCGCGCCTCGCCTTCGGCCACCTCGATTTCCAGCTCGACCTGGGCATGCGCGCCTCGCCGGACGAAGCGGAGCTGGCCTTCGCGCGCAACGCGCTGGTGGCCGCCTCACGGCGCGCCCGCCTGCCCGCGCCGATCGACGGCGTGACCACCCGCACCGACGACGCCGAGCGTCTCGCGGCCGACGCCCGGCGCGCCCGCGCGTTCGGGTTCGGCGGCAAGCTGTGCATCCACCCGGCGCAGGTCGCCGGCGTCAACGAGGTCATGGGCTATTCGGCGGACGAGCAGGCCTGGGCGCACCGCGTGATCGAGGAAGCCGCGCGGCACGGCGGCGCGGCGTTCAGCCTCGACGGACGCATGGTCGACCTGCCCGTCATCCGCCTGGCCGAGACGATCGTGGCCGGCGCACGGGCCTGAGCGCCGGCCGGGTCGGCCTCGCCGCAGCCGCCGCCGAGCGCGAATCCGCGCCGGGTGCGCGCTACGCGACCCGGTCAATCCCGAGTGAACCCGGCATGTCCCGGCATCAAAGCGCGCAGTCGACGTCGCGCAAGATGAAGGACAGGGTTTCCGCCATCGCCTTCAACTCGGGAATCACGCGCGCGCGGATCGCCGCCACATCCGGCTCCGGCTCCACCGCACCGCAATTCAGCGCCATCAACGTGCGCGTGCGGCCGATCACGATCGGCAATGCAATGCCGTAGGCGTCGCGCTGATAGCCGCCGACCGACATGCATACGCCCGACCGCCGCAGATCCTCGAACGCCGCCTCGAGGTGCTCGCGAACCCTGTCCGCCTCGTCTCCGGCCGCGTCGAGCAGCTCGGCCACCAACGGCGCGCGCGCCTCGCCCGGCAGCCCATACAGATAGGCGCGCCCGACCGCGGTCGATGCGATCGGCAACAGCGAACCGACGCCAAGCCGCAGCGTGGCGATCCTGGCGCCCGCGCGCGACGCGATATACACCATGTCGAGCCGGTGCGGCACCGCCAACGCAACCGAGAAGCTCAGCTTGTCGGCAAGCTGCTGCATCACGGGCGTGACCAGGCGCGTGACGGGATTCGCTTCCAGATACGCATGTCCGATGCGCAATGCGCCGGCGCCGAGTTCGAACAAGCGCCCGCCGCCCACCCTGCGCAGATAGCCGATCGAGATCAGGGTCGTCGTCAGGCGGGACACCGTCGCCTTCGACAAACCGGTGCGCCGCACCAGTTCCGCATTGGACAGCGGCGTGCGGGCCCCGCGAAATGCGTGGAGCACGTCGAGCCCGCGTTCGATGGTCAGCGTCATGCTGCTTGCCTGTCGGTCTCGCCCATGTGCGCGTCAGTCGATGACGGCGGACTGCGCCTGGACATGCCGCGCGGCCGCGACCAGCCTGGGCCCGAGTTCCCGCTCGACCCGCGCGCGCCCCAGCCTCGCGCTGCGTCCGATACAGGCCAGCACGAGCGGCGCGTGATCCTGAACCCGCAGCGGAACGGCGAGAATCGTCAGGTCCGGCTCCCATTCGCCGAGCGACATGCAATAGCCGACGTCATGCACCTGGGCAATACCCCCGCTGATCCGGCGGCGCTGGCCGGGCCAGTCGCGTCCCGCCTTGCGTTCGATGTTGCCGAGCAGGTAGAAGCGTTCGAGTTCCGGCAAGGCCGCCAGCAGGGCCCAGCCCATCGGCGACGACGCGATGCGCAGACGCGTGCCCGCGTCCAGCTTGAGATCGACCGACGCCGGTTCGCTCGCGCACGTGTCCAGGACGATCACGTCGAGGCGATCCCGCGTACCGAGCATCACATAGGTTTCGCTCGCGTTCGCGAACGCCTGCATGTCGAGCCGCCCGAGCAGCGGGACGTTGGCATGCGCGATCGCGGCGTAGCCGAGCGACAGCACGGGGGCGGCCAGCCGATACCGGCGGCGCTGCGGCGAATAATGCAGGTAGCCGAGCGCGACGAGCGAACGCGCCATCCGCGTGATCGTCGGCGCGGGGATGCCCGTTTCGAGCACGAGGTCCTGATTGCCGAGCCATGGCTCATGCGGCGAAAACGCGGCCAGGATCGCGAGACTCCGCGCCAGCGGAACGACCATCGCCTGCGATGCGGGCCCGTCTTCCGCCCGCTCGCCGCCGGCATCCGGCGCATCGCGCCCCCTCGCGTCCTGCTGCGCCGGCAGGGACGGCGTTGCCCGGTGTGCATGCGGCGGCATCGATTGCTCCGTTTGCCTCGATTCGGCTGTGAACGCGGCGCTGAACCCGGCTCCGGGCCGCCGCCGCGGCGCGCCGCGCGACATGGCGGCACGCATGGGATGAGTACGTCCGATGCCTCGCATTACACGGGCCAACCGCCAGCGAGTCAATGGTCGCGCCAGGTTGTTCCGTACTCTGGAATCGCTGCGGGCATGGAAATGACGCACCCAGGGCGGGAGACAGCCGGCTCCCGATCGTTTCCTGGCGGAACGGCTGCGCCGGAACAGGTCAATGTACGGAACAGGACATCGCTTGCGCGAAGCGCATGACGAGGAGCGGCCGCCGCCTCGACGCCCCGGCGCGTCACTGCGCATCGCGGATCATGTTGCGGGCGATGACCAGCTGCTGGATCTGGCTCGTCCCTTCGTAGATGCGGAACAGGCGCACATCGCGGTAGAAGCGCTCGATCGCGTATTCGGCCATGTAGCCCGCGCCGCCGAAGATCTGCACCGCACGGTCGGCCACGCGGCCGCACATCTCGGACGCGAACAGCTTCGCGCACGACGCCTCGGTGCCGACGGGCTGCCGGGCGTCGCGTCGGCGCGCGGCGTCCACCACCATGCAGCGGGCCGCGTAGATCTCGGCCTTGCTGTCGGCCAGCATGGCCTGCACGAGCTGGAACTCGGCGATGGGCTTGCCGAACTGCCTGCGCTCCAGCGCATAGGTCAACGCCATCGACAGCATGCGCTCGGCCACGGCCACGCACACCGCGGCGATATGGATGCGGCCCTTGTCCAGCACCTTCATCGCCGTCTTGAAGCCCTGCCCCTCCTTTCCGCCGATCAGGTTGGCGGCCGGCACGCGCACGTTCTCGAAGATCACGTCACAGGTATGCGCGCCTTGCTGCCCCATCTTCCGGTCGCGTTTGCCGAAGCTGATACCGGGCGTCCCGGCGTCGACGATGAAGGCCGAGATGCCGCCCGCGCCCTTGTCTTGCGGATTGGTGCGGGCCATCAACGTGAAGATGCCCGCATGCGGCGCGTTCGTGATGAAACGCTTGGTGCCGTTGACCACGTAGTCGTCGCCGTCCCGAAGCGCCGTGGTGCGCAGCGAGGCCGCATCGGAGCCGGCTTCCGGTTCGGTCAGCGCGAAGGACGCGATCAGTTCGCCGGTCGCGAGGCGCGGCAGGTACTGCGCCTGCTGTTCGGGCGTACCGTCGAGCACGATGCCCTGCGAGCCGATGCCGACCGTCGTGCCGAGCACCGAGCGAAACACCGGCGACGCGCGGCACAGCTCGAACACCGCGAGCACCTCTTCCTCCATGGTCAGATCGAGGCCGCCGAAGCGCTCGGGAATGGTGAGGCCGAACAGGCCCATCGCCTTCATGTCGGCGACGATCTCCTCGGGAATCTCGTCGGTTTCGGCGACCTGCGCCTCGTTGGGCAGGAGGCGCTCGCGAACGAATCGAGCGATGGAGTCGAGCAGGCCATTGAGCGTTTCCGGATCGCGAATCATGTCGACGCGCCTTGAAAGAGAGTGGAATCGACGCAATAGTGCGCCGGCCGCCGGCGCGAAACAACCGCCTCGCGGAGAACGTTCCGGAAGATGAAAACGCGCCGACGCGGCGGGTATTGGCGACGGCGCGGCCCGACCCGCCCCGGCTGCTGCCAAGGTACGGAACACTGTGCGCCCATCCGTTGACGGCATGCCCGGCGCGGTTGCATCGTACGAGCCGGGTCCACTGCCGTCACGTACGCCATGCCGCTCCAAGCCGATTCGCTGCTGGCCCGCCCCTTTGCCCCCATCGAGCATGCGTATTCGCTGCGCGATACGCAGTTGTACGCGCTCGGCCTGGGGCTGGGAACCGACCCGCTCGACGCGAGGCAACTGCGCTACGTCTACGAAGGCGAGGACGGTCGATCGCTGCGCGCGCTGCCGACCATGGCGAACGTGCTCGCCTACCCGGGTTTCTGGGCGCGCGAGCCGGACACGGGCATCACCTGGCAGCGGATCCTGCACGCCGGGCAGGAGATCCGGCTGCACGCGCCCTTGCCGGCCAGCGGCCGCGTCACGGGCGCGACGCGCATCACCGGCCTGTGGGACAAAGGAGAAAACACCGGCGCGCTTCTCCAGCAGACGCGCGACGTCACCGATGCCGACACGGGCCGCCTGCTTGCCACCGTGGTGCAACTGAGCCTGTTGCGCGGCGACGGCGGTTTCGGCACAGGCGGCGGCGCCGGCGCGCCGCCGACGCCTCACGCCATGCCCGACGGCCCGCCCGATCGCGTGTGCGAGCTGCGCACGCCCGCGCAACTGGCGCTGATCTACCGCCTGAGCGGCGATCTCAATCCGCTGCACGCCGACCCCGCCGTGGCCGCGTCGGCGGGCTTTCCGCGCCCGATCCTGCACGGCATGGCGCTGATGGGCATAGCCGCGCACGCGGTGCTGCGCACGGTGCTCGACTACGACGACGAGCATTTCGCGGGCATGCGCGTGCGCTTTACCGCGCCGGCCTGGCCCGGCGACACGCTGCGCACCGAGATGTGGGTCGACGGCCGCGCGGTTTCGCTGCGCGTCACCGCCGTCGAACGCAACGTGGTGGTAGTGAACAACGCGCGGGTCGACCTGCGCTGAACGGTTCTTTTCAGGAGATACGCATGGATCTGGGTTTGACCGGCAAGGTCGCCATCGTCACCGGCTCCGCGCGCGGCCTCGGCGCGGCCACGGCGCGCCGGCTCGCGCAGGAAGGCGCGCACGTCGTCGTCACCGACATCAATGCCGAACTCGCGCAAGCCACGGCCAAGGCGCTGCGGGACGACGGCCTCGCCGCGCACTGCATCGTGGGCGACATCACGCGCGAAGCCGACGTGCGACGCCTCGTCGACGAAACGGTCGCGGAATTCGGCGGCGTGCACATTCTCGTGAACAATGCGGGCGCGCCGCGCGACACGTACCTGGTGAAGATGAGCGAGGACGATTGGGATTTCGTCATCGACGTGATGCTCAAGGGCGCGTTCCTGGCCGCCCGGGCCGTCATGCCGCACTTCATCGAGCAGGGCTGGGGACGACTGATCAACATCAGCTCGCGCGCCTACCTGGGCAACCCCACGCAGGCCAACTACGCCGCCGCCAAGGCCGGCCTGATCGGCATGGCCAAGGCGCTGTCGCTGGAGGAAGGCCGCTACGGCATCACCTCGAACTGCGTCGCGCCCGGCTTCATGGAAACGGAAATGGTGCAGGCGCTCCCGACCTACGAGGCGATCAAGGCGCGCGCGCTGGCCGCCCAGCCGATCAAGCGCGCCGGTCGCCCGGAAGACGTCGCCGACGCCGTGGCCTTCCTCGCCAGCGAGCGCGCCGGCTTCATCAGCGGCGAAGTGCTGCACGTCACGGGCGGGCGCTACGGTTGATCCTGTACCGACGTCGCAGGAACGACAACCGCCGTCGCGAAACAAGCGCGGGCTGGCGATAGACGGCATCCAGGAAGCCGAGCCCGATCGATGAATGCGCAAACGAACGCCGGGGGCCAAGATCGATGCCAGGGCGCAATCCCGACGCTGCCGCTCCACGCTCGACCCGCGGCTATCCCGGTCACGCGGCGGCGCGGACGCCTCCACGATCCGGGCCATCCCTTGCTTGCGCGCTCAACCATCCGTCGAGACCGTCACGGCCTCCCACGCACCGATTTCATGCGCCAATGCCGACAGCTTGTCCCGCACGAGCCCGAGCGCATCGCTGCCGAGCAGCAGATGCGCGGGCGGGCGCTCCGCGGCGATGACGTCGAGCATCGCGCGCGCGGCTTTCCGGGGATCGCCCTGTTGCTTGCCGCTCTTGTCCTCGCGGGCCTTGCGGATCGGATCGAAGAGCGCGTCGTAGTCCGCGATCGAGCGCGGCGTGCGCGCCATCGAGCGGCCTGCCCAGTCGGTGCGGAACGAACCCGGCGCCACGGCCGTCACGGCCACGCCGAGCGGCTCGACTTCCTTGCCCAGCGCTTCGGAAATCCCCTCCAGCGCGAACTTGCTGCCGCAGTAGTAGGCAATCCCGGGCATGGTGATGAAGCCGCCCATCGACGTGATGTTCAGGATGTGCCCGCGGCGGCGCTTGCGCATGTGAGGCAGGACGGCCTTCATCATCGCCACCGCGCCGAACACGTTCACATCGAACTGCTTGCGCATGTCCGATAGCGCCGATTCCTCCATGATGCCCTCGTGGCCGTAGCCCGCGTTGTTGACGAGAACATCGATGGGGCCCACATCGGCCTCGATGTCCGCGACGACGCCGTCGATCGCATCGAAATCGGTCACATCGAGCACGCGCCCCCGGGCCTGCCCGGACAGGGATTCGAAGTCGCGCCTGGCCTGCGCGCTTCGCACCGTGCCGACGACCGTGTGCCCCACCGCCAGCGCTTCGTGCGCGAGCGCGCGGCCAAAGCCGCTGCTGACGCCCGTGATGAGCAGGATTTTGCCGGATGCCATGAGCCTTTCTCCCGAATGTCGATTGGAGAATGCATGTTAGTCTGGCGAACCGCATCGGATAAGCCAAGATCCGCTGATTATCTTGCCTAAAACTATGAGCCTGAAGCGCATCTCGAACCCGCCTCCGGATCTGCCCCGTCGCAGCCGGGCGCGCATGGTCGCCCTGCTGCGCGCGCTGGCGCCCGACGAGGGCTACAACCTGACGGCGCTCCCGAGCGTGCGCCTCCTGCGCTCGGACCGGGCGCTCTCGCGCACGCCGGTTCTGTACGACCCCGGCATCGTGATCGTGTGCCAGGGCCGCAAGCGGGGCTACTTCGGCGACCGGCTCTATCTGTACGACGAGCGTCACTATCTGGCCGTCTCCGTGCCCGTGCCGTTCGACATGGAAACCGACGCCACGCCTGAGCATCCGCTGCTCGCGCTGTATCTTCACCTCGATTTCACATTGGCCGCCGAACTCGCGGCGCAGATCGACCGCGCGGGCGGCATGGCGCCCGTGCACGCCCCCCAGAGCATGATGTCGACGCCGATGGACGATGCGATGCAAGCCTCGGTATTGCGCTTGCTCGAGGCGCTGCATCGACCGCTCGAAGCCGCCGTGCTAGGCCCGGGCCTGCTGCGGGAGCTGTACTTTCGCGTACTCACCGGCGCCCAGGGCGGGCCGATGCGCGAGGCGCTGGCGATGCGCGGCCAGTTCGGCCGGATAGGCCGGTCACTGCGCCTGATTCATGCCGGCTACGCGCAGCCCCTCGACGTCACGCAACTGGCCGAGGAAGCGGGCATGAGCATCCCGAGCTTCCATAGCCACTTCAAGACGATCACGCGGGTGTCGCCGATGCAGTACGTGAAGTCGACGCGGCTGCATCAGGCCCGCTTGCTGATGATCCGCCAGGATCTGACGGCGGAGGCCGCGGGACACGCCGTGGGCTACGGGAGCGCGTCCCAGTTCAGCCGGGAATTCAAACGCCTGTTCGGGTTGACGCCGGCGGCGGAGACGAGACGGATGCGCGAGCGTTTCGCGTTGCCGGAGACGCTTGCCGATGCGATCTATGTGTCGTCGCATTGAATTGGGCATGAGCTGAAGCGACAGCTTCGTCCGCGATCAATGGGTGGGCGACCGTCCTGGAGATGCTTGACGCGATCGATGACTCCACGCGGGCATGTTTGGCGCCCGCGCCATCTCCGTCGCGACGAGGGTCGACCATGACGCGCGTTCGACAAAATTTTAATTTCCGCGTCATCGAAATAGAGTTTGGCCGCCGCCATACTAAACGCGAATTTTGATGCCCATATTAAACGACAATACCATCAAGATTCTTGCTACCAAGCACCGGGATATTTAATTTAAACTGGAGCATGCCATGCATCGCAAAGTTAAATCAAATCTCATTCGCCTGGTGTTGAATTTTTACTTTATTGCAGCTGGCGCAATCACGGCAACCACCCTGACCTATCCCATCGCATCCTCAGCCAATCCCAATGACGTCATCACCTCTCAGAGAGATTTGAAAGATGGATACAGTGGATACCACGGCGTGACCTACGGGAATGTCGACTCAGTGTTGAACGGAATAAAACGGACGCCAACAGGCGGAAACGACAGTCCGGAATGGAAGGCCTGGTATTTGGGCGAGAGCCAAGATGTCGCAGCGGCATACGCTGGCGCGCCGGACTCCATGTGGGAGAGCGATCCCAGGAAAGCAGACAAAGTCGCCGGAGCAGTCACGCAAGCCAAGATTCCCGGCAAAGTCAGGGAGATCACCATTAACCTGGATGCCAAAAATCCCAACGATATAAAAAAGGCACTGGGATTGGACGTCAACAAGCCGCTTATGGATCAGCTCGGCGATAAAAATGTCTTGAGAAAATGGGGAGTAGATGCTGCGGTTCTGCGTGTTCCATTAGTCGATGGTGGATTTGAAGTTGCCGTTCCGTGGTCCACGGCCGAAGGAATCAGGCCGACGGTGATCAAGAGATTCGATGGCAATGACATGACCGGCGGGCGAGATCTTCAAAAATATGTGCAAAGTCTCGGAAACAAATGCTGAGCATGCGTGCCGAATCAAAACGTCGATTGAGTTTCGCCACCCAAAGATCCCATATCACTGTGAGGCACAAGATGAACAGCACATCCATTTTCAAACAAGCCATTTCGGCGAGCAAGATCAGAACACTGGCGTGCATCGCCATCATTTTTTCATTATCCGATGCCTCGATTGCTCAAAGCGACCCATACAAGGTAGTCAAGAAATCCAGCAGCGGCGACTGGATCGTCGGCGGGAAGCCGCTCTCTCAGTGCACGATGACGGCCGCGAATTATGGATCCGGCACCGCAATATACGACGACTGCCCGACAAAGGGTTACCAGGTGACAAGCCCTGCCTATCGAGATCCGTTCGTCAATACGGATGCCGAAGTAATGGATATTTTTAACGTTGTGACAGAGGCCTTTTCAGTCGTGATGGGGATAGCGGAGGTCCCTGGTGCCATCAATCAAATCATGAATTCGAGCATCTCCACGCGTGGCATCGTGGCTCAGGCGGCCAACGCGGCCAGCAAAGGGAAAACAGCCGCTGGAGGCGCCGCAGCCGACGCCAATGCAGCCGCAGCTGCAATATTCGTACGAGCGTCCAAGATCTCAAAGAAATCAATGGAGGCCGGCACAACCCCGCACAGCGTAGAGACGTCAGTGAGACGAGCCGCACTGAAGAGCTGCAGCTAATCAGCCACCGAGATCCGCTTCGCGCGGATCTCATGCCGGGTGGTGTTGTCAGGTCGGTCGACCGCTGACGCGCGATTGCGGAGAAGGTCACCCACTTCAAGGCGATCGCGCAGGCGTCGCCGATGCCGGTACATGAGTCGATGCGGCTGCATCAGGGCCGGGGCCGCCGGGATCTCGGCAGAGGCCGCGGGGCTACGCGAGTGTTCGCGTTGCCCGGGGCGTTTGCCGAGGCGATCTACGTGCCTCATGGCGGAAGGCAGCCGGAGTCGAACCGACCTGGGAGCGGTAGACGCCCCCAACTGGGTTTGAGGCCCAGCCGCACCACCGGATACGCATGCCTTCCCGGGGAACGTGAAACATGCGCGCGACTACGACGAACCGAGCAGCCGGCTGTCCGCGCGCAACAGATGTAAATCGCGATGGAAGCGAGTATACCCAACCCGGTCGAAGAATTCGAGGATCTGGATCGCCCGCTTGCGTCCGAGCCCGGTCGCATCGCGGAACGTCGCCGCGTCGACCGCGCCGCCGCGCGCCTCGGCCAGCGTCGCGATCACGCGCGCCAGCTCGGCGATCACGTCGCCGTGATAGAACAGGTCGCGCACGACCTGATGCACGTCGCCGCGCCGCGCGAGCTTGCGCAGCAGCGTGCGCACCGGCTCCTCGCCCGCGCCGGTGGCCGAGCCGAGATCGCGCACCCACGGCGGATCGTAGCGCCCCGCCTGCACGAGCGGCAGCAATTGCCGCGCCAACGCTTCCTCGCGCGCATCGAAGCTCACCGCATGCGACGGCAGGTGCAGCCACGGCCCGCTGCGCACCACCTCGCCGCCCGCGACCAGCGCGTCGACCAGCGCGCGCCACAGCGCATCGTCGGCGAGCGGCGCGGCCATGCGCCGCAGGCGCGCGACGTCCGGCCCCTGCTCGTCGGGCGAGCGCGCGTGAAACGCCTGCAGCGTCGCCAGCACCTTCGCGCGCAGCGCATCCCAGTGGCGACGCGCGACCAGCAGCGCCGCATCGCCGGACTTGCCCGGCAAGGCCACGCGCACCGCGTCGGCGGGCACGGCCAGCGCCTCGTGCGGCAGCCCGGTCAGATGCACGAGCGTCGCCGTGCCGATCCCGAGCGGCGCCTCGTCGAGCAGCGCGTCGAGCCGGCCTTCATCGAGCCAGGCCGCGAGCGCATCGAGCCACGCGTGCCGCGCGGGCGTGCGCCGCTTGCGCGCCGGACCGAACGGATCGAGCACGCGCCCGCCGCCCACCGTCTGCGTCGCCTGCGCATTGCGCACGATGAAGCGGTCGCCCGGCACCGCGAACACCGGTTCATCGAAAATCAGCTGCACCCGCGCGCGCTGTCCGGCCGCCAGCGTCTCGCCGTCCAGCAGCGCGACATGCGCCACCCGATGCAGCGTGCCGAGATGCACGTGCAGCGGCGCCCAGTGCGTGAGCGTGAGCGCCGCATCGGGCAGCAGCGTCAGCTCGACGTCGAGACGCGGCGACGCCTCGCCGAGCCGCGCATCCGCGATCGTGTCGCCGCGCGCGAGCGCGGCCTTGTCGATGCCCGCGAGGTTGAGCGCGCAACGTTCGCCCGCGCGGCCCGCGTCGGTCGCGCGATTCTGCGCATGGATGCTGCGCACGCGCACCGCTTCGCCGCTGCGCACCACGCTCAACGTGTCGCCGGTGCGCACCTGTCCCGCGAACGCCGTGCCCGTCACGACGGTGCCCTGCCCCGTCAGCGTGAACACGCGATCGACCGCGAGCCGGAACAGCCCATCGTCGCGGCGCGCACGCCACGCGCGCGCCGCGGCGCGCAGGTGCGCGTTGAGCACGGCCACGCCCGGATCGTCGGGTTCGGTCGCGCGCGTATCGAACAGTTCCGCCTGCGCGAGCGCCGTCGGCGCGAGCCAGGCGCGAATCTCGTCGCGCACCTGCGCGAGCCGGGCCGCGTCGACCCGGTCACACTTCGTCACCGCCACCGCGCCATGCGCGACGCCGAGCAGCTGCAGGATCGCCAGGTGCTCGCGCGTCTGCGGCATCACGCCGTCATCGGCCGCGATCACGAGCAGCGCGAAGTCGATCCCGCACGCGCCGGCCGCCATCGTATGCACGAGCTTCTCGTGGCCCGGCACATCGATCAGCCCGAGCACCTCGCCGTTGTCGAGCGGCGCATACGCATAGCCCAGCTCGATCGAGATGCCGCGCGCCTTCTCTTCCTTCAGGCGATCGGTGTCGACGCCCGTGAGCGCGCGCACCAGCGTCGTCTTGCCGTGATCGATGTGTCCTGCCGTACCGACGATCATGCGTGCGACCCCGCCTCGCGCAAGCACTGCGCGATCAGCTCGGCCTCGTCGGCCGCTTCCAGGCAGCGCAGATCGAGGCGCAGCGCGTCGTCCGCGATCCGCCCGATCACCGCGCGCGGCCATGCGCGCAGGCGCCGCTCCAGCTGCAACAACGCGCGCCCGCTGCGCTTGCCGTCGGCCGCGCGCACGACGAGCCCGCAGCTCGGCAGCTGGTCGACCGGCAGCGCCCCGCTGCCGATCTGGCTGAACATCGGCTCGACGCTGACCGCATAGGCCGCGCCGAGCGCCTGCTGCAACGCCGGCCGCAGCCGCTCCGCCGTCGCCGCGATCTCCGCCTGCCCACGCGTGAGCAGGCGCAGCGTGGTCAGGCGCTCGCGCAGCAGCTCCGGCGCGCGATACAGGCGCAGCACCGGTTCGAGCGCCGCGAGCGTCAGCTTGCCGACGCGCAGCGCGCGCTTGAGCGGATGCTTCTTGATCTTCGCGATCAACCCCCGGCGGCCGACGATGAGCCCGGCCTGCGGGCCGCCCAGCAGCTTGTCGCCGCTGAACGTCACGAGGTCGGCGCCCGCCTCGACGGTCTCGCGCACCGTGGTCTCCTTCGGCAGGCCCCACTGCGTGAGATCCGCGAGCGTGCCGCTGCCGAGGTCGACCGCGACCGGCAGGCCGCGCTCGCGCGCGAGCGGCGCCAGTTCGTCCAGCGTGACTTCCTTCGTGAAGCCGCTGATCGCGTAATTGCTGCAATGCACCTTCATCAGCATCGCGGTGCGCGGCCCGATCGCCTCGGCGTAGTCGCGCAGATGGGTGCGGTTGGTCGTGCCGACCTCGCGCAGCTTCGCGCCCGCGCGGCTCATGATGTCCGGAATCCGGAACGCGCCGCCGATCTCCACCAGTTCGCCGCGCGACACCACGACCTCGCGACGCGCCGCCAGCGCGGACAGGCTCAGCAGCACGGCCGCCGCATTGTTGTTGACGACGGTCGCCGCCTCCGCGCCGGTCAGCTCGCAGATCAGCGCGTCGATCAGGTCGTCGCGATCGCCGCGCCGCCCGGTCGCCAGATCGAACTCGAGATTCATCGGCTGCGTAAGCGCCTGCATCACCGCGCGCACCGCGTCGTCGGGCAACAGCGCCCGCCCGAGATTGGTGTGCAGCACGGTGCCCGTCAGATTGAACACGGCGCGCAGCCGGCTCGCGTCCTGCGCGGCGAGCCGCGCGCGCACGTCGGCGGCGATCGAGCCGTCGTCGAGCGGTGCGGCATGCGCGGCATCGCGCCGCACGGCGTCGCGCCACGCGTCGAGCGACGCGCGCACGGCATCGAGCACGCGCGTGCGGCCATGCTCGGCGACGAGCGCGGCGCACGCCGCCGACGACAGCACGCGCTCGACCGACGGCACGCGCGCGAGCAGCGCCTGCCGCCCGTCGGCCCCGGCTGCGCCCACGTCCGGCCCGCCCGTCATGCGTCGGCCGGCAGTTCCGGCCACAGCAGCGGGTTCGGAGTGCTGCGCTGGTAACCGGCCTCGTTCATGAGCAGGTCGAGCGTGAGGCTCGCGAGATCGTCGGCGAGCGGCTCGAACTCGTAATCCTTGTCCTGGTAGCCGATCTTCCGGTACGTATGGCACTCGTCGCACGACTCGGCCTTCACCGCCTCGCTGCCGCCCTCGATGCCGTGATAGGCGATGCCCTTCGTCGAATCGCAGTGCGAGCACTTGGCGCGCACCACGTGCCATTCGGTCGTGCACAGCCCGCATTGCACGAAGCGGTAGCCCTGATACTGGCCGCCCACGCGCACGACGCTCGCGACCGGATGCGAACCGCATACCGGGCACAGGCCCGGCTGGTCGAGGTACGGCACGTCGGCGGGCTTGATGCGGGTCGCGTAGTCGGTCCACACGACCTGCAGCGCCGCCATGATGAACGGCGCCGTCGCCGGCTCGACCTCGGCGAGCCGCAGCGCGGCGATCGCGTCGGCCTGCGCGTCGAGTTCGGCCGGCGTCTTGAGCCGCAGCCCGTCGATCAACTTCGCGAGCGGCGGGTTCACGAGGCCCGCGCGTTCGACGTGATCGAGCACGCGCTGCAGCACCTCGCGCCATTGCGGATCGCGTTCGCCGGCCAGCGCGGGCGCGAGCGGCATCGAATGCTGCTGCGCCTGGCGGATCGATTCTTCCGACGGCATCCGGCCGTCGAGCGTCTGCAGCGCTTCATGCTGCGCGTCGACGACGGTCGCCATCAGCCGCAGGTAGCCGCTGATCGGGTTCAGGTCGGCGAGCTTGCGCAGGCGCGCCGCGCGCGCGGCGAATGCCGTGCCGCGCTCCGGCAGGCGAAAGCGCGGAATGGCCGAATGATCGAGCGTGGCGATTTCATTCGGATCGAGAATCTTCTGTGTCACATTAGTCACGAGCGTGCCCTAAAAAAACAAGCGCCGAACAATCGGCGCCCTGATCGCGGCGGCCGGCCGCGCGGTGCGCCGCGAGGCGCCCGGCGCGGCCGGCCCGGCCGCCGCATCGGCCCCGGCGCGCAATGGCCGGGACGCGGAATGCGCGCTTACTTCACGTTTTCGCGGAACCACTTCGGATGGTGCTTGCGCGCCCAGCCGAGCGTGACCGTGCCGCGCACCATCGCGCCGATCGAGCCCTTCACCCACAGGGCCGCGTAGATGTGGACGATGATGCTGGAGATCAGCACGAAGGCCGCCGCCGCATGCACGACCGCCGCCGCGCGTATCACCCCGATCGGGAAGTAGAACGAAAAATAGCGCCGCCAGATCACGATGCCCGACAGCAGCAACAGCAGCAGACAGGCGACCAGCGTGAAGAATAGCAGCTTCTGTCCGGCGTTATAGCGGCCGACGGGCGGCAGGTTCTCCTCGTGGTTCGTGAGCACGTCGTCGATCTGCTTGAGCCACTGGCGGTCGTCCGCGTCGAGCAGGTTGTGGTGCCAGTAGCGCACCACCATGATCGCGAACGACACGAACATCACGACGCCGACGAACGGATGCAGGATCCGCGTCCACTGCCCGCCGCCGAACAGCGCGGTCATCCAGAACATCGACGGATGAAACAGCGCGAGCCCGGACAGCGCGAGCAGCACGAACGTGATGGCCGTGATCCAGTGATTGCTGCGCTCGTTCGGCGTGTAGCGCACGATCAGGTTCGGGTCTCGCTGGCTCATTTCACGTCCTCCTTGATGCGGCGCGCCTCGTCGCGGGCGGCGGCTTCCTCGTCGTCCGTCACCTCGTTCGGCCCGACGCGCGTGTAGTGGAAGAAGCCCGCCAGCGCCGACAGCGCGATGCCGGCGACCGCCAGCGGCTTCGCGATGCCCTTCCAGAACTTCACCATCGGGCTGATCGACGGGTTGTCGGGCAGCCCGTGGTACAGCGACGGCTTGTCCGCGTGATGCAGCACGTACATCACGTGGGTGCCGCCCACGCCTTGCGGGTCGTACAGCCCGGCGTGCTCGAAGCCGCGCTCCTTCAGGTCCTCGATCCGCTCGGCCGCGTGCTGCTTCATGTCCTCCTTGGTGCCGAACACGATCGCGCCCGTCGGGCAGGTCTTCACGCAGGCCGGTTCCTGGCCGACCGCGACGCGGTCGGAACAGAGCGTGCACTTGTACGCGCGATGGTCCTTCTTCGAGATGCGCGGCACGTTGAACGGGCAGCCCGTCACGCAGTAGCCGCAGCCGATGCAGTTTTCCTCGTGGAAATCGACGATGCCGTTGTTGTACTGCACGATCGCGCCCGGCGACGGGCAGGCCTTCAGGCAGCCCGGATCCTCGCAGTGCATGCAGCCGTCCTTGCGGATCAGCCATTCGAGGTTGCCGTCCGGATTCTCGTATTCGGAGAACCGCATCACGGTCCACGAATGCTCGGACAGGTCGGCCGGGTTGTCGTACACGCCGACGTTCGTGCCCACCTCGTCGCGCAGGTCGTTCCACTCCATGCACGCGGTCTGGCAGGCCTTGCAGCCGATGCACTTCGACACGTCGATCAGTTTCGCCACGCTCCCCGTCACCGGCTCCCGCACCGTGGGCGGCGGGGTGGTGGTGGCGGAGACCCGTTTGATATCAAGCGATTGCAATGCCATCTCGTTCCCCTTACGCCTTTTCCACGTTCACCAGGAACGACTTGAATTCCGGTGTCTGCGAGTTGCCGTCGCCGACGGACGGAGTCAGGGTGTTCGCGAGATAGCCGGGCTTCGTCAGACCCTTGAAGCCCCAGTGCAACGGAATGCCGACCGTCTGTACCTTCCTGCCGTCGACCATCAGCGGCTTGATCCGCTTCGTGACGAGCGCGACCGCGATGATGTAGCCGCGCATCGACGACACCTTCACGCGATCGCCGTGCACGACGCCCACGTCCTTCGCGAGATCCTCGCCGATCTCGACGAACTGCTGGGGCTGCACGATCGCGTTCAGGCGCGCGTGCTTCGTCCAGTAGTGGAAGTGCTCGGTGAGCCGGTAGGTGGTCGCCGCGTACGGGAACTTGTCCGACTTGCCGAACATCTTGCGATCGTCCGGGAACACGCGGGCGGCCGGATTGTTCAGCGCCTGCGGGTTGTTCGGATGGAACGGGTTCGCGGCGAGCGGCGTCTCGAACGGCTCGTAGTGCTCGGGGAACGGACCTTCGTTCATCCCCGCGCGCGCGAAGAAGCGCGCGACGCCTTCCGGATTCATGATGAACGGGCCCATGCCGGTCTCGGGCGGCTCGTCCGCCTTGAAGTCGGCGACGTCCGGGCCGCTCCAGGTCTTGCCGTTCCAGCCGATCAGCTTGCGGGTCGGGTCGAACGGCTTGCCGCTCACGTCGCACGAGGCGCGGTTGTACAGGATCCGCCGGTTCGCGGGCCACGCCCACGCCCAGCCGAGCGTCTGGCCGATGCCGGTCGGGTCGGAATTGTCGCGCCGCCCCATCTGGTTGCCGGCCTGCGTCCACGCGCCGCAGAAGATCCAGCAGCCGCTCGCGGTGCTGCCGTCGTCCTTGAGCTGCGCGAAGGCGGCCAGCTGCTCGCCCTTCTTCACGAGCGTCTTGGTCGCATCCTTCGGGTCGGGCAGGTCCGCGAGCGCACGGCCGTTGAACTCCATCGCGAGTTCCTCGGGCGTCGGGCTTTCCGGGTCCGCGTACGGCCAGGTCAGGTTGACGATCGGATCGGGGAACTTGCCGCCGTCCTTCTTGTAGGCCTCGCGCATCCGCAGGAAGATCCCCGACATGATCTCGAGATCGCTGCGCGCCTGGCCCGGCGGCTCCGCGCCCTTCCAGTGCCATTGCAGCACGCGCGACGAGCTCACCAGCGAGCCGCGCTCTTCCGCGAAGCAGGTGGTCGGCAGGCGGAACACCTCGGTCTGGATCTGCGACGCGTCGACGTCGTTGTAGTCGCCGTGGTTCTTCCAGAACTCGGACGTCTCGGTCGCGAGCGGATCCATGATCACGAGCCACTTCAGCCTGGCGAGCGCAGCCGCCGTCTTGACCTTCGACGGGGCCGCCGCGAGCGGGTTGAAGCCCTGGCAGATGTAGCCGTTCATCTTGCCGGCCGCCATCAGCTCGATGGTCTGCAACAGGTCGTACGGCTTGTCGAGCTTCGGCAGGTAGTCGTAGCCCCAGTTGTTGTCGACCGTGGCCGCGTCGCCCCACCACGACTTCATGAAGCTCACGTGGAACGCGCGGTAGTTCTTCCAGTAGCTGAGCTGGTTCGGCCGCATCGGCTGCTGCACGCGCTTCTGGATATAGCCTTCGAAATCCTGCTCGCCCTGCGACGGCAGCGTCATGTAGCCCGGCAGCAGGTTCGACATCAGGCCGAGGTCCGTCAGGCCCTGGATGTTCGAGTGGCCGCGCAGCGCGTTCATGCCGCCGCCCGCGATGCCGATGTTGCCGAGCAGCAGCTGCACCATCGCGCCCGTGCGGATGATCTGCGCGCCGATCGAGTGGTGGGTCCAGCCGAGCGCATACAGCACCGTGCCGGCGCGGCCGGGAACGGCGGTGGTCGCGAGCATCTCGCACACCTTGAGGAACTTGTCCTTCGGCGTGCCGCAAACCTTCTCGACCATCTCGGGCGTATAGCGCGAGTAATGCTGCTTGAGCAGGTTGTAGACGCAACGCGGATGCGCGAGCGTCGGGTCGACCTTCACGAAGCCGTCCTCGCCGCGCTCGTAGTCCCAGCTCGACTTGTCCGGATACGCGTGCTTCTCCGCGTTGTAGCCGGAATAGATGCCGTCGTTGAAGGTGAAATCCTCGCGCACGATGAACGAGAAGTCCGTGTAGTTCTTCACGTACTCGTGCTGGATCTTGTCGTTCGTCAGCAGGTAATTGATGATCCCGCCGAGGAATGCGATATCCGAGCCGGTGCGAATCGGCGCGTAGTAGTCCGCCACGGAGGCGGTGCGCGTGAAACGCGGGTCGACCACGATCAGCCGCGCCTTGCGGTGCGCCTTCGCTTCGGTCACCCACTTGAAACCGCACGGGTGCGCTTCGGCGGCATTGCCGCCCATTACCAGGATCACGTCAGCGTTCTTGATGTCGACCCAATGGTTCGTCATCGCGCCGCGGCCAAACGTCGGGGCAAGACCTGCCACCGTCGGGCCGTGTCAGACACGCGCCTGGTTGTCGAATGCAAGCATCCCCATGCTGCGCACGGTCTTGTGCGTCAGATAGCCCACCTCGTTGCTGCCCGCCGACGCGGCGAGCATGCCCGTGGTCAGCCAGCGGTTGACCTTCGCGCCGTCTTCCGTCGTCTCGACGAAGTTCGCGTCGCGGTCTTCCTTCATCAGCTTCGCGATGCGGTCGAGCGCATCGGTCCACGAGATCGGCTCCCACTTGTCCGAGCCGGCCGCGCGGTATTCCGGCTGCGTCAGGCGGCTCGGGCTGTGGATGAAGTCGATCAGGCTCGCGCCCTTCGGGCACAGCGTGCCGCGATTGACCGGGTGATCGGGATCGCCTTCGATGTGGATGATGCTCGGCTGCGCATTCTTCGCGCCGTCGCCGAGGCTGTACATCAGGATGCCGCAGCCGACCGAGCAGTACGGACAGGTGTTGCGGGTTTCAACTGTACGCGCCAGCTTGTATTGACGCACCTCGGCGAGCGCTTCGGCTGGCGAGAAGCCCATCAGGGCAAGACTCGAGCCGGCGAGCGTCGTGGCGGTCACCTTCATGAACTGGCGCCGGGACATGTGTAGCATGGTGGTCTCGGCTGGTGTATTAGGGGGACACTTAAAACTACGGTGCCGGCCGGATTCTACGACGGCTGCGCGCTTGCTGCTGCGCTTCGACGAAGTTCCAGGCCGTGCAGCCTGGGCTGCGGCGGGCCGCCGGCACTTTCGCCTGCACGCCCTTCTGTTATATGACAACAGGGGCACGATGGCTAGGAACGGCGGCCTTACAGGGCCGTAAGCTTATCAGATGCGGGTGCGAAATTTCGCCTGGGCACGCTGAATCGGACGAATCCGGAGCATTCGGCGGGGCGAAATCGCGGTGTCGGCGCAGGCAGGAATTGATGCGTGACCGACGCCTCATTTCTGCTTCGCGTCGGTAGACGCCGGCTACACACCCGCCGACGCGGAAAAGATGAAAACGGCGCTCGATGCCGGCAGCGGTGAGACCGAGGTGTCGAAGCAGTCGATCGGCGATCTGCAATTGAAGGTGTCGGTGCGGCTGGAAGGCATGGCGTACGGCGCGCACGAGTGAGACGTGATGCTCATGGCGACGGGACCGCCATATAGGCGAAGCCCCATTCAACCTCAATCTCGGCCAATCACCCCGTCCGTCCCGGAATTCCCTCGCCATCGCCGACCTGGGCTTCTGCGGATATGGATAATCGCCTCAACCCCAAAACACAACATTGCAAACGCCAGGAGCCCTCCGCACCGCTTCGAACCCGGACGTCGAATCCGAGTGCCGATGAGCGGCTCGCTCGCCCCTCCCCTCAAAACCTCGGCAAGCCCGGCGGATTCGTCTCCGACTTCGCCACCGCCTCGTCCTGCAAGCCCCATCGCGCGAGCGCGCGCCCATACCGGCCGTCGCGGATCAGGTCGTTGGTCGCGATCGTCAGCGCGTCGGCCAGACCGCTGCCCTTGCGCGTCGCGATCGCGACATCCGCGTTCGCCGGCCAGCCCGCGTTCACGCCGCCCACGCGCCGGATGCCCGCGCCCTGCGCCGCCGCGTACGCGAGCGACGCATCCGGATTCAGCTCGGCGTCCGCGCGCCCCGTCAGCAGCGCGACCCGCGCGACCGCATCATCGTCGTAGTACTGCAGCACGGCCGGCCGCAGCCCCTGCGCGGCGTTGCGCCGGTTCCACTCGAGCAGGATCCGCTCCTGGCTCGTCCCCGCTCCGGTGATGATGCGCAGGCCCGCCACGTCCGCCGGCCCGGCGATCCGCCTGACCGGGCTCGCATCGCGCACGTAGAAGCCATGCAAGCCGAGCCGGTAGGTCGTGAAATCGAACTTCTCCTTGCGCTGCTCCGTCACGCCGACATTGGAAATCACCGCGTCGTACTTCCCGGAACTGAGGCCGAGCGGCCAGTCCGCCCACGCGATCGGCAGCAGCCGCAGCGTCCGGCCGAGCGCGTCGGCGATCAGTTGCGCGTAGTCGGCGTCCGCGCCGACCACCGTCCGCGCGTCCGTCGCGTAGGTCGCCACGGGCGGCGCATGCGGCGCGATCGCGACCGTGAACGCGCCCGCCGCCGCCCAGCGATAGCCGCGCGCCGCGTCGATCGCACGCGGATCCGGTTCGGCGCGCACCCGGCCCGCCTGGCGCGGATCGAGGTCCACCGCACGCGCGCCCGTCGCCGCCGCCCACGCCGACGCCGACGCGACGCCCGTGGCGAGCAGCGCCGCCAGCCACGCGCGCCGGCGCGGCTGCGCAGGCTCGGCGGCCCCGGTCGCGCGCCGCATCACAGCACCTTCGACAGGAACGCGCGGGTGCGCGGATGCGCGGGCGCGCCCAGCACCTGCGCCGGCGTGCCGGATTCGACGATGCGCCCCTGCTCCATGAACAGCACGGTATCGGCCACCTCGCGCGCGAAGCCGATTTCATGCGTGACGATCACGAGCGTCGTGCCGGAGCGCGCCAGTTCCTTGATCACGTCCAGCACTTCATTGACCAGCTCCGGATCGAGCGCCGACGTCGGTTCGTCGAACAGCAGCACCTTCGGCCGCAGCGCGAGCGCGCGCGCAATCGCGACCCGCTGCTGCTGGCCGCCCGACAGCTGGCGCGGATACGCGTCGGCCTTCGCCGCCAGCCCCACCCGCGCCAGCAGCTCGCGCGCGTCGCGCTCGGCGTCGTCACGCGTCGCGAGACCCAGCGCGACGGGCGCCTCGATCAGATTGCCGAGCACGCTCAGGTGCGGAAACAGGTTGAAGCTCTGAAACACCATCCCGACGTCGATGCGCCGCCGCCGCACCTCGCGCTCGCTCAGTTCGTAGAGCGTGTCGCCCTCGCGCCGGTAGCCGACCAGTTCGCCGTCGATGTCGATGAAGCCGTCGTCCACGCGCTCCAGGTGATTGATCGTGCGCAGCAGCGTCGACTTGCCGGACCCGGACTGCCCGAGGATCACCGTCACGCTGCCCGGCGCCGCGACGAACGAGAGGTTGTCGAGCACCTTGTGCGAACCGAAGCTCTTCGAGACGCGATGGATCGCGACCTGTCCGCCCGGCCGCCGCGCGCCGGACTGCCAGCCCGACCCGCGCGCGGGTGTCGCTGTCTCTTATCCACACCTGACGCTGCCGACGATCGGCGG
>NZ_JBXAPG010000047.1:0-58184 GCF_058803765.1 Burkholderia sp. GW821-FHT14F03
CGCGTTCTCGCTGCTGCCCGCGCAGAACGCGACCGGCAACTGGATCAAGGTCGTGCAGCGCCTGCCCGTGCGGATCGCGCTCGATCCGCAGGCGCTGGCGAAGCATCCGCTGCGCATCGGCCTGTCGATGCAGGTCGACGTCGCGATCAAGGACGAAAGCGGCGGCCAGCTCGGCAGCGTGCAGAACACGGTCTACCAGACCGACGTGTTCGCGAAGTACGGCGACGAGGCCGATGCCGAGATCGCCCGCATCATCCGCGCGAACGCAGGCGGCGCGAACGCTGCCGCGCCGGCGCCGGCCGCGCGGCCGGCGGCCTGAGCGGCGCATCCGCCGCGCCCCTTCCACGCAGGCACGCCTCCATGTCCCAACACGCTGCTCCTCCACCGCTCTCGGGCGGAAAGCTCGCGCTCGGCACCCTCGCGGTGTCGCTCGCGATGTTCATGAACGTGCTCGATTCGTCGATCGCGAACGTCGCGATCCCGACCATCTCGGGCGACCTCGGCGTATCCGTCGACGAGGGCACCTGGGTGATCACGATCTTCGCGGCCGCGAACGCGATCTCGATTCCATTGACGGGCTGGCTCACGCAGCGCTTCGGCCAGGTGCGGCTGTTCGTGACCTCGATCCTGCTGTTCGTGTTCGCCTCCTGGCTGTGCGGCGTCGCGCCGAACCTGCCGACGCTGCTCGCCGCGCGGATCCTGCAAGGCGCGGTCGCGGGGCCGCTCGCGCCGCTCTCGCAGGCGCTGCTGCTGGGCGCGTGGCCGAAACAGAAATCGTCGACCGCGCTCGCGCTGTGGTCGATGACGGCGCTCGTCGGGCCGATCGCGGGGCCGTCGCTCGGCGGCTGGATCACCTATGACTACAGCTGGTCCTGGATCTTCTACATCAACCTGCCGGTGGGCCTGTTCGCCGCGGCCGTGACCTGGGGCATCTTCCGGCATCGCGAGACGCCGGCGCGACGCCTGCCGATCGACACCGTCGGGCTCGGGCTCCTGGTGCTGTGGGTCGGCGCGCTGCAGATCATGCTCGACAAGGGCAAGGATCTCGACTGGTTCAACTCGCCGATGATCGTCGCGCTCGGCATCGTGTCGCTCGTTTCGTTCGCGTTCTTCATCGTGTGGGAACTGACCGAGAAGAACCCGATCGTCGACATCCGGCTGTTCAAGATGCGCAACTTCGCGGGCGGCACGATCGCGATCTCGGTGGCGTACGGGCTGTTCTTCGGCACGCTCGTGATCCTGCCGCAGTGGATGCAGGGCAGCCTCGGCTACCGCGCCGTCGACTCCGGGCTGACCACGGCGCCGCTCGGCGTGTTCGCGGTGATCCTGACGCCCTTGATGGGCCGCATCCTGCCGCGCTCCGATCCGCGCATCATCGCGACGATGGCGTTCGTCAGCTTCGCGATCGTGTTCATGATGCGCACCACGTTCTACACCGACATCGACCAGTGGCACCTGATCCTGCCGACGCTGCTGCAAGGCATTCCGATGGCGATGTTCTTCGTGCCGCTGACCTCGATCATCCTGTCCGGGCTGCCGCCCGACAAGATTCCCGCCGCGGCGGGCCTGTCGAATTTCGGGCGGACCTTCTGCGGCGCGGTCGGCACTTCGCTGATCGGCAATGCCTGGAACAACCGCATGGTGCTGCACCACGAACGGCTGACCGAGCAGGCGAACGCGACCAATCCGCTGTTCGCCGCGCAGATCGACAACTCGCGCTCGATGCTGCAGCTCGGCACGGACTCCGCGCATGCGCTGTTCAACGCGTCGGTGAACAACCAGGCGTCCGTGATGGGGCTCAACGACATCTTCTACGCGGCGTCCGTGATCTTCATCCTGATCATCCCGCTGATCTGGATCACCAAGCCGTCGCGCGCGGGCGGCGCCGACACCGCGAGCGCGGCGGGCGCGCACTGAGCCGAGGCCGATGCGCCGATGCGCAATGCATCGGCGCATCGGCGCATCAACCCATCAACGCGATGGCCCGAAGGTCACGGTCTGGCGCAGCGCGTCGGTACAGCGGCGCGCATCGTCGAGGAAGCGGCCGAACGCGTCGCCCGCCAGGTCGTCGTGATCGAGCCAGCGCACCTTCTGCGCGAACCGGTAGCGGTACGCAAGACCTTCCGCGCGCGGTTCCGGCGTCACGTCGAGATCGAACCACGGCGAATGCGCGGCGCACGCGCCGAGCGGCCGCGCCGGCCGCACCCCGTCGAGACGGACCGAGACCTCGGTGACGTCGGCGTCCGAGAGGTAGAGGTCGCCCGCGCCGCGCGACTGCCGGTAGTCCGCGTAGTATTCCCACTGCGCGCGCAGCTTGCCGCCGTCATACACCGATTTTCCCGACACCCGTTCCAGCACGTTGCGGTCCTCGCCCATCGCGCGCACCGCATAGGGGCCGCTCCAGATGCTGTCGGTACGCGGCCGTTCGATGTCGCAGCGCACGGGCTCGTTGAACCAGCGCGTGCACAGCCGCTGGTCGCCGACGCTCGCACCCTGGTCGCGATCGAGCGCGAGCAGGCGCAGCAGCGGCAGCCCGCCGAGCACGGCGCGGCCGTCGAGGCGCGCGCTGCCGTCGGGGGCGATGCGGCTGTGGAGCATCGCGTCCGCGCCGACGGTCGGCGCTTCCGCCGCGATGCGCGCTTCGCGCACGCGCCCACCCGCTTCCGCGACGAGCGCCCAGCGATCCTGCAGGCCGGGCAGCGTACGGCCCGGCAGATAGGTCGGGCTGGTCGGGTCGAGCCACCAGATGCGACCGTCGACGATGGCGCGCACCACCACGTGATTCGGCGCGCGGGCGCCGGGGATCAGCAGCGGCGGCGCATCGCTGCCGAGCGACACCCACGCGGGGCGCGCGGCGATGCCGCTCGCGTTCAGCATGGCGGCGAGCAGGATCGCGAGATCCTTGCAATCGCCGTAGCCGTTCGCTTCGATCTTCTCCAGCTCGAACGGCACGTAGCCGCGCTCGCTCGCGCGCCAGTCGCCGAGATAGCGGTAGTGCGCATCGATATGCCTGAGCAGTGCGGCGACCCGCTCCGGCTCGGGACGCGCGCGCGCCTCGGCCACGGCCGCCGCGGCCGCGGGCGGCAGCGGCGCGGACAGGATCGCGTCGTAGCGGGCCGCGTATGCGCCGAAGTGGTCCTGCGCGTTCAGGCTGCTCGCGATTTCGATGCGCGGGATCCGGCGCAGCACGCTGTCCGCTTCGTTGACGAGATTCACGTAGCGCGGCGCGCGCAGGTCGATCACGAGCCGTTTGTCGTCGTCGGACGTCTCGATGCGATAGTCCTCCATCTGCTCGCCGCGCCACACGATGGGCCGGTCGGCCTGGAATTCGGCGCGGTAGCGGTCGTCGCGTATGGGCTTCGGGCCGAATGTCAGGCGTTCGTGGAACTCGGCGGCGAGCGGTGTGGCCGAGGTGTGCTCGACGCGCGTGTAGACCACGGCGCTCCCGACCCGCAGGCCCGGAAACGCGAGCGAGGTCTGGCGGGTGCGGCGCAGGCCGGCGGCCGGGTTCGGCGCGGTGCGGGTGTCGATCTGCGACGCCGCGAGCGGCGTCCGCGTGCCGTCGGGCTGGATCACGGCTGCGTCGCGGATGTCGAGGCGGTCGTTCTCGAGGTAGCGGAAGTCGAGCCGCGAGATCATTTCGCGGCCGGCCGGACGCAGGATCGTGAGACGGACGGTCGTGGTGCAGTCGGTGCTCGTATCGGAATGGATCCGGCAGCGCATGTCGACCGTGCGCGCGACGGGCGCTTCGTCGATCGGCTGCAGCGCGGCGCCCGCGCCCGGGGCGGTCGAGGCCAGCGCGAGGCTGACGGCGAGGTGGATGGGTGGGGTGAAGCGGAATGTCATCGATGGAACGTCCTCGAAGGGGAAAGGCGGCATCCGGCGAGCCCGTGCGCGCCGTCCCGGTGGCCGGGGCTGGCTGCGCAGGCGGAGGGGGCTGCGTGGCTGGCGGGCGCGCCGGGCGGGCGGCGCGTGAGGACGTGGCGAGGAGGCCACGGGATGCAATGGAAATGAAAGTTTAATGAAGGATTGTGCGGTGCGCAAATCGCGGAACGCGCCGCCCGCCGCGTCACGCGCCGCCGCGCGCGGCGACGAGATGCGCTGCGAGAAACGCGAGCAGGCTCGCGGCGGCCGGCGACAGCGGCCGGTCGCGCCGGTGGAACGCGCACACGACGCTGCCGAGCACCGGCGCGCGCAGCTTGACCGAGGTGAGCTGGAAGCTGTGCGCGAGCGTCGCCAGATAGTCGGGGCCGACATTGATGCCGAGGCCGGCGGCGACGAGGCCGAAGCCCGTGGTGACGAACGCCGCTTCGTGCGCGATGTCGAGCGCGAGGCGCGGATGGCGCGCGCGGACCTGCGGCAGGATGCGCTGCGCGAAGTCGCTGCCCGTCGCGACGAGCGGCTCGCCCGCGAGCGCGTCCCAGCCGAGCGTGCGGCGTCCCGCGAACGGATGGTCGGGGCGGCACCAGACGACGTGCGGGCTGCGGAACAGCGGGCGCTTCGCCAGATAGTCGTCGCGGCCGGGATCGGGGCCGATCGCGAAATCGGCCTCGCCGCCGAGCACCGGGTTCAGCATCGCGTCGAGCAGGGTGTCGACGAGCCGCACCCGGATGTCGGGAAAGCGCGTGCGATAGGCGGCGAGCGCGGGCGGCAGCAGCGTGCACGCGACGATCTGCGGCGCGCACACGCGCACGATGCCGCGCTTCAACTGCGCGATGCTCGACGCGTTCTGCGTCGCGATGCGCAGGTCGTCGAGAATCCGCTCGGCGAGCGGCAGGAATTCCTCGCCGGCCTGCGACAGGCTCACCTTGCGCGTGGTGCGGTCGAACAGGCGAAAGCCGAGGTCGGCTTCCAGCTCCTTCACGAGCAGGCTCAATGCGGATTGCGTCACGTGCATCGCGCGCGCGGCCTCGGTGAAGCCGCCGTGGCGCGCGACGGCCGTGAACGCGCGCAGCTGTCTCAGGCTGATATTCATATCGGTATACGGATGAATCGATCAGAAAAGTTCGTTGGCGCATCGCGCGGCCGGCCCGTATCGTGGTCGTTCGCGGGGCGCGCGCCGTCTCGCATCTTAAGGCCGGACGCCGCGCCGGACCATTCAGGAGACGCCCCATGACTTCGCATTCCGACCAGCCTTTTCCGCGCCCGGCGCGCTTCGGCGAAGCCGAGTGGCGCGCCCGCGTGCAGCTCGCGGCCGCGTACCGGATCTTCGATCGGCTCGGCTGGACCGAGCTGATCTACAACCATATCTCGCTGCGCGTGCCGGGCGAGGACGGGCATTTCCTGATCAATCCGTTCGGGCTGCACTACCGCGAGGTGTGCGCGTCGAACCTGGTCAAGATCGATCTCGACGGCCAGGTGATCGGCCACGCCGACTGGCCGATCAATCCCGCGGGTTTCACCTTCCACGCGGCCCTGCACGCGGCGCTGCCGGACGCGCACTGCGTGATGCACGTGCATACGACGCCGACCATGGCGGTGTGCGCGTCGCGCGGCGGCCTGGCGTTCTCGAATTTCTACGCGGCGCAGCTGTACGGCAGGATCGCGTATCACGACTTCGAGGGCATCACGGTGCGGCGCGACGAGGGCGCGCGCATCGTCGCGAGCGCGGCCGGCCGGCCGGTGCTGCTGTTGCGCAACCACGGCCCGGTGACGATCGGCGCGACCCTCGCGCACGCGTTCGCGCTGATGTGGCTGCTCAACCGCGCGTGCGAGGTGCAGGTCGCGACCGGGGCCGTCGGCCCCGCGCTCGACATCGCGACGCCCGTGCTCGAGGGCTGCGCGCGCGACTCGCTCAATCTCGACCCGCGCTTCGGCGCCGGCCAGGATGCGTTCGATGCCCTGCAGCGGCTCGTCGACGGCGTCGATCCCGGCTACCGGCGCTGAGTCGCGCGGCATGGTTGAAAACCAGATCGCATGGAATACGAGTCGGTTAGTTCGGATTGTTAATTTTTAAATATCTATAAGCCGATTGCCGAATGCGCGGCGTCGCGTGCGATGAATATTTAATGAGGGATGCGTGACGATTGCGCGATGTACGGCCGCGTGCCGGCGCGTGCGACGCGGGCCGACGCCGGCGCGAAAGGCGCGCTGGACGGGCGTGGCGAGATGATGAAGCGAATGATCGTCAAATCGGATAAAGTTGGGTGATCCAGACAACATACTCTTGTTTATAGATAGCGGATCATGCAGTGATATCGAATGACAGTAAAACGGACTTCGCTTGACGTTTGAATGCGTCACCCCTTCATGTCCCGCTGCATCCGCTTCCTTGGACGCGTAGCAGCTCCCCGCTGCCGGATCCGCGTCAATGGATAGTGCCCTGTCCCGATCCTTCAGAGTTGCGAACCTTCAACTCCTGCCGCTCATCTGGCCCGTCGCCGGGTTGGCGTGCGCGTTGTTCTGCGTGAGCCTGCTCGGCGTCGCGCTCACGCCCGCCGTGCGCGATGCGCTCGCGAGCGGCGGACGCGCGTCGTGCGGCGCGGGCGGCTTCGCCTGCGCGTGCACGCTCACGCGCGTCTGCACGCGCCGTGCCGGGCCGCCGCGCGAGATCCGGCACGGTCTCGACAGCGTATCGTCGACGCCGCACGGCGATGCCGCCGATACGCCCTATGCCGCGCCGCTGGCGCTCGACTGGGCGTCGCGCGATACGCTGGGCCCGGCATTGCGCGAGGTCCAGTGGCGTGCGCCGCGCGCGGGCGACATGGATTTCGCGCAGGTCGATGCGGATGACGGGCAACTGGCCGCCACGCGCGACGGCGCACTCGTCGCGCTGGCGATCGGCATCGTCGCGCTCGGCGCGCTGCTGCTGTTGCCCGCGCTGCAGTTGCGCCGTCTCCTGATTCGGGTCAGCAGGATGGAGCGCGCGCTCGGGCTCGGCGAGCGTGGTGCGCGGGCGGGCCGCGAAAGCCGCGCGCCGGGCCGGGCCGCGCGCGCGGCGTGGGCCGGCGCGGGCGGGCGGCCGCTGCGCACGACCTTGCAGATGCTCGATGTGCCCAAGGCGGGATCGGATGATCCGGCGCACGACGTCGTCCTGGCGCGCGAGCCCGGCGCCATGCTGCGGCATCGCGTGCGCGAACGCGAGCTGGCGCGGCAGCGCGGGTGGCAGACGGCGCACGACGCGCTGACCGGGCTTGCCAACCGTGGCGAATTCGAGCGGCATTTCCGGCTGAGCGGCGCGACGCGCGCCGATGCGCTGCTGTTTCTCGATATCGATCGCTTCCGGCTCGTCAACGATACCTGCGGCTATGCGGCGGGCGACGCGCTGCTGCGCGAGATCGCCGCGCGCTTCGCCGCGGGCATCGGCCCGGACGACGTGCTCGCGCGGCTCGGGGGCGACCAGTTCTGCGTGCTGCTGCACGCGGGCGGCGAGGCGGCCGTCGAGCAGGGCGCCGAACGCCTGCGCGCGAGCCTCGATGGCTTCGTGTTCGACTGGGACGGCCACCCGTTCACGCTCAGCGTGAGCATCGGCATCGCGCGTCTGTGCGGCACCGGGCGCGACGCACGCCTCGAGGAGACGATGCGGCTCGCGGATCTCGCCTGCGGCGTCGCCAAGCAGCGCGGCCGCAATCGCCTGCAGTTCGCCGATCCGCTCGACCGCGCGCTCGCGGATCACATCAACGACGTGTCGTGGAGCGCGCGGGTGCGGCATGCGCTGGCCTTCGACGATTTCCGCCTGTACGCGCAGCCGATCGTCGATGCGCGCGCGCAGACCGATGCGGACGGGCCGCGGCGCTGCGAGCTGCTGCTGCGGATGGCCACGCAGGACGGCGACGACGACGGCGTCGTGCCGCCCGCGCGCTTCATTCCGGCCGCCGAGCGCTACGGGCTGATGACCGAGATCGACCGCTGGGTGGTGCGCACCGTGCTCGACGCGTTGGCGCGGATCCGGCAGCGGCGCTTCGTCGAGTACGCGATCAATCTGTCCGGCGCGTCGGTGGGCGACGAACGTTTTCTCGCCTTCGTGAGCGCGCAGTTCGAGCGCACCGGCGTGCCGCCGTCGCTGATCTGCTTCGAGATCACCGAGACGGCCGCGATCATCAATCTCGACGGCGCGGCGCGCTTCATCCGCGAGCTGCAGGCGCTCGGCTGCCGCTTCGCGCTCGACGACTTCGGCGCGGGCATGGCGTCGTTCGGCTATCTCAAGCACTTGCCCGTCGAGTATCTGAAGATCGACGGCAGTTTCGTCGCGGACATCGCGCGCAATCCGGCGAGCCTCGACATCGTCGCGTCGCTGAACGACATCGGCCACGCGATGAACTGCAAGACCGTCGCGGAGTATGTCGACAACGCCGCGACCCTGCGCAAGCTGCGCGCGCTCGGCGTCGACTATGTGCAGGGTTATTTCCTCGGCCGGCCGGCGCCGTGGTGCGAGGCGGGCCCGGGCTGAGCACGGGCCCGGCCGCGCGGCCGCCGCGCTAGCGGCGCGGGGCGGGGCGCGCGAACATCGCGACGCGCTGGCGGTACAGCACCCACGCGAGCGCGGCCGCCACCGAGGTCTCGGCGATCAGCACGGCGGCGGCCGCGCCCTGTTCCGCGAAGAACTTCGCGAGCAGCGGCAGCAGCGCGACGTTGAGAATGCCCGACGAGATCAGGATCCGGCTGAACGCGGTCTTCATGCCGAGCGGCAGCATGGTCTGCACGCCGAACAGATCGGTCATGCCGGCCATGAACGGAATAAAGGCCATGCAGCGCAGCACGCCGACGGTCGGCGCGTAGCTCGGGCCGTACAGGATCCGCACCGCGAGCGGCGCGAAGAAGAAGATCGCGAGCGAGATCGACAGCACCAGCGCGCCCTGCACCACGAGCAGCTTGCGCAGGAACGCCATCGCGTCGTCGCGCGCGTGATGCATCAGGTAGCTCACGTGCGGATAGGCGGCCGCCTTGAGCGGCTGCAGCAGGCTGATCGCCGCGCGGATCAGCTTGTCGCCGGCCGCGAAATAGCCGGCCGCGACGTTGCCGGACACGAAGCCGAGCAGCACCGTGTTGGTCGATGCGTAGAACGCGACCGAGGTCGACGCGAGGAACACCTGCCAGCCGCCCTTGAGCGTGGCCACGATGTCGGCCGCGCCGACCCGCACGAAGCCGACCTCGCGCTGCACGATCAGATAGCCGAACACCAGCGCGCCGCAGGCGAGCGGCACGGCCGCGTTGATCGCGACGGCCGCGCCGAGGTCGGCGGGCGAGTGCACGAAGAGGAACATCGCGGGCACGCTGAGCGCGCGGCACGCGAACAGCGTGATGCTGTAGATGCGCAGCTTCTGGATGCCCTGGAAATACCAGCCGGGCGTGAACAGCGCGCCGACCGTCATGCCGAAGCCCATCATCAGCAGCGGCCGTTCCACGCCGAAGCGCGGGATCGCGAAGGTCAGCGCGAGCAGGATCGCGAAGCCCGCCAGCGTGATCGCCGCCTGGGCGAGGAAGGTCGCCCAGAAGATCCGCGAACGCGCGTCGCGATCGTCGCGCGCGAGCGTGACGCGCGGCGTCGCGGTGAGGTCGAAGCTGTAGTTCGTGAAGTTGATGAAGTAGGTGACCACCGCGAGCACGAACGACAGCTGCCCGTAGCCGTCCGGGCCGAGCACCCGGGTCAGGAGCGGCAGCGTGACGAGCGGCACCACGTAGGTGGATATCTGCAGCGTCATCAGCAGCAGGAAGTTGTTGCGTACCGTCGTCATGCGCGGCCTTCGTGCCGCGCGGCGGATCGGAGTGGAGCGGTCAGTTGCATGACGGAGTCGGCGCGCGCGTCGGCGGCGCTCAGTTGCAGCGCGGCGCCGAGCCGTGCCGCGTAGTGGGGCAGAGTATAGCGCGACCAGTCGTAGCGCCGCCGCGGGTCGGCGAGATGCGCGCCGAGCGCGTCGAACGCCCGGGCCAGGCCGGCCGGCGTATGCGTGTAGCGGATCTTGTTGCCGATCTCGTCGCCGAAGCTCGACAGGCTGCCGACGTCGTGCGCGAGCACGGGCAACCCGGACAGCGCCGCCTCGACGATCACGAGCGGCGCGTTCTCGGCCCAGATCGACGGCAGCACGAGCGCGTCGTGGGCGCGCAGCGCGATGAACAGCGCGGCGTGGTCGAGCCGGCCCGCGAAGCGCAGCCGGCCCGCCGCGATGTGCGCCGCGTACCTGCGTTCGAGCGCGGCGCGCTCGTCGCCGTCGCCGTAGACCGTGACGCCCGCGATCCGCGCGAACCCGGTCTGCTCCGCGAGCGCGAGGAATTCGTCGAGGCCCTTCTCGCGATCGAGGCGGCCGACGAAGGCCAGATCGAAGCGCTCGCGCTGCCGGGTCACCGGCGCGACGGCCGTGAGCGCGGTGCTGACCGGATTTTCCAGCAGCAGGGTGCGGGTCAGCCCGCGCTGCGCGAGCGCGTCGCGCATGTACGGGCTCGGGCACAGCAGCAGGTCGAAGCCGCGCGCCGGATGCAGCAGCGCGTCGACCGCGTGCCAGTGCAGCTTCTTCGCCGCGTCGTGCAGCGCGCCGCGCGGGCTCGCGCGCATGAACAGGCGCGCGCCGCGCCGCAGCGCGTCGAGCGGCAGCGGCGTCGGCCGCCCGCCCGGATAAGTCAGCAGGTTCGGGTTGTAGAACACCAGGTGGTAGTCGTGGCAGGTCAGCAGCGCGAGACAGCCGCTGCGGCGGCGATGGCGCGCGAGCACCGGCAGGATCGCGGGCGACAGCAGGTTGTGGTAGTTGTGCACGAGCACGCGCGCCGGCTGTTCGCGCGCGAGCAGCGCGGCGAGCGCGCGCGCCGCGCCCGTGTTCCAGGCGCGCGCCGCGCCGTCCGCGGCGACGCCCGGCGTGCGTTCGTCGAACGTGAGCACATCGACGCCGGGCTGCGCGCGCAGGACTTCGACCGAGGTGCGATAGACCTCCTCGGCGCCGCCCTTGCGGGCGTAGTCGTTGATGACCAGGATCTTCATGAGGGGAAGGGCGCGGCGCGCTTCGCTGCGCGCCGTGTCGCGACGGTCGGCGTCAATGCGCGCGAGGGGTGGAGCCGGCCGCCTCGGCGGCGGGCGCATCGGCGGCAGCCGCAGGACCGCCTGCCGCAGGACCGCCTGCCGCTTCCGCGCGACCGTACTGGTCCTCGAAGCGCACGATGTCGTCCTCGCCCAGATAGTTGCCCGACTGCACCTCGATGATCTCGAGCGGAATCCGGCCCGGGTTCTCGAGCCGGTGCACGGTGCCGACCGCGATGTAGGTCGATTCGTTCTCGCTGAGCAGGAAGGTGCGCTCGCCGCAGGTGACGCGCGCGGTGCCGCGCACGACGATCCAGTGCTCGGCGCGGTGGTAGTGCATCTGCAGCGACAGCTGCTTGCCCGGATCAACCACGATCCGTTTCACCTGGAAGCGTTCGCCGAGATCGATCGAATCGTAGTAGCCCCAGGGCCGCCGGACCTTGCGATGGTCGCGCACCTCGGCGTGCTGGTCGGACTTGAGCCGCGCGACCACGTGCTTGACGTCCTGCACGCGATGCTTGTCGGCGACCAGCACAGCGTCGGCCGTCTCGATCACCACCACGTCCTTGAGGCCGACGCAGGCGATCAGGCGGCCCTCGGAGCGCACCAGGCTGTCGGCGGTGCCCTCGAACACGACCGGCCCGCGCGCGACGTTGCCGGACTCGTCCTTCGGCATGATTTCCCAGACCGCGTCCCAGGAGCCGACGTCGGACCAGCCGGCCGTCAACGGCACGATCAGGCCGCGGATGCCGAGACCGCGCGCGTCCGCGAGCCGTTCCATCACCGCGTAGTCGATCGAATCGGACGGGCAGGCGGCGAAGGTCGCGGCGTCGACCTTGAAGAAGGCGCCGTCCTGCGCGCCGGTGCGCCATGCGGTCTCGCAGGCGGCGAAGATCTTCGGCTGCAGCGCTTCGATCGCCTTGAGCCAGGTCGATGCGCGCACCACGAAGATCCCGCTGTTCCACCAGTATTCGCCCGATTGCAGGTATTGCTGCGCGAGCTCCTGGTGCGGCTTCTCGACGAAGCGCTCGATGGCGTGGCCGCCCGTCGCGCCGTGCGCGTCCGGCACGCCCGCGCCGAGCTTGATGTAGCCGTAGCCGGTTTCCGCGCGGCGCGGCAGCACGCCGAGCGTAACGATGGCGTCGTCCTGCGCGTAGCGCGCGGCCTGCGCGATGGCTTCCTGGAACGCGGTGACGTCCGCCACCGCGTGATCGGCGGGCATCACCGCGAGCACCGGGTCGCCGTGCCGCGCGCGCGCCTCGAGCGCGGCGAGCGTGAGCGCGGGGGCGGTATTGCGCGCGGCCGGCTCGATCAGGATCCGCGCGGGCAGGCCGCGCGCGTTGACCTGCGCGGCGCTGGTGAAACGGTGCTGCTCGCCGCACACGAGCAGCAGCGTGTCCGCGAGCGTGGCGTGCTCGATGCCGTTCAGGCGACGCGCCGTGGCGGCCAGCGGCGATTCGTCGGCGATCAGGTCGATCAGTTGCTTCGGATGGTGTTCGCGCGATAGCGGCCAGAGCCGCGTGCCCGAGCCGCCCGCGAGAATCACGGGCAGCAGGGTGGGGGTGGCGGCGCGCGCCGCGGTGTTCAAGGTGGTGTCGGTCATTGGTTCGCCCCGGAGTCGGCGGAAAGTCGGTTCGAAAAGACATAGCGCTCGGCGTCGCCGTGCGCGTCGGCGCCCGCCGCGCGGCTTGCGCGCCGGATCAGCGTGCGCACGCTGCGCGCCGCGCCGCCGACCGGACGCACCATGCCGATGTAGGGCGCGCCGTGTTCGAGAAATGGGCCGTCCGCCTTGCGAAAGCCAAAGCCGACGAAGAACGCTTCGCGATGCGCGGGCGCCTGGGTGCGCACCGGCGCCTCCGGCCAGCGGGCATGCGCGGCCGCGAGCGCGTGCTCGGCCAGCGCGGCTGCCGTGCCGTCGTCGCGGTGCGCGGCGCTCGTCAGCCATTTGTCGATCGTCGTCTCCGGATCGATCTCGTCGCCCGGCAGCAGCCGCGCGTAGGCCGCGATCGCGGGCCTGGCGCCGCTGCGGTCGGTGGCGAACACGTGGACGGCCGATTCATCCTTGCCGTCGATGTCCAGGAACGTGTGTGCGTCCTCGACCACGAGGACCGCGTTGCGCACGCGCAGGATCAGGTAAAGCTCGTTCGAACTCAGGTGCCTGAATTCACAGCAGGTCCAATCCATGATGTCGATTCCTCATCTGACGGCCGCATCCGGCGCCCGTCGGCGGCGCGGTCGCGCGGCCGAAAGAAGGGCGCGACGCAGCCTCGTCGCATTGGGTCCACGATACGGACAGGCCCCTTGTTGTTCTGTTCGTAAGCGCACTGTTTGGTGATTGGTGCACGCGCCGCGCGGATCGTGACGCGATGCGGCGATAGTGTGCGGTTCCGCACATAGGCGGCGCGGGCTTGTTCGGATAATGCACAGCATGCGACGACGGCCGTGCGCCGTTGCTCGCGACGCAGGCTCCATCCGATTCAGCGCAGCATCTCCATAGGATTCCGTGTTTGAAGGTTGCAATCGTTCACGACTGGCTGGTGGTTCATGGCGGCGCCGAACGCGTGCTCGCGCAGATGATCGATTGCTTCCCGCAGGCCGATCTCTTCAGTCTCGTCGACTTCCTGGAAGATCGTTCGTGCTTGCGCGGCCGGCCCGTGCGCACGTCGTTCATCCAGAAACTGCCGTTCGCACGCACCCGCTATCGCGGCTACCTGCCGCTGTTTCCGCTCGCGATCGAGCAGTTCGACCTGTCCGGCTACGATCTCGTGCTGTCGAGTTCGTACGCGGTCGCCAAGGGCGTGCTGACGGGACCCGACCAGCTGCATGTCAGCTACGTGCATTCGCCGGTGCGTTACGCATGGGACCTGCAGCATCAGTATCTGAATGAGGCGGGACTCGCGCGCGGCCCGAAATCGGCGCTCGCGCGCACGCTGCTGCACTACATCCGCAACTGGGACGCCCGCTCAGCGAACGGCGTCGACCTGCTCCTCGCGAACTCGCAGTTCGTCAGCCGCCGCATTCGCAAGACCTATCGGCGCGATGCGCGGGTCGTTTATCCGCCGGTCGACGTCGAGCACCTGACGCGCCGCGACGACAAGGACGACTTCTATCTGACCGCCTCGCGCCTCGTGCCGTACAAGCGCATCGACCTGATCGTCGAGGCGTTCTCGCGCACGCCGTCGCGCCGGCTGGTCGTGATCGGCGACGGTCCCGAGCACGCCAAGATTCGCGCGCTCGCCGGGCCGAACGTCACGCTGCTCGGCTATCAGCCGTTCGAGGTGCTGCACGACCATCTGCAGCGCGCGCGGGCCTTCGTGTTCGCGGCGGAAGAGGACTTCGGCATCTCGCCCGTCGAGGCGCAGGCCTGCGGCACGCCGGTGATCGCGTACGGCAAGGGCGGCGTGTGCGAGTCGGTGCGCGCGACCGGCGATCATCCGACCGGTCTGTTCTACGGAGTCCAGACGAGCGACGCGCTGCTCGACGCGCTCGCGCGCTTCGAGGCCTTGCCGGCGGGCAGCTTCGATCCGCACGCCTGCCGTGCGAACGCGGAGCGCTTCAGCGCCGCGCGGTTCCGCTCGGCCTTCGCGCGGCTCGTGCTCGAAGCGTATGCGGGCCTGCGCGCGGAACTGGCTGCGCCCATGCTGGGCGCGCCGTTCGACCGCGACGCGGACGAGGCGCCGGCGGACGGCGGGGGCGGCGCGGCGGGCCATGATGCGGCCGGCGCGGGCGGCGCCGGACCTGACGCGGCCCGCGATGGCGCATTGGCGCGCGCGTGAGCGCGACGCACAGCGACGGCCGGCCATGCAATTCCTGTCTTTCCTGACCAATTTCGGCGATCCCTACATGACGGCGCCGCTCGCCGTCGCGGCATCGGGCTGGCTGGCCGCGACCGGGCGTCGGCGCGCCGCGCTCGAATGGGGCGCCGCGCTTGCCGGTGCGATCGGCCTGGTTGCGCTGAGCAAGTTCGTCTACGCGGGCTGGGGGATCGGCATCGAGGCGCTGCACTTCACCGGCGTGAGCGGCCACACGATGCTGGGCGCGGCGGTTTATCCGCTCGTCGCGGCGATTGCCGCGCGCGACGGACGGCGCGCCCGCGCGGCGCTCGGCGGCCTGTTGTTCGCGTTCGCGATCGGCTGGTCGCGCGTCGCGCTCGGTTTCCACGCATGGTCGGAAGTCGTGTCGGGGTGGGCGCTCGGCGCGGCGGCGGCGGCGTCGACGTTGCGGCTGATGCGCTCCGCGCCGGCCGACGCGCCGCGCGCCGGCCGCGTGCCCGGCCGCGCCGCCGGCGTGCACGCGGCGGGGGCGCGCGCCAGCGTCGCTTTCGTCGCGGCGGCGTGCGCGATCGTCGTGTTGAGCTACGGGCGCACGGCGCCCGTCAGCGCGTGGATTTCGATTCAGGCGCCAAAGATGGCCGAATGGAGCCGAACGTGGTTCGACGACACGCGTTGAGCGCGCGCCGCGCGGCCTGCCAATTTGTTCTGATTAATCCCTGTGTGCAACTTGTTTCACACCTTCACAGTTATTACGTGAAAGCCGTACCACAATCGACAGACGCAAAAGGAGTTGCATCACGGTATTCATCACAATCGAATCAGCAATGGTCAATGATAGTCAAATCAGGGTTGTGAATTGAATGGCTCGTGAAGGCCAATGTTACAGTAACTTCCGCAGTCGACATCATAAGCACGACGCAATAGAAAGCCACCCTGATACGAGGCGCAGCGGGTTGGCGAGGCGGCTCGCTTGCATCGCGGCCGCTCGTCCCCGGCGAGCCGGAACCCGATGCGGGCGAGGTGGCTTGATTGCCTGTCGGCAGGGATAGTCCCGGATTCTCCGCATGGCTGACTGCAAATCCTGTGGCGCAACGAGGCTCGTCAATGGCGAAGCCGTGCGCCTTGCAAAATCAAATAACTCTCAGAGAGACCAACGAGGCATCTGATGCGCGCTCCCGAGCAATCCGGACGGGCGCAGCCCGGATCGTGTCCCGGCTTCGAGCACCAACGGGGACGGACAGCCGGATCTTGCGCGCGCGTGGCGCGTGTCCGGCAAGCGTCGAGCGCCGGGCGTCGCTTCGCATCCCATGGCCGTGCCCGGTCGGGCCGGTCGTCATTCTTCCGAGGTTTTCGTGTCGGCGCGCCTGTGCGCACGCGGCGTAGCCCGGTTCCCTCGTGGGTCGAATTCGTGGAGTAGACAGGTCAGTTCATTATGGAGGCACCAATGACGACGAGCGCGATCATCGGGGGTCTCACTCGGAGATCTCCCCGACAGCGCCCGCTGATTTACTGGACGCACACCCCGTCGACGCTGCTGCGCAAGGAACTCGCGCGCCGCGACTGGCGGGTGTCGATCGTGTCGGGCACGCATCAGGTCCGCAGCACGACGAGTGAGGTCACGGGCGGCATCCTCGACTTGAGCGGTGTGCCGCCCGACGAGCTGGGCAGCGTCGCGGCCGTGTGCGCGGCGCTGCGCCAGGTCGCGTGGGTCGCGCTCATCGAGGCGCCGCAGGCGGGCATGCCCGAAGTGCGCGCGCTGCTGCGCGATCACTGCTTCGACTACATCACGATGCCGGCGTCGCACCAGCGGATCGTCGACGCGGTCGGCCATGCGTACGGGATGGAATGCCTGTTCACGCCGAATGCGACGCCGCTCGCGACCGACGAGCAGGGCATGATCGGCACCTGCGAGGCGATGCTGCAACTGTTCGAGACGGTGCGGCGCATCGCGCGCACCGACGCGCCCGTGCTGGTGTCGGGCGAGACCGGCACCGGCAAGGAACTGACGGCCGCCGCGATCCATCGCAATTCCGCGCGGCGCGCCGGGCCGTTCGTCGCGGTCAACTGCGGTGCGATCCCGACGCATCTGCTGCAATCCGAGCTGTTCGGCTATGAACGCGGCGCGTTCACGGGCGCGAGCGGGCGCAAGGTCGGCCATGTCGAGGCGGCCAACGGCGGCACCCTGCTGCTCGACGAGATCGGCGACCTGCCGCTCGAAAGCCAGGCGAGCCTGCTGCGCTTCCTGCAGGAGCGCACGATTCATCGCCTGGGCGGCAGCGATCCCGTGCCGGTCGACGTGCGCATCGTGTCGGCGACCCACGTGGACCTGCGCGGCGCGATGAACGAAGGGCGTTTCCGCGCGGACCTGTTCCATCGTCTGTGCGTGCTGCGCGTCGACCAGCCGCCGCTGCGCGCGCGCGGCAAGGATATCGAGCTGCTCGCGCGGCACATGCTCGAACGCTTCAAGACGGACGCGCGGCATCGCGTACGCGGTTTTTCGACCGACGCGATTTCCGCGCTGTACAAGCACGATTGGCCGGGCAACGTGCGCGAACTGATCAACCGCGTGCGGCGCGCGCTGGTGATGGCCGAGGGCCGCCTGATCACCGCGCACGACCTGGAGCTGGACCATTGCGCCGAGACCGCGCCGCTGTCGGTCGCGGAGATCCGCAAGTCGATCGAGCGCGAGGTGATCGAGCTGGCGCTGCTGCGCAATCGCGGCCGCCTCGCCGGCACCGCGCGCGAGCTGGGCATCTCGCGCGCGACCCTGTACCGCTGGATGGACGCCTACGGCATCGAGCGGCCGCGCGCGAGCGCCGGCGCCGCCTCGTCGAACTGACCTAGGCCGACGCCGGGCGCGATGCGCGGCGTTGCTCGCCCACGGCCGGCTGGGCCGGCGCGGCGGAGCCCGCCGCGAGGCGCGACCAGCCGGTCAGCGTCTCGATGCAAAACTCGATCACCCGATCCGCCGCCGCCGAGCCGTATACCGAGTGATCGAGTTCGCGAATCAGCCGCACGTCTGCAAGCGGCGCACGCCGGAACGCAGTGGCGGGTGCGCCGAAATGGCGGCGCAGCTCGTCGACGCCCGGATCATATTCCCCGTACACGAACCAGGTGCGCACGCCGCGCCGCGCGAGCGCGCGCAGCAGGCCGCGCGGCGTGTCGCGCGACGGCTCGACGCCGATCCGCTCCGCGAGGCGCGCGACCGGCACGCGCACGCGCGCGAGCGCAAGCCGGCGCAGCGCGCCGATGATCGGCCGCAGGTCGCGGCGCTCGCGCAGCAGCTGGCGCCACTTGCGCCAGTCGCGCACCGAGGCGAGATAGCCGCGCGCCGAGTTGGTCTGCTGGCGCAGCGCATCCGCGAGCGTCATGCCGCGCGGCCAGATGAAGCGCGGCAGGTTGATCGCGATCACGCCGGCGAGCGAGGTCGACTGCGCGGCCGCGTGCAGCGCCGCGTAGGCGCCCGAGCACACCGCGAACGCGACCACCGGCCGGCAGCCGCGCGCGGCGAACCAGTCGGCCGCGGTCGCGACGTCGGCGATCGTGCGTTCGGAATACAGCACCACCGACTGATCGTCGGGCGCGCGCGCGCCGCTGTCGCCAACCCCGTCGATATCGATGCGCAGCGATGCGATGCCCTGGCGCGCGAGCGCGCGGGCCAGCCGCACCGCGATCCGGCCGTCGCCGCTGCGCGGATTCGCGGCGGTATTCGGGATCAGCAGCAGCGGCACGTCGGTGCGCACGGCGGTCGGTTCCGCCGGTTCGCAGAGCATGCCCACGAGCCGCGCGGGGCCGATCCTCACGAGCTGTTCCGCGACGCCGTCGGCGGTGCAGGCGAGCGGCGCTTCCGCGGGGATGGACGGCGCGGCGCGCGCGGGCGAGGTGCCGAGATCGCGCGCGATCCAGCCGGCCAGCGCGTCGAGCGCGCGCAGCGGCAGCCGCGAACGCGCGCCTTCCTGCAGCGCGCCCGCCCAGCCGTCGAGGCCCAGTTCGTCGACCGGCACGCCGCGCGCGCGCAACGCGTCGCGCAGCGCGGGGCTCGCGCCGTATTCGGTGTCGACGAGCAGCGCCGCGTGCGGCAGCGTGGACGCCCGGGCGACCGCGTCGACGAGATCGACGCCCTTGAGCGCGTCGACGAGATCGGCCGGATAGCGGTGGCCGAGGATATTGAGCCCGGGTTCATCGCGCTGGCCCGCGCGCACCGTGGGCGGCGCGCTGTCCAGCCAGCGCTGCTGGACCATCGCGAGTTCGCGCAGATAGGCGCGGCCCCGCACCATGGGCGCGAGCGCGACGAACGCGTCGATGGGCGGCGCGTCCGACTCGGGCGAGGCGGCCGCGAGCAGCGCGAACGCCGCGCCCGCGCGCGTGCCGGCGAGCGTCACGTGGTCGACGCCACCGTAGAGGCGCAGCGCGCGCACGGCGGCGCGCACGCTCGCGAGGCTGCGCGCGAAGCGCCCCGGCGCGAGGTCGTCGCCCGCTGAATCCCCGCTCGACGGATAGTGGAAGCGCAGCACCCACAGGCCGCGCGCCGCGAGCCGCTCCGCGAGCGCACGCACCAGCTTGTGGGTCCACAGCGCCTCGTGTCCGAGCGGTTCGCACAGTACGACGCCGTGCGTCGTGCGTCCCGCGTGCAGCCATCCCAGACAGGCATCGAACTGGATAGGTCTCATGGTTGTGTCCTCGGGCGAATCGTCTTGTTGGAATTGAGGGCGCGCACGTCGACCACGGGCGGGTCGGGCGGCCATTGGTCTGCCACCGGGGCAGCCTGGTGAGCGTCGGGGGAGCGGTCGACCGGTTCTGCGACCAGTTCGACGCGCAGCGCGGCGCCGGGCGCGAGATGGAAGCTGTCGTCGCGCGCGCGCCAGCCGGGCGCGCTGATCCGCACGTGGCGCGCGAGCTGGCGGGTCTGCAACTCGACCCACCAGCGTGCGTCTTCGCGCAACAGCGCGGCTTCGAGGCCGAGGTCGCGCGGTTCGAGCACGCTCGCGGCGGCGGGCTCGGGGAAGTGGAATGCGCGCGACAGCAGCGCGCCGTCGGCGTGATGGAGCGAGGCGACCACGCAGTCGTGTTCGCGCGGGCCGAAGCGGTACGCGTAGGTGAAGTCGAAGAAGCGCCCGAGCAGGTCCGCCGAGGACAGGCAGACGCCGCCGTGCGGGGCGATCCGCACGACCCGTTCCGCGCGCGCGACCGGGGTGCGCCCGTCGCGCAGCGCGACCAGTTCGAGCCGCGCGTCGAGCGGCTCGGGCGTGTCGTTGAGCAGGTGCGCGTCGAGCCCGTTCAGCCCTTCGTCGGTCAGCAGCACCTGGCGTGGCTGCGACACCTGGCGCAGCGCGTGGAACGCCGATTTCGGGCGGCCGAACGCGTCGACGAGGCCCCAGCCCGCGCCCGGCGTCACGTCCTGGTATTGCCAGACGAGCGCGCCCGCGCAGCGCGAGCCGACGCGCCGCCATTCGGACAGCGTCGCGACCATCAGGTCGGCGACCACCGCGCGCGACAGCGCGAGGTAGCGGTCCGGATCGCGCGCGCGCAGCTGGGCGGGCGCGACGCCGTACAGCGTGTGCAGGTAGTGGTCGCGGACGTCGTCGAAGTCCCACGACGCGCCCCGGTCCCGCGGCACCGCGCGCTTCCATTCGGGGCTGTGAGGAATCGGGTGGCCCAGCGCGGCGAGCGTGGCGTCGCCGGGCACGTTCGCGAATGCCAGGCATTCGCTCGCGAAACGGACGTCGGCGCGTCGCGCGTCCTCGGGCGGCCGCAGGTAGGCGCCGACCCCGTAGTAGTGCGACACGCCCTCGCGCGGCAGGAACGGCAGCACGCCGCCGTGCGGCGAATCGCCGATGTACACCGCGTCCGGGCGGCCGGCGGCGGCCTGCTCGGCGAGCAGCCCGCTCGTGAGCGGCGTGTCGCGCTGCGCGGGCGCGAGCCCGACCATCGCGGCCTGCTGCGCGATCTCGCTGCCGCCGCACAGCACGGCGAGGCATGGATTGGCGGCGTGGCGCGCGAGGAACTGGCGCGCTTCCTCGGTGAGCGCGTCGACGAAGCGCGGGTTGGCCGCGGGGTAGTCGAAGTTCGCGAGCATGAAGTCCTGCCAGACCAGCAGGCCGAGTTCGTCGCAGGCCGCGTAGAACGCCTCGGCCTCGTAGGTCATGGTGCCGCCGATGCGCAGCAGGTTGCAGCCGGCTTCGCGCGCGAGACCGAGCGCGTGCCGGTAGGCATGCGGCGGCGCGTGCAGGGCGAGCGGGTCGGCGCTCGACCAGCATGCGCCGCGCGCGAACAGCGGCACGCCGTTGACCGACAGGGCGAAGCCCCGGCCGTCGTCGCCGCGCGACAGCGCGATCGTGCGGAAGCCGGTGCGGCCGAGCGGCCGCCGCGTGCCGTTCAGTTCGAGTTCGACCGTGTGGAGGGTGGGCTCGCCATGCGTGTGCGGCCACCACAGCGCGACCTCGGGCAGGGTCAGGCCGGCGCGCGCGGTGCGCGGGCCGGTGCGTTCGAGCGATACCGCGTGCGCGCCGCAGACGAGCCGCGCATCGTCGCCCGGCGCGAGCGGCGCGCTGAATTCGAGCGTGGCGTCGAGCCGGCCGTCGCGACCGTCGACGCGCGCATGCAGCGTATGACGCAGCACCGCGAGGCCGGCGGCCGGATCGATCAGCTCGATCGCGCGCCACGGACCGATCGGCTCGATGGCCGGGAACCAGCCCGGCATGCGGCCGAGCAGGGTGGTGCGCACCGCGCGCAGGCCGGCGGGTTCGGCGAGCCGGGTGCGCCAGCGCGCGCGGCCGGGCGACGGCTCGGTATCGAGATGCCGCTTGAGCGAGCGGAAGCACAGATGCAGCACGCTCGCGTCGTTCAGCACGATGTCCTGCTCGTGCGCGATGAACATGCTGGTCGAGCACAGCAGCCGTTTGCCGTCGAGCCAGACCTCGGCGAGGGTCGCGAGGCCGTTCAGGCGCAGCCGGCGCGCGCCGCGTCCCGGCTGCGCGAGGCGATACCAGTAGTCGGATTCGCCGAGCGGATACGGCGCGGCCGGATCGAAGCGGCCCGCGGCGGCGAGCGCCTGCGCGACCGTGCCGGGCACGCGCGCCTCGCACCAGCCGGTGTCGGGCAGGCGCTCAGGCCGGTCGATCGCGCCCGCGGGCGTCGCGCAGAGGGTCCATCCGGCGTCGAGTCGCGCCAGGCTGTCCGGCGCCGCGGTCATTGCGTTGCCGTGGTGATCCCGGCCGGCGACGCGGCGTCGTGTCGCGACGGCGGCGTGAGCGCGCCGAGCTGGTCGACGAGCGTCGCGTACGCGCGCTCGAGGATGTCGAGGCTGCTGTCGCCGCGCTCCACCTTGCCGCGCGCGCTGGCGCGGGCGAGCCGGAATTCGAGGACCATCGATTCCGAGGCGATCGTGTCGCAGGTCGCGACCATCGACTCGAACGGCCCGCCGCAGCCGCTCGCCTCCAGCCAGCGCAGGTAGCGGCCCAGCAGCTCGAAGTTCGCGCCGAGCTGGCGCACCGTGTTGAACGAGTACGCGTGGAAATAGCCGAGCGGTCGCGTGGCGATCGCATGCGCGTCGATCGCGAACTGGCGACGGAACGCCGTGATCGGATTGTGCGCGGGACGCCGCTTCAGGTGCCACGCGAGCAGTTCCAGCGACGCGTCGCACAGCGCGCGTTCCGGCAGCGGGTCGAAGCGCCGCGCCGCGCGTTCGACGTAAGGCAACAGGCGGGCGGGCGACGAGGCGTCGAACAGGCCGTCGTAATCCGCGCCCTCGGCAAGGTAGTAGCCGTTGTTGTGGAAATAGCCGATCTGACGTTGCGCGCGATCGATCGCGTCGATGCCGATCGTGGTCTTGGCGTGCTCGGCCTGGTAGGTCGCGCCGCGCGTGTCCGGCAGATGCCATGCGTCGACCTCGACCAGCATCAGGTTGCCGCGCGCGACCTGCCGCTCGACGTGGACGTCGACCGACTCGAAGATCGCATGCTCCTGCACGACGATGCCGTACAGCGTCTCCAGGTCCTCCAACGGAAACTTGAAGAACGTGAACTGGTCGCCCTCGAAGTCGAGCCCGACCGTGAACGGCAGCGCCGCATACGGATTCAGCCCCCACCAGCCCAGCACCTCGATCCACAGGTCGACATAGCAGTTGCTCTGTTTCCAGACCATCTGCGGGCCGTGCAGCGGATGCGGGCGATAGTGGCGCGCGCGGTGCCGGATATCGGCGAACGCGTCGCCGGGCGGTGCGCCCGGCAGCGCATCGAGCGCGCCCCGAATCATTGCGCGCCCCACAGCGTGTCGCGCACGGACTGCGGCCACCGGTCGAGATCGAAGCCGTGATGGCGGAACAGGCCGAGCGTCAGGCGCTCGAGGCCGAAGCCGACGCAGCCGGTGTGGGCGACCGCCTTCGCGTCGGTCTTGATGCCCCACAGCAGGCCGAAGTGGTCCATGTGGTAGTTGAAGCTCAGGCAGGCGGTCAGGCGGCCGTCGTGCTCGATCGGGATCAGCAGCTCGAACTTGAGGTTCTGCTCGCGCTGGCTGCTCGCGACGATCTTGCCGCCGCGCCCGAAGAACGGGTCGTTCGCGAGGTCGATGCTGTTCGGCAGCTGCAGCGCGTCGATCATGCGCGTGCCGCGCGCGATCCAGTCCTCGCGGAACGCGAGGATCTGCTCGGGCGTGCCGATGCGGATGTACTCGCGCATCCGGAACAACTGCATGCGGGTCGGGTCGAGCGACGGCTCGTGGCGGAAGCAGTACGAGAACACGTCGACGATGCGGCCGTCGGCCGGCAGCGGGCCGCGCTGCGCGATCACCGGATAGACCGGATAGCAGGCGGCCGGCGTCATCACGACATAGGTCGGCTTCTGGTCGGCCGTCCAGTCTTCGCCGCGATCGAGGCATTGCAGCACGCGCTGCTGCGCGTGTTCGTCGCCGCAGAAGCTGTGCACGGTGCCGGCGAGCTGCGGGAAGCTCTTCAGGTATTCGCTGCGCTCGAACTCGGGGCGGCTCATCGCGGGCGGGAAGCGCATCACTTCGGCGTGCTGGTCCGCACCGAGGCGCGAGATATAGGCGTCGAGCCCCTCGACCACGCGCTCGAAGCGTTCGCTGCGGCCGAACAGGCCCTGCACGCCGGTGGGAATCAGCAGGCCGGCGGCGACGAGTTCGTCGCGCAGCGGGTTGACGCCGTCGCGGTCGATGGCGGCGGCGGCGGCCGGCGCGGCGGGGATGGTCATGTCGTTCACGAATCTCTCTCCAGCGAAGCGGGGCGCAGCGCGAGCAAAAGGTTGGCCGTGTTGGCCTCGATACGGTCGTTGCTGATCATCAGCGGCGCGGAGTGCAGGTCGCGGATATGGCGGCCCAGCGTGTACGGCGTGCCGTTCTTGTAGGACGCCATGCCGCAGATCATGGCCGCGTGCGAGACGATCTCGAGCGCGGTCGACGACGTATAGGTCTTGAGCGTGTTCAGCTCGGCCGCGTGCGCCATCGACGCCGACCAGCTGCGCGTGATGCCGCGCCCGTGCAGGCGCAGCGCGCCCTCGATGCGGGCGTCGATCGCCTGCAGCAGCGCGAGCGCTTCCGCGAGCCGGCGGGCGGACGGCGGCAGCGTGCTGCCCTGCTTCTGCATCTGCGTGCGGAAGAACTGATGCGCGCGCCGGAACGCGTCGCCTGCGATGCCCGCCCACACGGCGGCCCACAGGATGTGCGAGGTCGGCACCATGGTCTGCTCGGCGATCTCCGCGAACAGGGCCGGGAAGATCTGCTCGGCGTGGCCGCGCGCGTCGAGGGCGAAACCCTCGCTGCAGGTGCCGCGCATGCCGAACGTGTCCCAGCCGCTGCGCGGCGTGAGCGTGGTGTCTTCCTTGAGCAGCGTGACGAGCACCTGCTCGGACGAGGGCGCGTTCGCGTCGCGCCGCGCGGTCGCGAGGATCGCATCGGCGTGCGCGCCGTAGGAGATGGTCGGCGCCAGCTTGTGCAGCGTGAAGCTGCCCTCGCGCATCTCGATCGCGCAATGGCTGTTGCGCAGGTTGCCGCCGACCTGGTCCTCCGAGGTCGCCGACGCGAGCAGCCACTCGCGCTGCGTGAGCTGCCGGAGGAACTGGCGATACCAGCTGTCCGACAGCGCATGTTCGACGATGCAGGCGACCTGGATCTGGTGCATCGCGAAGATCATCGCGGCCGAGGAGCAGGCATGGCCGATGATGCGGCACGCCGACGCGACCGCGGCCAGCGACGCACCGCGCCCGCCCAGATCGCGCGGCACCATCGCGCCGAGCAACAGATGCTCGCGCATCGCGTCGAGGGCCTCGCCGGGAAAGCGCGCGGCGCGATCGACGTCGTCCGCGAACTGGGCGGCGACCTGCGCGACGCGCCGCGCGGCGTCGTCGAGCGCATGGTCGTCGGTGGCATCGGCGGCGGCGAAGCCGGGGCCGGCCTCGGCATCGAAGCGCTTCATGCGGATTGCGCGGCACGCTGCAACTGCGTGACGGCTCCGGCGAGTGAATCGATGCTCTGGAACAGCTGACGGTTCAGCATGTCGTCCGGCACTTCGATGTTGAAATGATGTTCGATCGCGAGCAGCAGCTGAATGGTATTCAGCGATGACAGCCCTGCTTCGTACAGATCGTCGCCGTTGGCGACTGTATCGATCGGCACCTCGAGGTGCGCGACATCCTTGATGATGGTTCTGAGCTCGTTGTTCACCTGGCGCTCCGGCATGGGAGATGGTCTCCGGATCGGCGGGCAATACCCGATTGCATACCCAACCGATGAGCTAGTAGACCATCGCGGCCGCGGCGCTTCTGTTCGTCACCTTACAGACAGTTACAAAAACGTCCGTCTCGCGAGCGGAAGTACGCGGTTTACCGGTGCGCGGGCGGGCTCAGCTGCGCAGCTCGGCGAGCACGCCGACGTTGCCGGACAGGATCTTGTTCATCTCGTCGCGCACGATCGTGTGGCAGCCGCACGACTGTGCGTCGAGGCCGGGCAGGTCGAGCAGGATGATCGAGCTGCGGTACTGGCGGATCAGGCCCGCCTTCTGGATGTCGCCGGCGGCGTCCGTCACGGTCTCGCGACGCACGCCGAGCATCTGCGCGAGCATGCTGTGGGTGACCTGGATCTCGACGCTGCGCGAACGGTCGTACGCCAGCATGAACCATCTGCACAACTGATTCTTCAGCACGTGATGGCGGCTGCAGAACGAGATCTGCGTGGCCTGCACCATGAGCAGCTGCACGCACAGGAACACGAGGCGGCGCAGGTCCGCGGAATCGCGCAGCAGGTTCGAGAACACGCGCGCGCCGAGCCGGTACGAGAAGCCGTCGCGACAGGTGACGACGCGGCACGGCGTCGCGCCGTTGCTGCCGATCAGTTCCTGGCTGATGAGCCCTTCGCTGCCGATTTCCGCGACCTCGAGCGTCATGCCGTCGGACGACGCGTACTGGATCGAGATCACCGTCGTCACGGGCAGGTAGACGTAGTCGAGCGCCTCGCCGGGCTCGCACAACACCTGGCCCGACTTCACGTGCACGAGCTGCAGGTGGCCGGCGAGTGCGGCGCGCTCGGCCGCGCCGAGCGCGCCGAGGAAGCGGTTCGCGTCGGTGCGATGGGGCAGCTCGATCATGACGCCGCCCGGCCGTACGGCCGGTTCCTTGTATTCACGATGTGTCACGTGGCTTCCTTGTCCGGCTGGCGCCGGAAGCGATCGCGTGGGCCGCGGCCGCACGTGAGGCGTCGAATCGCGGCGATCGGCGCGGCAGCGCATAGGCGACGTACCGATCGATTTGTTAATTCGATTTGACTGTTGATGATGAGAAACCAGATTATCACGCTTGATTTTTATGGGGATTGCATATAATGCGCGATTTCACAAACTTTAACGATTTCCGATTATCGATGAAAGTTTTTGGGCGATAAATCGATATGGCTTGTGATGGGATTGGTCAAGGGGGTTTATTTTTCGATAATACCGATATAAGACCAATGGGTATTTTTTGCTTGCTGGGAAAATGTATGAAGAAAATTTTACAGATGGATTAAACATTGTTTGATGAATTTTCCGGCTTTAAAAAATCCCTATGTAAATCAATGTGTTGCGCAGCAAGTGCGGGTTGAGTCACAGATCGGGGTAAAGGTCTTTCGGCTCACTTTTGCGACAGTTTCATACGGATTACAGTGCGCAGGTTGCTTTCGTTACGGAAATCTAAGTATTCGCCCTAGGGTAGGGGCGAAACGATGCAAACCATTGTGTGTAAAGGCGGATGCCGTGTGGAGAAGGTGGGCGCGTGCGTCATGTGCAATGGTTCGATGCAACATCGGATGTCGCTTGGCGCGCGCCAAAGTGTCCGCGAATGCGACGCTTTTGCACGAATAAAACTGTGCGGTGAATGTTAATTCGAATCCAGGTCTTTTGATATTAAGGATGAGCCGCAATTGGCACGTAAATCGCTTTGACGTATCGGCGCCCCTGCAAGAGGGCGGCACGGCAACGTGCAATGAGGACGACCTTCAGGCCGCCGACACGACGCAGAGGTAATGAGTGAATCTTGCCGTGACCGTGTCTTGCGAAAGCAAATACCCGCACCCGCTTCAGGCGGGGTGGATCAATCAGGGCACGAACATGTTGCATCAACGAGAGGGTTTCCAGACGAACGCGCTGCTGGGTTCATTGACCGAGGACAGCCTGTGTGCGCTCGAGCCGCATCTTGAGCTGGTCAAGATCAAGAGCGCGCAGCTGCTGTACGGCGCGGACGAGCCGATGCGCCACCTGTATTTCCCGACCACCGCGATGATGTCGGTGCTGTACCTGATGGAGGACGGCACGATGGTCGAGGTCGCGGCGATCGGCAACGAGGGCGCGGTGGGCGTATCGACGCTGGCGGGTTCGGGCGCGATGTCGAGCCGCATCGAGGTGCGCAGCGGCGGCTTCGCCTACCGGATCCCGACCCATGTGTTCCGCCAGGAATTCGACCGCTCGCTCGATACCTACGCGCTGATGCTGCGCTACTGGCAGGCGGCGATGACGCAGATTTCGCGCAGCGCGCTGTGCAATCGCCACCACTCGGTCGGCGAGCAGCTGTGCCGCTGGCTGCTGCTCGCGCACGACCGGATCGAGGGCGACGAGCTGGCGGTCACGCAGCAGACCATCGCGAACATGCTCGGGGTGCGCCGCGAAGGCGTGACCGAGGCGGCCGGCAAGCTGCAGGAGGCGGGCCTGATCCGCCAGCGGCGCGGCCATATCACCGTGCTCGATCGCGCGGGCCTGGAAGCGCATGCATGCGAATGCTATCGCTTGATCCGCGGCGAATTCAGCCGGCTCATCACGCACGCGCAGCACGAGGACGATACGTGCCCGGCGGACGGCCGGCCGCTGCGGATCGGCGGCTATCGCGACGCCGTGCGGCCCGCGGCCTGAGCGTCGGGAGAATTCACCATGCCTGGAATCTTCGTGCGGCTCGCGGATGTTTTGCTGGTCGCGGCGGGCGCGCTGCTCGCGCAGGCGCTGCGCGACGGCGGCGCGCTCGATTTGTCCGACGCGCAGCGCGCCTTCGTCGCGCTGCTGTGCGTGCTGACGCTGCTGGTGTTCCCGGCGCTCGGCGTCTACGGTGCGGCGCGCGACCGGATCTCGTATCGCGCGCTCGTGCGCGTGCTGCTCGGCTGGCTCGGCGTCGCGGCGCTCGCCGCCGCGTGCGCGGGCGCACTGCATCGCGACACCGAGGTGTCGCTGTCGTGGCTCGGCCGCACCGTGCTGATGGCGGGCGTGGTGCTGCTGCTGGGCCGCGCGCTCGGCCACGCGTTCGGCAGCGGCATGCACCGCGCCGGGATGCGGCGCCGGCGGGTCGCGATCGTCGGCTCGCGCGCCTACGGGCGCGCCGTGCTCGAACAGATGCAGGCCGCGCGGCGGGCCGGCTTCGTGCCGGTGTGCGTGTTCGACGAGGGCGCAGCCGGCGAGCCGTCGGTGAGCGGCGTACCGCTCGTCACCGATTTCCGCGCGTTCAGGCAACAGGTGCGGATGGACGGCGTCGACGAGATCTGGCTCGCGCTGCCGCTGTCGCACGAGCGGCAGATCCAGCGCATCGTGCGCGAATTCCGCCACGACTTCGTCAACCTGCGCTTCCTGCCGGACGTGCGCGGCATCGCGTTCTTCAATCGCTCGGTCACCGAGGTGCTGGGCATGCCGGCCATCAATCTCGCGACGAGCCCGCTGTCGGTGCCGCAGCTGTGGCCGAAGTTCGTGTTCGACCGGCTGTTCGCGCTCGCGGTGCTGATACCGCTGCTGCCGCTGCTCACGGCGCTCGCGTGCGCGGTCAAGCTGTCCTCGCCGGGGCCGGTGCTGTTCCGGCAGCGCCGCAAGGGCGTCGACGGCCGCGAGTTCGAGATCCTGAAATTCCGCACGATGCGCGTGCATGCGCAGCACACGGGCGTCGTGGCGCAGGCCTCGCGCAACGACGCGCGCATCACGCGGGTCGGCGCATTCCTGCGCCGCACCTCGCTCGACGAGCTGCCGCAGTTCTTCAACGTGCTGTTCGGCCAGATGTCGGTGGTGGGGCCGCGCCCGCACGCGATCGAGCACGACGATCTCTACAAGGAGCTGGTCGACGGCTACATGTACCGCTACCGCGTGCGTCCCGGCATCACCGGCTGGGCGCAGATCAACGGCTATCGCGGCGAGACGCGCAAGGTCGAGAAGATGGCCGCGCGCGTGAAGTTCGACCTGTTTTACATGCAGAACTGGACCTTCTGGTTCGACATCAAGATCATCCTGATGACGCTCGTCAGGGGATTCGTCGGCCGCAATGCATTCTGACGCCGCGCCACCGCGCGGCACCCTCAATAAGGAGAACTTCCCGATGTTGAAGCCCCTCGCGATGGCGGCCGCGCTCGCGGCCGTCCTGTCGGGCTGCGCGCTGGCCCCGGGGCCAGCGCTCGATTCGAGCCGCATGAACGACAATCTGAGCGCACCGACGGATTCGACCGTCTACGACGTCAAGCTGATCACGCCGCAGCTCGTCTACACGCTCAAGCAGGGCGACGAGGCCGATGCGCGTGCGCGCGAGGCCGGCATCCAGTCCGGCCTGCCCGCCGCCTTCAACGATTACCGCGTGGGCGCCGACGACGTGCTCGGCGTCACCGTGTGGGGCCATCCGGAACTGACGCGCGGCGGCGCCGACTCCACCACGCCGCTTGGCGACCCCGGCACGCTGCAGGCGACCGGCAGCCTCGGCGGCGTGCTGCCGCAGCAGACCAGCGCGTTCGGCGCGAACGGGCAGGGCGACCTCGATGCGCAGGGGCAGCGGGTCGCGGCGGACGGCACGATCTTCTTTCCGACGCTGGGCCGCGTGCGGGTCGAGGGCATGAGCCCCGTGCAGATCGCCGCGCTGCTGACGCGGCGGCTGAAGGCACGCCTCAGGGATCCGCAGATCGACGTGCGGGTGATGCAGTACCGCAGCCAGCGCGTCCAGGTGACGGGTGACGTGAAGAACCCCGGCCAGCTGTCGCTGACCGGCTCGCCGATGCGCGTGGTCGACGCGGTCAACCGCGCGGGCGGCGGGAATCCCGACGCGGATCTGCAGCGCGTGCTGGTGTCGCGCGGCGATCAGGTGGTGACGATCGACATGAACCGGATCCTCAATCGCGGCGATCAGCGGCAGAACATCGTGCTGCGGACGGGCGACATCGTGCACGTGCCGGACCATACGCAGAACCGCGTGTTCGTGATGGGCGAAGTGCCGAAGCCGCAGACCGTGTACATGAACCAGGGCCAGCTGTCGCTCGCCGACGCGCTCACGACCGCGGGCAGCATCGACCCGAACGGCGCGAATCCGCGCCAGGTGATCGTGATCCGTCATCCGGATCCGCCGCTCACGTCGGTCGCGGGCACGCAGGCGGGCCTGCAGGAGGGCATCAAGAAGATCAACTACGCGCCGGGCCACAACCGGCCCGAGGTGTTCCGGCTCGACATGACCCAGGTCGATGCGCTGATGCTCGCGACCGAGTTCGACATGAAGCCGCTCGATGTCGTCTATGTCGGCACCGCGCCCGCGGCGCGCTTCAACCGCCTGCTCGCGCAGATCCTGCCGTCGGCGGAGTCGTTCTACCTGGTCTGGTCGGTCGCGCGCAATCGCTGACGCTTGCGCGGCGCGCGGCTTGTGCGGGCGAGCGTACAGACCGCGCTCGCCCGCGCGGCGACACTGGCTGGCCGGGCTCGTGACCGCGCCGCGCGGACACGGGCGCCCCTCTCCGAATGTCGCGCGAGCGCCGCAGCCATGACTTCTCCTTCGTCCGGGAGCGAATCCCGCTCCTCCTTTCCGTCCGAGCCGGGCGCGTACGCGGTCGCCTCGGGCGGCGTCGCCGGCGCGCCGTACCGGCCCGGGTTCGACGCCGACGAACGCGGCGCGGCGCGCGCCGCGCTGCCCGCGTCGGTCGCGATCAACGGCAAGTTCACCGCACAGCGCCTGACGGGCGTGCAGCGCGTCGCGCACGAATTCACCGCGGCGCTCGCGCGGCTCGCGCCGGCCGATGCGCGCGGGCCGACGCTCGTGGTGCCGCGCGATCATGGCGCACTCGCGTTGCCGCCGACGCTCGCGTGCCGCGTGGTGCCGCGTTTTCGCGGCGCGCTGTGGGAACAGCTCGCGCTGCCGTTCGCCACGCGCGACCAGACGCTCCTCAGCCTGTGCAACATCGGGCCGCTGTTCAAGCGCAACCAGGTGCTGATGATCCACGACGCCGCGGTGTTTGATTTCCCGGAGGGCTATTCGCTTGCGTTCCGGCTGTGGTACCGGCTCGCGTTCATGGTGCTCAAGCGCCGCGTGCGGCACATCCTGACCGTCTCGGTATTCTCGAAGGCGCGCATCGTCGAGCGACTGGGCGTCGCGCCGACCGACGTGTCGACGATCTATTCCGGCGTGGATCATTTCGAGCGGATCGAACGCGACGACGCGGTGCTCGCGCGCCTGGGCCTCGCCTACGACCGCTTCGTGCTGATCGTCGGCTCGCTCGCGCCGGGCAAGAACCTCGCGCGCGCGCTCGAGGCGGTCGCGCTGCTCGAACGCACGCATCCCGACCTGAAGGTGGTGATCGCGGGCGGCGCCAACGTGAAGATCTTCGGCGCGGCGGCATCGGCCGATGGCGAGGCTTCGCAACAGGTGATCCGGGCGGGCTATGTCAGCGACGGCGAGTTGAAGTCGCTGTACGAGCACGCGGGCTGCTTCGTGTTCCCGTCGCTGTACGAGGGCTTCGGCCTGCCGCCGCTCGAGGCGATGTCGTGCGGCTGTCCGGTGATCGCGTCGCGCGAGGCGTCGCTGCCCGAGGCGTGCGGCGACGCGGCGCTGTATTGCGATGCGCGCGATCCGGCCGACATCGCCGCGCGCATCGCGCAGCTGATGGACGATCCCGCGCTGCGCGGCCGCATGCGCGCGCGCGGCCGCGCGCACGCCGCGCAATTCACCTGGGCGCGCGCGGCGCGGCAGTTGGCCGGGGTGCTGCGCGCGATCGATTGAGGCGTCGTGCACAGGTGCGGCGGTGCGTCCTGCCCGTCGTCGCATGACGTTTGCATGACAGCCCGCGCGCGTTGCGTGCGCGATGGCCGAAACCGCGCGCGCCCATGGCATGATGCGGGCTTCGCCTTTTCGTCCCCGTCCCGCCATGTCCGTTCCGTCCGTTCGTTCCGGCCGCGCGTCGCGCTGGCTCGTCCCGCTCGCCGGCGCTTTCTGCGCGCTCGCGCTCGCCGGCTGCAAGACCCCGAACCCGCAGGCGCGGGTGACGGGCGACAGCGGCAGGACGGGCCTGATCCGGCTCAGCTCCAAGCAGACCACGATCGACCTGACGAACGCGGAGGCCGTGTCGCTCGCGCGGGTCCAGCAGCGCGCGTATCCGGCGAGCACGCTGCGCGCCGCGAGCGACGCCGGCGCGGGCGCGTTGCGCGCGCTCGACTTCGATCCGGTGACGGTGGATGCGGACGGCGCGCTCGTCGAGGGCGAGCGCAACCGGGTGGTCGGCGATCGCGCGCGCGAGGCGATTCGCGCGGTGTTCAAGGCGAAGGGCGTTCCGCTGTCCGCGCGCACCGATCACGAAAGCGCGCGCGCGTTGCTGATGGTGCGGCCGCGCGCGGACGGTGGCGTCTCGGTGTGGGCGCGCTTCGTGGTCACGCAGTGGGACACCAACGGCGATTCGATCACGACCACCGTCACCGATCCCGCGTTCTACGACGGTTTCTTCAAGCGCCTCGCGCCGCGCTGAGCGCGGCGCTCAGAAGCGGTAGCCGACGCCGGCCTGGATCACGTCGGTGTCGCGGTTGTAGCGCGTCATCACACGGTTCCAGGTGAGCCGGGTGGACCAGCGCGGGCCGATCCGGTAGCTCGCGGAGATCGAGATCAGGCCGGCGAGCCGTCCGTCCGGCGGGCCGGCCTTGCCGGGCACCTCGCGTTCGTCGAGCGCGACATACGCGCCCGCGCCGATGCCGAGCGTGAGCCGCTCGTCGAAGAACGCGCGGGTGAGCCACAGCTGCGTGGCGACGCCGTTGCGCCGGATCGATTTCTTCGAGCCTTCGTACAGGTAGGTCGCGGTCCAGTCGACCTCGTTCAGGATGCCGCGCCGGTATTCGACGCTGCCGCCGAGCGCGCTCGGCGAGCGCGTGCTGTTGAGGATCGTCTCGCCGACCATCGCCGTGATCTCGTTGCGCGTGACCGGGCCGGCGCGGCCCGGCGCCTCGTCGCGCGGCCCGGGCGTGGCGGGCGCGGCGAGCTGGTAGCCGACGCCGAACATCACCGAGGTGGTGCTCGGGCCGCCGAAGATCTGCGCGCGATTGAGCTGCAGCTGCGCGACCCAGCGGTGCGAGGTGTAATACGCGGCGCGCACGCTCATCAGCACGCCCCAGCCGTGCGTGTCCGAGTAGCCGCGCCCGTTGGACGCGGCGGTCGTGTCGAAGTAGCGGTAGGGGCCCGCGCCCGCCGAGATCACGAAGCGGCGCTGGGCGAGCGGCAGGCGGCCCCACAGCTGCACGGCCTGGCCGTCGCGGTGATGGTCGGGAATGTGCCCCTCGTTGTACCAGGTGAAGCCGAGCGCCGCGTAGCGGCCGAGCCCCTCCTGGTAATCGAAGGCCCAGGCGTAGCTGTGGCCGTCGTTGCCGCGCAGCAGGCCGCCGAACAGCGCGAACTCCTGCGCGGACGCGGCGCCCGCGTGCAAGGCGGCGCAGGCCGCGCCGGTCAGCAATAGACGGTGAAGCGTGCAGCAGTGACGCGGATTGTTGCCGGGAACAAGTTCGCGGGTGCGCACGATGGGCTTCCGTGGAAGTGATCGATGCGGGCATTGTCGATGATCGCGCGCGCCCGCGCTGCGCAATTTTGTGTGCGTGCGGAACGGGGCGCGCGGCGCGGCGGGCAGGCAAAAAAAAACGCGGCCCGCGGGCCGCGTCAAAACTCGCAGAATCCTTCGGACGGAAGGAAATACTGTGCCGCGCAGTGTAGCGAACCGCGTTGCGCGGATTGAGCCGGATCCGCGCAACACTCTGTTCGGCGCGCGTGCGTGTTTCGCGCGGCGCATTCGTGCGTCGTGCGCGCGCGGCGCGCGATCGACTACCATGACCGGAGCGGTCGGATCGGCGCGGCAGCCTGTCGTGCGATCGCAGACCGTCGTGACGGGAGGGGTCCATCCATGTTTTCGTTTCGCCTGATCCGCATCGGCGTGCTGGCCGCGGCGTTCGCCGCGGGCGGCGCGCATGCCGAAACCGTGCAGCTCGCCGCGAGCCTGCAGCCGTCGAGCGAGGTGCCGCCGACCACGAGCAAGGGCGAGGGCAAGCTTGCCGCGACCTTCGACACCGCGAGCCGCACGTTGAGCTGGAGCGTGTCCTACGCGGGCCTGACGGGGCCCGCGACCGCCGCGCACTTCCACGGGCCGGCGCCCGTGGGACAGAACGCGGGGGTCCAGGTGCCGATCCCGAAGGACGGGCTGGCGAGCCCGATCAAGGGTTCGAAGGAACTGACCGACTCGCAGGTCACCGACCTGATGGCGGGCAAGTGGTACTTCAACATCCACACGGGCGCGCATCCGATGGGCGAGATCCGCGGCCAGGTGCTGCCCGCGGGCTGACCGGCAAGGCGTGCGGTTCGGCGCGCATGGTATGGTGCGCGTTCCCGTTCCCGAGTGCGTTCGATGAGTTGGCAAAGCAAGGTCGCATGCTGGCTGTTGCGCCGGCATTTCTATCCTGAAACGCTCAATCCCGTGATCGATCCGGCGCGCGCGCGCCGGCTCACCGCGCTGCGCGCGCGCTGGGCGCGGCGCGCGCCGTCCGGCTGGCGGCTGCGCGAGCACGGCCGGCCCGAGGACGCGCCGCTTGCCGGCGAATGGTTCGAGCGCACCGATGCGACGCCCGGCCGCCTGCTGCTGTATTTCCACGGCGGCGGCTATTACTTCTGCTCGCCCGCCACGCACCGGCCGATCGTGTTCACGCTCGCGCGGCGCGCGAACGTGCGCGCGTTTTCCCTCGACTACCGGCTCGCGCCCGAGCATCCGTTCCCGGCCGCGCTCGCCGACGCGCTCGCCGCGTACCGGCGCCTGCTGGCGCTCGGCACGCCGCCCGAGTCGATCGTGTTCGGCGGCGATTCGGCGGGCGGCGGCCTCGCGCTCGCGACGCTGGTCGCGCTGCGCGACGCCGGCGAGGCACTGCCGGCGGGGGCGATCCTGTTCTCGCCGTGGACCGATCTCGCCGCCACCGGCGAGACCCTGCGCAGCCACGACGGCATCGACCCGATGTTCGCGGGCGCGGCGCTCGGCCGCGCCGCGCGGCTCTATCTCGGCGACGCGCCCGCCACCCATCCGCATGCGTCGCCGCTGTACGCGGATTTCGACGGCCTGCCGCCGCTGTTCATCCAGGCGGGCAGCACCGAGGTGCTGCTCGACGACGCGCGGCGCGTCGCCGACAAGGCGCGCGCGGCCGGCGTGCCGGTCGAATTCGAGATCTGGCCGCGGCAGCCGCATGTCTGGCAGATCTATACGCCGTTCGTGCCGGAGGCGGGGCAGGCGCTCGAGCGCGCGGCCGCGTTCATGCGGCGCGTCGCGGTCGAGCGGGGCACTCAGCGCACGGCGGACGCGTCGATCGCCTGATACGCGGCCTCGACGGCCGCCGTGCCGTAGCGGCGCTCGAGGCGGCGGATCGCGAAGTGGCCGTGCGCGGCCTGCTGGAAGTGATCGATGAAGAGCGTATTGACGGTCGCGCCGAGCACCGCGCCGAGCGCCGGAATCGACTTCGCGGCGACCTGTTCCGTGACCTGCGCGGAAAAGCGCGCGGTCACGGCCTGCAGCAGCTTGAGCAGGGTGGTCGAGCCCTTGACCGCGAAACCCTTCGACGCGATCTCCGACGACGCCTTCGACACCGCCTGCGCGAGCGCGCCGCGCAGCGCGAAATAGCCGAAATCGGCGCTTTCGGCGCTGCCGTCCGAGGGCTGGAAGCCGCTGCCCATGCCGAGCACGGCGAGGCATTGCAGCTGGGTCTCGATCGAATGCAGGTCCTCGCCCTCGCTGCGCGCGATGTCGCAGATCGAGCGGAACATCAGCGTGGTCGTGACCGGCAGCTCGACCGGCAGCGCGAACAGCCCGAACGCGCCGCCCGCCGCGCCGGTGGTGGCGACCGCGAGCTTGTGCAGCAGGTTGCTCGGCTTGTCCGGCGTCTCGCCCGCGCTCGCGACGCCGCCCGACTTGCCGATCGTGCGCAGCGCGAGGTGCAGGCACTTGCGCAGCGCGAGCTGGGTCGCGTCGTTGATCTTGTCGGTCGCGAAGCCCGGCAGCTTCGCGATCAGCTTCTCGATCGGCGCGCCCACCACGCTCGTCAGCTTGACCGTCAGCGACGGGCTTTCGAGCGCGAGCTTGGCGCGCCGCAGCGTATCCAGATCGGCGGCCGACAGCGTCGGACCGGTGATGGATGAAATCGGTTCCATATCCCTCCTGATGGGGCGGATGGGCGCGCGCGCGTTCTGCGCTGCGCAACGCCACATGATAGAATTTTTTATTCGTTGACTCGTCAAACGTTGCGCCGACAAAAAATGGCTGTTCATACCGCTGCCCACCATTCGAGCGGGCAAGTCCTGCCGTTCCGGGAATCGCTGCTCGCGATGCTCGGCATTTCCTTCGTCACGATGCTCGTCGCGCTCGACCAGACCGTGGTCGGCACCGCGCTGCCGACGATCGTCGCGGAACTCAAGGGGTTCGAGCTGTACGCGTGGGTCGCGACCTCGTACCTGCTGAGTTCGGTGATCACCGTGCCGATCTTCGGCCGGCTCGGCGACTACTACGGGCGCAAGCCGTTCGTGATCGCGTCGATCGTCGTGTTCACCGGTGCGTCGGTGCTGTGCGGGATGGCCAACGACATGCTGTTCCTGGTGCTCGCGCGCGGCCTGCAGGGCATCGGCGGCGGGATGCTGGTCGGCACCGCGTTCGCGTGCATCCCGGACCTGTTTCCCGATTCGGTGGTCCGGCTGCGCTGGCAGGTGATGATGAGTTCCGCGTTCGGCATCGCGAACGCGATCGGCCCGTCGCTGGGCGGGATCCTCACGCAGTATTACGGCTGGCGTTCGGTGTTCTACGTGAACCTGCCGGTCGGGCTGCTGTCGCTGCTGTTCGTGTGGCGCTTCCTGCCGCACCTGCGCCATGTCGAACACACGCAGAAGATGCGGCTCGACTGGCCCGGCGCGGTGCTGATCGCGGTGACGCTCGGCGCGCTGCAGCTGTTCGTCGAATGGCTGCCGAAGTACGGCCTCGTCGGCTGGCCGACGTTGCTGCTCGCGGTCGGGCTCGCGGGCGGGGCGACGCTGTGGTGGTGGGAGAAGCGCTGCGCGCAGCCGATCCTGCCGTTCGACATGTTCGCGAACCGCGCGCTGTCGACGCTGTTCGTGCTCGCGATCCTCGGCGGCTTCGCGATGTTCTCGCTGCTGTTCTACGCGCCGCTGCTGTTCCAGGGCGGTTTCGGGATGTCGCCGAAGGACGCCGGGCTCGTGATCACGCCGCTCGTCGTGTTCATCACGATCGGCAGCATCATGAACGGCCGCGTGATCACGCGGATCCGCCGCCCGAACGTGATGCTGCCGCTCGGTTTCGCGCTGTTCGCGATCGCGTGCGGCGGGGTGGTCGCGGCGAACCACGCGACGCCCGGCTGGCTGCTGATGACGCTGATGGTCGTGGGCGGGATCGGCCTCGGCTTCGTGCTGCCGAACCTCACGGTGTTCGCGCAGCAGACGGCGGGCCGCGAGCATCTGGGGATCGCGACCGCGCTGCTGCAGTCGCTGCGGATGGTGGGCGGGATGGTCGGCACCGCGCTGACGGGCACCCTCGTCAGCGAAATGTACGCAGGCGGCGTGCGCGGCGCGCTCGGTGTCGAGCATGCGTCGCGCTGGTTCGCGCGTCTCGCCGATCCGCAGATCCTGATCGACCGCGTCGCGCAGGCGCGCGTGATCGACGAGCTGACCCGCGCGGGGCACGACGGCGCGCGCCTGATCGAGGCGGCGCGCGATGCGCTGGTGGGCGCGATCCACCTGGGCGTGGCGCTTGGCGCGCTGGTCGCGCTGTTCGCCGCCTGGCACGCGCGGCGCGTGCCGCCCATCACGCTGCGGCGCGCGGCCGAGCCGACCGTCGCGGTCGACTGACGCGCGCCGTGACCACTACACGAGGATCGAGCGAGCGGATGGAAGAACGGGATCACGTCGCGGTCATGCAGCAGTTCGGCCGCACCTACCGCGCCTTCATGGGCGCATTCGAACACTACGTCGGCCAGCCGCTGCCGCGCTGGCGCATCATGCTGATGCTGAACCAGCATGGCGGCTCGTCGTCGCAGAAGCGGCTCGTCGAGACGATGCGGATCGACCCGGGCGCGCTGACCCGGCAACTGAAGACGCTGGAGGCGCTCGGCTGGATCGAGCGCGAACCGGACCCGCGCGACAATCGCGTGACCAACGTGACGCTGACGGCGGCGGGGCGCGCCGCGTTCGAGGGCTGCCTGCCGCGTCGCAATGCGTTCCTGCGCAAGACCATGGCGTCGCTGCCGGACGACGCGCTCGACGCGTTGTCCGGCGCGCTCGCGCTGCTGGAGGTGCGGGTGTCGGAAGTCGGGCTGTCCGACGAGGCGGGCGCGCCCTGAGCGCCTACAGTTCGATGCGCGTGCCGAGCAGCACGAGGAACTGCGCGAGCCATGCGGGGTGCGCGGGCCAGGCGGGCGCGGTGACGAACGGCGCATCGGTGACGGCCTCGTCGACCTTGAGGTCGACGTACTCGCCGCCCGCGAGCCGCACTTCGGGCGCGCAGGCCGGATAGGCGGAGATGCGCTTGCCGCGGATCACCTCGGCCGCGGCAAGCAGCTGCGCCGCGTGGCAGATCGCCGCGATCGGCTTGCCCGCGGCGGCGAACGCGCGCACCAGCGCGATCACCTGTGGATCGAGCCGCAGATACTCGGGCGCGCGGCCGCCCGCGATCGCGAGCGCGTCGTAGCGCGCGGCGTCGACGCCGTCGAAGCTCGCGTTCAGCGTGAACTGATGGCCAGGCTTCTCGGTGTAGGTCTGGTCGCCTTCGAAATCGTGGATCGCGGTCTTGATCTTGTCGCCGGCGCGCTTGCCGGGACACACGGCGTCGACCTGATGGCCGATCGCCTGCAGTGCCTGGAACGGCACCATGGTTTCGTAGTCTTCGGCGAAATCGCCGGTCAGAAACAGGATCTTCTTGGCGGGCATGGCGTTCTCCTGACGGGTGGGCGCCACGCAGTGTACTCCGCGCGCGCCGTGCGCGCCGCCCGCTCGGGCGGCGGCGGGCGCGCGACGGCTCAGAAGAAGGTTTCGATGACTTCCGTGACGCGGTACTGCGGGTCGAGCACCAGCAGCTGACGCCATTTGTCGAAGGTCAGACACGGGTGCGAGATGTCGAACGCGACCATGTCGCCGACTTTCAGGTCCGCATCGGCCGGGACTTGCAGGTAAGCGTGCTGGTCCATCATGCCGGTGACCTTCCAGCCTTCGTCGGCGCCCAGCAGGCGCGGCGCGGCGCCCGACGCAGCGGCGCCCGACGCTTCATCCTCGTCCGACGTCGCCTCGGCGCCCGATGCGGCGACGGGCCGGAAATGGCGGGCGGGCTCGGGGAAGCCCGCGTCGAACGCCGCGTCGCGCTTGCCGAGCGCGATGATCGCGCGGCCCGGCTCCGGGATCGACTGCACGTAGGCCCACAGCTGCAGCGCGGGCAGCAGCCCTTCGCCCATCTTCTTCGCGACCGGATTGCGCGCGAAGATGTCGTTCTGCGCCTGCTTGTAGATGCCGACGTCGTGCGTCAGGTAGCAGCCCGGCCGCAGCACGACGTCGATCACGCCTTCCGACTGCGCCTGCGCGAATTCGTCGGCGACCACGTCGTACCACGCGGAGCCCGCGCCCGACAGCAGCGCCGGCCCGCGCGCGAAGCGCCCGGCGGCGGCCAGCTCGCGCGCGAGCTTGACCGCGCGCTGCAGGAACGTGCGCACCTCGGTTTCCTCCTTCAGCACCCCTTCGTACAGCTCGATGCCGGCGAGCCGCAGCACGCCCGGGTGACGCTCGACGGCGGCCAGCACCGCGTCGCGCTGCGCGTCGTCGCGCACGCCGGTGCGTCCGCCCGGCACGCCCAGCTCGAGCAGCACGTCGAGCGTGCGGCCCGCGGCGCCGAAGAACGCGCCCAGCTGCTCGACGCCGTCGACCGAATCGACGAGACAGAAGAACTCGAAGCTCGGGTCGCTCAACAGCTCCGCGATCATCGTCATGTTGCGCTTGCCGACCAGCTGGTTGGCAAGCAGCACGCGGCTCACGCCGCCGTGGTACGCGGCCTGCACCTGGTGCGCGGTCGCCAGCGTGATGCCCCACGCGCCCGCGTCCAGCTGGCGGCGGAACAGCTGCGGCGCCATCGTGGTCTTGCCGTGCGGCGCGAGCTTCACGCCGTACTCGGCGACGAACGCCTGCATCCATTGCAGGTTGTGCTCGACCCGGTCCGCGTACAGCACGGCGGTGGGCAGGCTCACGTCCTCGGCGAGCAGGTTCCATTCGAGCCGGCTCGCGTCCGCGAGCGGCACGCTCGCGCTGGGGAGGTTGCCGAGGCCCTTGCTGAACGGCGCGATCGTCGCGTCTTGATAGTTTGTAACTTTCATGTCATCTCGCTCCATCATCCATGTATATCGCTTGGAAGTTGACTTGGCGATAGTACAGAAAGTAGCATCGGCACCGCAATGTTATTTACTAACAGCATCCGCATCCCTCGTTTATTCACATGAATTCGTTCGCCGAACCGCCCGCCTTCGACATCGTCGCCCGGATCGCCGAGTGCGCGCCGGAGCTGCGCGACGCCGAGCGCAAGGTCGCCGGCTTCATCCTCGACGACCTCGCGCGCGCCGCTCACGCCAGTATCAACGCGCTCGCGGGTCAGGCCGATGTCAGCGTCGCGACGGTGACCCGTTTCGCGAAGGCGGTCGGCTGCCGCGACGTGCGCGAGCTGAAGCTGCGGCTCGCGCAGGCGGCGGCCGTCGGGCAGCGCTTCCTCGTGCCCGCGGAGGATCCGGCAAGCGGCGAGGCGAGCCCCGTCGCACGGGTGTTCGACGACGTGCAGGTCGCGCTCGCGCACAACCAGCAACTGCTGCGGCAGACCGGCTTCGACGCCGCGGCGCAGGCGCTGGCGGCCGCGCGCATGATCTACGTGTACGGGCAGGGCGGCGGTTCGACCGCGCTCGCCGACGAGCTGCGCTTCCGGCTCGTGCGTTTCGGCTGCCCGGTCGCGAGCTACCAGGACGGCCTGCTGCAGCGGATGGTGGCGAGCACGGTGACGAAGGACTGCGTGATCGTCGCGCTGTCCGCGACCGGCCGCGTGCCGGAGCTGCTCGACAGCTGCGCGCTCGCGAAGCGCTACGGCGCGACGCTGATCGCGATCACCGCGCCCGCCTCGCCGCTCGCGCAGCTCGCGGATCACCTGATCCCGGTGGTCGCGTACGAGACCGATTTCATTTTCAAACCGTCGACGTCGCGCTACGTGATGATGATGGCGCTCGACGTGCTCGTCACCGAGGTCGCGCTGCTGCTCGGCGACGCGTGCCGCGAGCGGCTGCGCCGCGTCAAGCTGGCGCTCGATGCCTATCGCGGCGGCGGAGACCGCCAACCCTTGGGAGATTGACATGCATTCGCATCCCGAAGCCGCCGACACGCTGATCGTCGGCGCCCAGCTGTACGACGGTACGGGCGCGCCGCCCGTCGAGCGCGACGTCGCGCTGCGCGACGGTCATGTCGCGGCGATCGGCAATCTGTCGAACTGGCTCGCGGAGACGGTGATCGACGCCGAGGGGCGCGCGCTCGCGCCCGGCTTCGTCGACGTGCACACGCACGACGACACGCACGTGATCCGCGCGCCGCAGATGCTGCCGAAGATCTCGCAGGGCGTGACGACGGTGATCGTCGGCAACTGCGGGATCAGCGCGTCGCCCGTCACGCTGGCGGGCGATCCGCCCGATCCGATGAACCTGCTCGGCGAGCGCGACGCGTTTTGCTACCCGAGCTTCGCCGCCTACGTGGACGCGGTCAACCAGGCGCGTCCGGCGGTGAACGTGGCGGCGCTGGTCGGTCATACCGCGCTGCGCAGCAACCAGATGGACCGGCTCGATCGCGCGGCCACCGGCGAGGAGATCGCCGCGATGCGCGCGCAGCTCGAAGAGGCGCTCGCGCACGGCGCGCTCGGCCTCAGCTCGGGGCTCGCCTACGGCTCCGCGTTCGCGGCGCCCACCGAGGAAGTGATGGCGCTCGCGGAGCCGCTCGCGTGGGCGGGCGCGCTGTATACGACGCACATGCGCACCGAGTTCGACGCGATCCTCGAGGCGATGGACGAGGCCTACCGGGTCGGCCGCCATGCACGCGTGCCGGTCGTGATCTCGCACCTGAAATGCGCGGGGCCGTCGAACTGGGGGCGCAGCGCGGAAGTGCTCGCGTCGCTCGACGGCGCGCGGCGGCTGCAGCCGATCGGCTGCGACTGCTATCCGTACAGCCGCAGCTCGTCGACGCTCGACCTCAAGCAGGTGACGGGCGACATCGACATCACGATCACCTGGTCGGAGCCGCATCCGGAGATGGCGGGCAAGCTGATCAGCACGATCGCGGCGGAATGGGGCGTGAGCGAGCAGGACGCCGCGCGCCGGCTGCAGCCGGCGGGCGCGGTGTATCACAACATGTCCGAGGACGACGTGCGGCGGATCCTCTCGCATCCGGCGACGATGGTCGGCTCGGACGGGCTGCCCAACGATCCGCTGCCGCATCCGCGGCTGTGGGGCGCGTTCCCGCGCGTGCTCGGCCACTATGCGCGCGACAGCGGCCTGCTGCCGCTGGAAGAAGCCGTGCGCAAGATGACCTCGCTGTCGGCGCGCCGCTTCGGTCTGGAAAAGCGCGGCGAGGTGCGGATCGGCTACCACGCCGACCTGGTGCTGTTCGATCCGGCGCGGGTGCTCGATGCCGCGACCTTTGACCGGCCGCAGCAGCCGGCGCGCGGGATCGACGCGGTATGGGTGAACGGCGTGCTGTCGTATCGCGACGGCATGCCGACGGGCGAGCGCGCGGGCCATTTCGTCGCGCGCGGCGCGCGGGCGGCGGACGCGTTTTGAGTCCGGCGGCGCGCGGCGTCAATTCCAATCTCAATCCGGCGCGCGCGGGCGCGCCGTCATGCATCGAAACCGAACAGGAGTGAATCGATGAAGCGTTATGGTGTGGGTGATGCGAAGGGGACGGGCGGTCAGGTGATGCCGTTTGCGCGGGCGGTCGAGGCCGACGGCTGGCTGTACGTGTCGGGTCAGACGCCGATGGTGAACGGCGAGGTCGTCGAGGGCGGCATCGTCACGCAGTCGAAGCAGACGATCGAGAACGTGATCGCGATCCTGAAGGAAGCGGGCTACGGGCTCGAACACGTCGTGCGCTGCGGCGTGTGGCTCGACGACGCGCGCGATTTCGCGTCGTTCAACAAGGTGTTCCTGTCGTACTTCGGCGAGCATCCGCCGGCGCGCGCCTGTGTGCAGTCGAGCATGGTGATCGACTGCAAGGTCGAGGTCGACTGCATCGCGTACAAGAAGCCGGGCGCGTAAGCGGCCGGATCGCGCGGCGCCGCGAGCGGGGCCGCGCAAGTGTGTCGTTGTATTCAGGCGCTGAACGGGCGTCCTGACATGGCGGGATCGCCCGATCCCGCTCGATGGAAATCTCTGCGCGCCGCTGTTGGCGGCTGGCGTGCCGAGGAATCGGCAGGCGCGGATCGCGCACCTGCTCTTGCCGGCGCGCCGTCGCAGTCGTGCGTCGACGATCCTGCGCGGCGCTTTCCGAAGCGCGTCCCATTTCAATCTCGTCCTTTCCCCGATGCGCGGCCCGTGAGGGCTCCCTTTCGGTGTGCGTCGTTCAGCCACGGCGGGAGGGATCGCGCCGACACGTGTCATGCGCGTCTGTCGAGTCGGCCGATCGTTGGCCGGCACTGTGCTTCGGCGTCGGCAAAAATGTTTTCCGGGGCCTTGTTGAAGTAAACAAAATTGTTTACTCTTCTCGGGTGCGTGGCATCTGAATCACGAGGCGAGCGGAGGCGCGGGCAGGCAGAAGCGGGAGGCCGAGTGAAATTCAGCGAATTCAGGCGATGGTTGGTCGATCGGGGCGCCACCTTCGAGGAGGGGGCGAAGCATGCGAAGGTGTACCTGAATGGCCGGCAGACGACGCTTCCGAGGCACTCCGGAGAGATAGGGGAGGGCTTGAGGAGGGCAATTTGCAAGCAACTGGGATTGGCGTGAGGAGGAAGCCCCAAGGGGTTTCGGTCGCACCGGCCACACTGATTGCTTGATGCGCACGACTTCATGCAATCGTGCTTGATGAGTAGAAGGAGATTCCTATGTTGCGTTATCCGGCCAAACTGGAGCGGGACGGAGAGGGATACGTCGTAACGTTTCGAGATATTCCTGAAGCCATTACCTCCGGCGCCACGAAGGAGGAGGCGTGGGTCATGGCGGAGGACGCGCTGCTGACCGCGATGGACTTCTACATCGAAGATGAGCGGGTGGTTCCCCCTCCCTCCGGCGCAAGACGTGGCGAGGCGTTCGTGGAGTTGCCCGCGAGCGTGTCCGCCAAGGTTCTGCTTCTGAATGCGATGGTGGATCAAAGCGTGCGGCCGTTCGAACTGGCCAAGCGGATGGGGATCCGGCGTCAGGAGGTTCAAAGGATCATGGATCTGTCGCACGTGACGAAGATCGACACGCTGGAGGCGGCGTTTGCTGCGCTCGGAAAGCGTCTGGAGATTACCGCCGAGGCGTTCTAGATGGCATCGGCCGACATGATCCGGAGCGAACGGGCCGATGGATGGTCCGACGACCGACTGATCGATGGTTCGGCGTTTTCTTTTTGCATTGCGCGATCGACGCGTTACGTGAAACTCCTTGATTCACTACCGGAAACTCGATGCTAACCATGCGCGGCTTGTCGGACCTTTCCGCCCGGCGGCGCGCATCGTTGGCGTCCGTTTTTACGCTGCTTACTGCCGCGCCGTGCGCGCGTTGTCCGGCATCGGCTGGTTGTAGTTGGTGCGGAACGGGTTGATGTCGAGCCCGCCGCGCCGCGTGTATCGCGCATACACCGCGAGCTTGACCGGCTTGCACGCGCGCAGCACGTCGGCGAAGATCCGCTCGACGCACTGCTCATGGAAGCCCGTGTGGCTGCGAAACGAGATGATGTAGCGCAGCAGCCCGGCGTGGTCGATCGGCGGGCCGACATAGTGGATCTGCACGCTGCCCCAGTCCGGCTGGCCCGTGACCGGGCAGTTCGACTTCAGCAGGTCCGACACCAGGGTTTCCTCGACGGGCGCCTCGTCGTGCGCCGCCGACAGCAGCGACGGATCCGGATGGTAGACCTCCGCATCGAGATCGAGCCGGTCGAGCGACAGCCCGTCCAACTCCTCCATCTTCAGCTTGCGGAAGTCGGCGGCCGCCGTGAGCTGCACGGCCACGCTCGCGCCGCAGCTGGCGGAGACGTCGCGCTTGAGCGTGTCGCGCACCGCGTCGAGCGACTCGAACACGGTCTGCGCGAACGAACCCAGGTACAGCTTGAACGATTTCGATTCGACGATGTTCGGCGATTCGGCCGGCACGAAGAAGGTCGCGACCGCGACCTGCGGCTTGCCGCGCGCGTTGAGCCAGGACAGCTCGTAGGCGTTCCAGATGTCGGTGCCGAAGAACGGCAGCTGCGCGCCGATGCCGATCTGCTCGCGCGATCCCGCGCGCGGGATCGGGAACAGCAGCGCCGCATCGTAGCGGTCCGAGTAGACGGTGTCCTTGCCGAGTGGGGAATGTTCGGGATGCATGGTGCGGTCTGAAGTCAGGAAAGGAATAGACGATACGCCGGATTGCCGCTTTCTTCCCAGTACGGGTAGCCGAGCGCGGCGAGGAAGCGGTCGAACTCCGCATGATCGGCCTGCGGCACCTGCAGCCCGACCAGGATCGAGCTGTAGTCGGCGCCCTGGTTGCGATAGTGGAACAGGCTGATGTTCCAGTCGGGGGCCATCGACGACAGGAATTTCATCAGCGCGCCCGGCCGTTCCGGGAATTCGAAGCGGAACAGCCGCTCGTCGCGCGCGAGCGGCGAGCGGCCGCCGACCATGTAGCGCACGTGCTGCTTCGACAGCTCGTCGCCCGACAGGTCGACGGTGGTGAAGCCGTGCGCCTCGAAGTTGGCCGCGATCTCGGCCGGTTCGTCGCGCCGGCGGATCTGCACGCCGACGAAGATGTGGGCCGCCCGCGCATCGGCGATGCGGTAGTTGAACTCGGTCACGTTGCGGTCGCCGACCAGCGCGCAGAAGCGCCGGAAACTGCCGCGCTCCTCGGGGATCGTCACTGCGAACACCGCCTCGCGTGCCTCGCCGACCTCGGCGCGCTCCGCGACGAAGCGCATCCGGTCGAAATTCATGTTCGCGCCCGAGGTGACCGCGACGAGCGTCTGGCCCTCGATTCCCTCGCGCTCCGCGTAGCGCTTCGCGCCCGCGACCGCGAGCGAGCCGGCGGGCTCCAGCACGCTGCGGGTGTCCTGGAATACGTCCTTGATCGCGGCGCACAGCGCGTCGGTATCGACCGTCACGACATCGTCAAGATACGCGTCGCACAATCGAAAGGTTTCCTCGCCGACCAGCTTGACCGCGGTGCCGTCGGAGAACAGCCCGACCTCGGTGAGCGCGACGCGCGCGCCGGCTTTCAGCGACTGCGCCATCGCGCAGGAGTCGTCGGTCTGCACGCCGATCACGCGGATTTCCGGGCGCACCGCCTTCACGTACGCGGCCACGCCCGCGGCGAGGCCGCCGCCGCCGATCGGCACGAAGATCGCGTGGATCGGGCCCTGATGCTGGCGCAGGATTTCCATCGCGATCGTGCCCTGGCCGGCGATTACGTACGGATCGTCGAACGGGTGCACGAAGGTCAGGTCGCGCGCGCGCTGCACCTCGAGCGCATGCGCATAGGCATCGCTGTACGACTCGCCCGCCTGGATCACCTCGACCGTCGGGCCGCCGTGCGCGCGCACCGCGTCGACCTTGACCTGCGGGGTGGTCACGGGCACCACGATCACCGCCTTGACGCCGAGCCGCGCGGCCGAGAACGCCACGCCCTGCGCGTGATTGCCGGCCGAGGCGGTGATCACGCCGCGCGCGAGCGCGTCGGCGGGAATGTGCGCCATCTTGTTGTACGCGCCGCGCAGCTTGAACGAGAACACCGGCTGGTTGTCCTCGCGCTTCAGGTAGACCGGGTTGCCGAGCCGCGCGGACAGGTTGCGCGCGAGTTCGAGTTCGGTCTCTACCGCGACGTCGTAGACGCGTGCGGTCAGGATTTTCTTCAGATAATCGTGGGAAGCCATGAGAGAACGCGGGACGGAAGCGGTAAGCGAACGGTAAAACGGCAATGATAGCGCCAACCCTCGTCGTTTCGGGCTTAACCGGATGGTTACCGACCGGACGGATGGTGAAAGGCCGCGCGCGCCGCGCCGCGAGGCCCGCCGGAGCCGGTCCCGGGTCCGGTCCCGGGTCCGGTCCGGCCCCTCACGGGATGGGCGATCATGGGTTAGAATCCCTTTTTGAATCAAGGATCGGAAGATGCAAAGGCCGCCCCGGATCGCCAGTTTGAAGCCGTCGCCGCGCGCAGCATGTCCTGCGGCGGAACGGCACGCGCGTTGCGCGCGATCGTGTTGATGGCTCCGAGCGCCGCCAGGGCGTGATGATCGATTCGCAGTCGGGCGCCGTCGCGCCGGCTCGGGTCCCATGCAAAGCCACGCGCCTGGTAACAGAAGATTTCCCCAAGATTGCGCACCTCGCGCTTGCCGGTCTCACGTCGTGACGGCGTGGACGGCGCTTCGAATCGTCCGAACATGAACGCACCGCAAGTTTTCGACCCGCACGGCGCGGCCGCTGCCGTCGCCGCCGACCCCGCGCCCCGCCTGCGCGAGATCCCGTATAACTACACGTCGTTCTCCGATCGCGAGATCGTGATCCGCCTGCTCGGCGACGAAGCCTGGGCCGTGCTCGACGAGCTGCGCGCCGAACGCCGCACCGGCCGCTCGGCGCGGATGCTGTACGAAGTGCTCGGCGACATCTGGGTGGTGCGTCGCAATCCCTACCTGCAGGACGACCTGCTCGACAATCCGAAGCGCCGCGCGTTGCTGATCGAGGCGCTGAACCACCGCCTGTCCGAGATCGAGAAGCGCCGCAGCGCCGACCTCACCGCGCACCGCGACGACGCCGGCCGCGAGCGCGCGGCGCGCGTCGAGATGCTGGCCGCGGCCGCGCATCGCGCGGTCGACACCTTCGCGCACGAATTCGAGAAGATGGCCGAGTTGCGCCGGCGCGCGACGAAGGCGCTCGGCCGCTGCACGCAAAAGGACAACATCCGCTTCGACGGCCTCTCGCGCGTGTCGCATGTGACCGACGCGACCGACTGGCGCGTCGAGTATCCGTTCGTCGTGCTGACGCCGGACAGCGAGGCCGAGATCGCGGCGCTCGTGAAGACCTGCTTCGAGCTGGGCCTGACGGTGATCCCGCGCGGCGGCGGCACCGGCTATACGGGCGGCGCGGTGCCGCTCACGCCGTTTTCCGCGGTGGTCAACACCGAGAAGCTCGAACAGCTCGGCGCGGTCGAGCTGACCGAGCTGCCGGGCGTCGCGCACAAGGTGCCGACGATCTTCTCCGGCGCGGGCGTGGTCACGCGCCGCGTGACCGAGGCGGCCGAGGCGGCCGGCTACGTGTTCGCGGTCGATCCGACCTCGCTCGACGCATCCTGCATCGGCGGCAACGTCGCGATGAACGCGGGCGGCAAGAAGGCCGTGCTGTGGGGCACCGCGCTCGACAATCTGGCGTGGTGGCGGATGGTCGATCCGGACGGCAACTGGCTGGAGGTCACGCGGATCGAGCACAACCTCGGCAAGATCCACGACATCGCGGTCGCGCGCTTCGAACTGAAGTGGTTCGACGGCGCGCGCGCGCCGGGCGAGAAGCTGCTGCGCACCGAGACGCTCGATATCGAGGGCCGCCGTTTCCGCAAGGAAGGGCTGGGCAAGGACGTCACCGACAAGTTCCTCGCGGGCCTGCCGGGCGTGCAGAAGGAAGGCTGCGACGGGCTCATCACGTCCGCGCGCTGGGTGCTGCACAAGATGCCCGCGCATACCCGCACCGTGTGCCTCGAATTCTTCGGCCAGGCGCGCGAGGCGATTCCGAGCATCGTCGAGATCAAGGACTACCTGTTCGAGACCTCGAAACAGGGCGGCGCGATCCTCGCGGGCCTCGAGCACCTCGACGAGCGCTATCTGCGCGCGGTCGGCTACGCGACCAAGAGCAAGCGCAACGCCTTCCCGAAGATGGTGCTGATCGGCGACATCGTCGGCGACGACGCGGACGCGGTCGCGACCGCGACCTCGGAAGTGATCCGGATGGCGAACGGCAAGAGCGGCGAGGGCTTCGTCGCGGTCAGCGCGGAGGCGCGCAAGCGCTTCTGGCTCGACCGCAGCCGCACCGCGGCGATCGCGAAGCACACCAACGCGTTCAAGATCAACGAGGACGTGGTGATCCCGCTCGACCGGATGGGCGAGTACACCGACGGCATCGAGCGCATCAACATCGAGCTGTCGATCAAGAACAAGCTGCAGCTGGTCGACGCGCTCGAGGCGTTCTTCTCGACGGGCAAGCTGCCGCTCGGCAAGAGCGACGACGCCAACGAGATCCCGAGCGCGGAACTGCTGGAGGACCGCGTGCAGCAGGCGCTCGCGCTGCTCAAGCGGGTGCGCGCGCGCTGGATCTTCCTGCGCGACAAGCTCGACCTGTCGCTGCGCGAGGCGCAGCACTACCTCGTGCAGCTCGGCTACGAGGCGCTCGCCGAAAAGCTCGCCGACCGCGTCGACGCGCAGCCGGATGCAACCGTGTTCCACATCGTTCAGGACCGCACCGTGCGGGTGTCGTGGAAGCAGGAGATCCGCGCGGAGCTGCGCGCGATCTTCAACGGCGGCGCGTTCAAGCAGATCCTCGACGAGGCGCAGGGCGTCCACAAGCAGGTGCTGCGCGGCCGCGTGTTCGTCGCGCTGCACATGCACGCGGGCGACGGCAACGTGCACACCAACCTGCCCGTCAACTCCGACAACTACGAGATGCTGCAGGACGCCCATACCGCGGTCGCGCGCATCATGAAGCTCGCGCGCTCGCTCGACGGCGTGATCTCGGGCGAGCACGGCATCGGCATCACGAAGCTCGAGTTCCTGACCGAGGACGAGATCGGCGAATTCCGCGCCTACAAGCAGCGCGTCGATCCGGAAGGGCGCTTCAACAAGGGCAAGCTGCTCGCGGGCGCGGACCTGCGCAACGCGTACACGCCGTCCTTCGGGCTGATGGGCTACGAATCGCTGATCATGCAGCAGTCCGACATCGGCGCGATCGCCAGCTCGGTGAAGGACTGCCTGCGCTGCGGCAAGTGCAAGCCGGTGTGCGCGACCCACGTGCCGCGCGCGAACCTGCTGTACAGCCCGCGCAACAAGATCCTCGCGACCTCGCTGCTGGTCGAGGCGTTCCTGTACGAGGAACAGACCCGGCGCGGCGTGTCGATCAAGCACTGGGACGAGTTCAACGACGTCGCCGACCACTGCACGGTGTGCCACAAGTGCGAGACGCCGTGCCCGGTGAAGATCGACTTCGGCGACGTGACGATGAACATGCGCAACCTGCTGCGCAAGATGGGCAAGAAGAAGTTCAACCCGGGCCAGGCGGCGGGGATGTTCTTCCTGAACGCGACCAATCCGCAGACCATCAATGCCGCGCGCAGCGTGATGATGGGGGTGGGCTACAAGGCGCAGCGCTTCGCCAACGACGTGCTCAAGAAGGTGGTGAAGAAGCAGACAGCGCATCCGCCCGCGACCACCGGCAAGCCGCCCGTGGTCGAACAGGTGATCCACTTCGTCAACAAGAAGATGCCGGGCAACCTGCCGAAGAAGACGGCGCGCGCGCTGCTCGACATCGAGGACAACAAGATCGTGCCGATCATCCGCGATCCGAAGACGACCTCGGTCGATTCGGAGGCGGTGTTCTACTTCCCGGGCTGCGGCTCCGAGCGCCTGTTCTCGCAGGTCGGGCTCGCGACCCAGGCGATGCTGTGGGAAGCCGGGGTGCAGACGGTGCTGCCGCCGGGCTACCTGTGCTGCGGCTATCCGCAGCGCGGCGCGGGCCAGTACGACAAGGCGGAGAAGATCGTCACCGACAACCGGGTGCTGTTCCACCGGGTCGCGACGACGCTCAACTACCTCGACATCAAGACCGTCGTGGTGTCGTGCGGCACCTGCTACGACCAGCTCGCCGGGTACGAATTCGACAAGATCTTCCCGGGCTGCCGGATCATCGACATCCACGAGTTCCTGCTCGAGAAGGGCATCAAGCTCGACGGCGTGGCGGGCGTGCGCTACATGTACCACGACCCGTGCCATACGCCGATCAAGACGATGGACCCGGTCACGCTGGTCAACGAGCTGATGGGCGCGGAGAAGGACGGCTACCGGATCGAGAAGAACGATCGCTGCTGCGGCGAATCGGGCACGCTCGCGGTCACGCGCCCGGACGTGTCGACGCAGGTGCGCTTCCGCAAGGAAGAGGAGCTGCGCAAGGGCGCGGCCAAGCTGCGCAACATCCCGGTCGTGGCGGCCGACGGCGCGCCGCCGGCCGCCGCTGCCGACGTGAAGATCCTGACCAGCTGCCCGTCCTGCCTGCAGGGCCTGTCGCGCTACAACGAGGACGCCGACATCTCGGCCGACTACATCGTGGTCGAGATCGCGCGCAATGTACTCGGCGAGAACTGGATGGCCGACTATGTCGCTCGCGCGAATAATGGCGGGATCGAGCGCGTACTGGTGTAATGTCACGAACATTCCACCCGTAATTCCACCCGTAAGGAAGCGACGATGGATTGCATCTTCTGCCGCGAGGACGGCGGCGAACTGCTGTGGAAGGATGACGCGCTGCGCGTCGTTCTGGCGACCGGCGAGACCGATTACCCGGGCTTCTGCCGGGTGATCTGGCATGCGCACGTCGCCGAATTCTCCGACCTGAGCGAGGCGGAGCGCGTGTACCTGATGCGGATCGTGTGCGCGGTCGAGCGGGCGGTGCGGCGCGTGATGCAGCCCGCCAAGGTGAACCTCGCGAGCCTCGGCAACCAGGTGCCGCACGTGCACTGGCACGTGATCCCGCGCTTCTCCAACGACGCGCACTTTCCGCAGCCGGTCTGGGCGCCTCGCCAGCGCTCGGTGTCGGACGCGCTGCTGCGGCTGCGCGCCGCGCAGGCCACGCTGCTGCACAACGCGGTGCGCGAGGAAATCGAACAGATCATCGAACAGGGAGAGCCATGAGCGGCTTGACTTCCACGACGCCGATTCCGTCCGGCGTCGTCGTGCACGCGGTGTCGCGCGTGCTCGAACTGCAGTACCCGAACGGCGAGAGCTACCGGATTCCCTTCGAGCTGATGCGCGTCTATTCGCCGTCGGCGGAAGTGCGCGGCCACGGGCCGGGGCAGGAAACCCTGCAGACCGGCAAGCGCGAGGTGTCGATCACGGCGCTCGAGGGCGTCGGCCACTACGCATTGCAGCCGACCTTCTCCGACGGCCATTCGACCGGCATCTACTCGTGGGATCTGCTGTACGAGCTGGCGACCCGCCAGGACGCGCTATGGCGCGAGTATTTCGATAAATTGAAGGCGGCGGGCGTCGAACGCGACGCCCCGATGCCAGCGGCCTCGGGGTCGCAAGGCCACTGCCACTGAGCAACGGCGCCGGATGCGGCGCCGTTCTGTCTTTTCCAGAGGAATCTACGCGATGAGCAAAACCCACTTCGGCTTCGAAACCGTCGAGGAATCCGAGAAAGCGAAGAAGGTGGCGGGGGTGTTCCACTCGGTCGCGAGCAACTACGACCTGATGAACGACCTGATGTCGGCCGGCATGCATCGGGCGTGGAAGGCGTTCACGATCGCGCAGGCGAACGTGCGGCCCGGCTTCAAGGTGCTCGACCTCGCGGCCGGCACGGGCGACCTGACCCGTTCGTTCGCGAAGGCGGCCGGCCCGACGGGCGAGGTCTGGCATACCGACATCAACGAATCGATGCTGCGGGTCGGCCGCGACCGGTTGCTCGACGGCGGCGTCGTGACCCCCTCGCTCCTGTGCGACGCGGAGAAAATTCCCTTTCCGGACAACCACTTCGACCTCGTGACGGTCGCGTTCGGGCTGCGCAACATGACCCACAAGGATCTGGCGCTGGCCGAGATGCGCCGCGTGACGAAGCCGGGCGGCCGCGTGATGGTGCTCGAGTTCTCGAAGGTGTGGTCGCCGCTGAAGAAAGCCTACGATCTCTATTCTTTCAAAGTATTACCGTGGCTTGGCGACAAGTTCGCGAAAGATGCTGAAAGTTACCGGTATCTTGCTGAATCCATCCGGATGCACCCCGATCAGGACACGCTGAAGACGATGATGGAACTCGCTGGTCTCGACGCCGTCAAATATTACAATTTGTCAGGTGGCGTGGTAGCGTTACACCTCGGAACCAAGTACTAAGGGGTTCTTTCCATACATTTGTCTTACATTCTGGAGATGGAGATGTCTGATTCCCGTTCATTGTTTAACCGCAGCAAGCAGCCGAAGCCGTGGGCGAAACGGATCGGCACGCTCCTGATGGTCGGCCTGCTCACGGCCGGTACGTTCGCGTCGCTCGACGCCGAGGCGAAGCGCATGGGCGGCGGCCGCAGCGTCGGCCGCCAGTCGCAGTCGCTGCAGCAGCGCCAGGCGACCCCGCCCGCGCAGCAGCCGATGCAGCAGGCCGCGCCGTCGCAGGCGCAGCGCGCGCCCGGCGCGCAGCCGACGCCGGCCGCGCAGCCGAACCGCTCGCGCTGGCTCGGGCCGATCGCCGGTCTCGCGGCCGGCCTCGGCATCGCCGCGCTGCTGTCGCACTTCGGTCTGGGCGGGGCGTTCGCGAGCATGATGGCGAACGTCATCGTGATCGCGCTGCTCGCGATGGTCGGCATCTGGCTGATCCGCAAGTTCATGAATCGTCGTCGTTCGCAGGAACCGGCGTACGCGACGGGCGGCAGCCAGCCGTCGCTGAACCAGGGTGGCTTCGACACCGGCTTCAGCCAGAACCAGAATCAGGGCTACGCGGGCTCGGGCAGCAGCTACGCCGGCGAGGCGCAGCGCGTGTTCGGCGGCGGCGCGGCGCCGGTCGCGGCGGCCGCGGCCGCCGTGGCGGTGCCGGCCGGCTTCGACACCGAGGCGTTCCTGCGCAACGCGAAGGTCTACTTCGTGCGCCTGCAGGCTGCCTGGGACGAAGGCAACATGGCCGATATCCGTGAATTCACGACGCCGGAGATGTTCGCGGAAGTGAAGGTCGACCTCGCCTCGCGCGGCGCGGGCGCCAACCAGACCGACGTCGCGCAGCTCGACGCCGAGCTGCTGGCGGTCGAGGAGCGCGGCGCCGAGTCGCTCGCGAGCGTGCGCTTCTCGGGGCTGATCCGCGAGGCGGCCGGCGCGTCGGCCGAGCCGTTCGAGGAAATCTGGAACCTGTCGAAGGCGGACGGCCAGGGCTGGCTGCTCGCGGGCATCCAGCAGGTCAACACGCACTGACCGAAATCGGTTTCCTGTCACGCGGCAAGAGGGCGGGACCGAACCGACGTTACAATAGAAACCCGCGCAGGCGTCCCGCCTGCGCGGGTTTTTCTTTCCCTGTCCGATGACCTTTGCCGCCAAGCCTTTTGTCGCTGCCGTCAATCACCTGCTCGCCCGCGAATCCTGGGCGCGCGACCGCCTGACTCCCTACGCCGGCAAGCTCGCCCGGCTCGACGTGCCGCCCGTGACGCTGCTGCTCGCGGTGCAGCCGGACGGCTGTCTGGCCGCGGTCGACGAACACGACGCGCGCGGCTGCGACGTCTCGATCGCACTCGGCGCGGCGGGGCGCTCGCCGCTCGACGCGGCGGCTGCGTTCGCGCAGGGCGGCCAGGCGGCGCTGATGAAGCACGTGAAGATCGAGGGCGACGCCGAATTCGCCACGCAGATCGCGAAGCTCGCCGAGCATCTGCGCTGGGAGCCGGAGGAGGATCTGGCGCGCCTGATCGGCGACGCGCCGGCGCATCGGATCGCCGCGCTCGTGCGTACGACGGGCGAGCATGCGCGGCGCACCGGCCGCAACCTGCTGGGCTCGCTGACCGAGTACTGGCTCGATGAGAATCCCCAGGTGGTGCGGCGCGCCGCGCTCGCCGATGTCGGCGCGGAACTGGCGCGCGCGCGCGATGCGCTCGCGCGGGTCGAGAAGCGGGTCGAGCGACTAGAACAAAGCATTGGCGCGCGCGCGGGCGGCAGCCCGCGCAGCGCGCACTGAGGGCCGTCACGCATGCGCATTTTCCGTTTCATCAAGATTGTCTATACCGTTATCCGTTTCGGCCTGGACGAGGTGATGTTGTCGCGCGTCGACGACCGGCGCGTGAAGCTGCTGCTGCGCATCACGACGATCGGCCGGCGCTTTTCCGATCCACCCGCGGTGCGGCTGCGCCGGGCGCTCGAAAGCCTGGGCCCGATCTTCGTGAAGTTCGGCCAGGTGCTGTCGACGCGGCGCGACCTGCTGCCCGTCGATTTCGCGAACGAACTCGCGAAGCTGCAGGATCAGGTGCCGCCGTTCGAGTCGGCGGTCGCGATCGCGCTGATCGAGAAGTCGCTCGGCGCGCAGGTCGACGTGGTGTTCGACGAATTCGAGCGCGATCCGGTCGCGAGCGCGTCGATCGCGCAGGTGCACTTCGCCAAGTTCCGCGAGGGCACGCACGCGGGCCGCGCGGTCGCGATCAAGGTGCTGCGGCCGAACATGCTGCCCGTGATCGATTCCGACCTCGCGCTGTTGCGCGACATCGCCACCTGGACCGAGCGGCTGTGGCCGGACGGCCGTCGCCTGAAGCCGCGCGAGGTGGTCGCCGAGTTCGACAAGTACCTGCACGACGAGCTGGACCTGATGCGCGAGGCCGCCAACGGCAGCCAGCTGCGCCGCAACTTCGCGGGCGTCGATCTGCTGCTCGTGCCCGAGATGTTCTGGGACTATTCGACCTCGAGCGTGCTCGTGATGGAGCGCATGTCGGGCGTGCCGATCAGCCAGATCGATACGCTGCGCGCGGCGGGCGTCGATATCCCGAAGCTCGCGCGCGAAGGCGTCGAGATCTTCTTCACGCAGGTGTTCCGCGACGGCTTCTTCCACGCGGACATGCACCCGGGCAACATCCAGGTCAGCCTCGACCCGAAGAACTTCGGCCGTTACATCGCGCTCGACTTCGGCATCGTCGGCGCGCTGTCCGACTTCGACAAGAACTACCTCGCGCAGAATTTCCTCGCGTTCTTCAAGCGCGACTACCACCGGGTCGCCACGCTACACCTCGAATCCGGCTGGGTGCCGTCCGATACGCGGGTCGAGGAGCTGGAGAGCGCGATCCGCGCGGTCTGCGAGCCGTACTTCGACCGCGCGCTCAAGGACATCTCGCTCGGCCAGGTGCTGATGCGGCTGTTCTCCACCTCGCGCCGCTTCAACGTCGAGATCCAGCCGCAGCTGGTGCTGCTGCAGAAGACCATGCTGAACGTCGAGGGCCTCGGCCGTTCGCTCGACCCCGAACTGGACCTGTGGAAAACCGCGAAGCCGTATCTCGAACGCTGGATGACCGAGCAGATCGGCCTGCGCGGCTGGTACGAGCGTTTCAAGGTCGAGGCGCCGCAATGGAGCAAGACGCTGCCCCAGCTGCCGCGGCTGATCCACCACGTGCTCGCGGAACGCCATGCGGCGCCGCGCGTGGCGAGCGACGAGATGATGCGGCAGATCCTGCTCGAACAGAAGCGCACCAACCGGCTGTTGCAGGCGCTGTTGGTGTTTGGGCTCGCAATGGGCGTCGGCGCGGTGATGACCCGGATCCTGATCGTCCTCGCGTACGGCGGCTGAGCGCCGCCACAACACGCCGGCGCGCGGCGCCGCACCTGGAGCACGGAACGATGCGCGCAGTGAAGCCTCCCCACCCTGACGCGGGCCCGAGCGGCGCCGATTTCGCATCGCGCAACCCGGCCGACGCGGCATTCTGGGACGAGCGGTTCGAGCGGGGCGTGACGCCCTGGGATCAGGCGGGCGCGCCGCCCGAGTTCGTCGCGTTCGCTTCGGCGCATGCGCCGCGCCCGGTGCTGATTCCCGGTTGCGGCAGCGCGTACGAGGCGCTGTGGCTCGCGCGCGCGGGCTGGCCGGTGCGCGCGATCGATTTCGCGGCGCAGGCGGTGAGCGCGGCGCGCGCGCAGCTCGGCCCGCATGCGCTCCTGGTCGAGCAGGCCGATTTCTTCACCTATACGCCGCCGTTCACGCCGGAGTGGATCTACGAGCGGGCCTTCCTGTGCGCGATCCCGCGCACGCTGTGGCCCGCGTATGCGACGCGGATGGCGGCGCTGCTGCCGAAGGGCGGCCTGCTGGCCGGCTACTTCTTCATCGGCGAGACGCCGAAGGGGCCGCCGTTCGGCATCGAGCGCGCGGCGCTCGATGCGCTGCTCGGGCCGTATTTCGAACTGATCGACGACGCGCCGGTCGCGTCGTCCTTGCCGGTATTCGCGGGCCGCGAGCGCTGGCAGACCTGGCGCCGGTCGTAGTGAGGGGCGGGCGCGCCTTTCGGCTATAATTCAAGGTTTTGCAAGCCGTTTATCGTTTTCCGCGGGAAAAATATCATGCCGATCTACGCCTATCGATGCGAAGCGTGCGGTCACGCGAAGGATGTGCTCCAGAAGCTGAGCGATGCGCCGCTGTCGCAGTGCCCGGAGTGCGGGAAGGACAGTTTTCGCAAGCAGGTCACGGCCGCCGGGTTCCAATTGAAGGGCTCGGGCTGGTACGTGACCGATTTCCGCGGCGGCTCGGGCGGCGCGGCGGCGGCCGCGGCGAACCCGGCCGGCGAAACGGCGGCGGCCCCGGCGGCGACGCCGGCC